>DATAUH010000484.1:0-20827 GCA_036268375.1 Bryobacteraceae bacterium | reverse complement strand
GCGGTGTTTACGGTTTTACCGTCGCCGCGTGCGCCAAAGGTGTTGGCGGAGATTTCAGCGGCGTGCGCGCCGGCGCAGACAACCAGTAATACGGTCAGATGGTTCTTCATTTCGATTGCGCCTCGATGGATACGGTGGCGGAGGAGAGTCCGGGCGCGGATGCAGTGACGGCGATTTTCCCCGCGACTGACGCCCGGATGACCGCTACGCACGACCCATCGTACGCATGGCGGGAGTTGGACTGAAACGGCTCATGGCTGGTATTGTCCGCGCTGTCTACGGCGGCGATCATGCCAGCGCCCATGATTCGAAACGTCATAGACGCGGCGGATTGCGGCACGATTAAGCCGAAATCGTCGGTCACCGATGCAGTGACGTAGGCGACGTCATCCGAATCGTTGCGGATGCGGGAGCGATCTACGCTGAGCGTGATTTTCGACGCCTTGTTCGCGGTGCGCAACTCCTCGCGCGGACCTTCCTTGCATGCCGCGGCATTTGCGCCGGACTCAAAGGCCACATGCCATGCGCGCGGCGCCGCGTCTGGGGGCAGGTTTTGCGCGCCGAGCGATTTACCGTTGAGAGACAAGGTTACCTCGCCACAATTGCTGTACACTTCCACACTCTCATCATGCGCTGTGAGGCCGGTTGGCGTCCAATCGTGAAAAGCGCCTGAGTCTGGCCGCTGCGCGCCTTCGTAACCGGGGTTGGTTTCGGCGGGGCGATCCGGCGCCACGCGGCGTATACGATGCGCACCACTGGCGTTTCCGCCCACCAGCTTTGGCGTTTCGACGATGCTGAGGACATTGCCCTGCGTCTGTGTTTTGTAATGCAAAACTGCAGGAGGCTAGAACCGAGGTTATCGACGTGCTTTCTTGGGCGGCCATTGTACATGCGTTTTTCATCGCGGAACAGCACGCGCAAACTGCGAGAGGCTATAATGATCCGCCATGTGGCTCTGGCGCGCGGTAGGGATGATGTCAGTCGCGCCGATTCTGTCCGCGCAGCCTCGTTTCCAGCAACAGTTTGACCTTGCCACACCCTCTCACGCCGCGAGTTACACAGAGTCCGCCGGTGTTGGTTACGAGAAATCCGCCTTCGGCGCCCCGCCGTACTACTTTTCGGTTCGTGTGCCCGAAGAGGGCAATTACCGGGTGACGGTGAAGTTTGGCGATGCTGCGGAGGCGACGAGTACGACGGTGAAGGCGGAACTGCGACGCTTGATGCTGGAGCGCGTCGATACGCAGCCGGGGCAGTTTGTTTCGCGCACGTTTATCGTGAATGTGCGCCGGCCGCGGATTGCAGGAGGCGGAGAAGTACGTTTGAAAGACCGCGAAAAAGGCTCGGAAGCATGGGCGTGGGACGACAAACTGACCCTTGAGTTCACGAATCAGAGGCCTGGCGCGGTGGCAATCGATATCGAAAAGACCGATGAACTGCCGACGCTTTTTATCGTGGGCGATTCCACCTCCACCGATCAGCCGCTCGAACCTTTTAACAGTTGGGGCCAGATGATTACCGCATTTTTCAAGCCTGACATTGGCGTGGCGAACCATGGCGAATCGGGCGAGTCGCTACGAAGTTTCATTGGAGAGCGCCGCTGGGCGAAGGTGATGAGCGTAGTCAGGCGGGGCGACTTCATGCTCATCCAGATGGGGCACAACGATCAAAAGGAAAAGGGCGAAGGCGTGGGCGCAATGACCACTTACAAAGCCGATTTGAAGCGCATGGTGAATGAAGCACGCGAGCGGGGAGTGACTCCGATTGTCGTCACTTCGATGAACCGGCTTACTTTTGGTTCGGACGGCAAGGTTGTAAATAGTTTGGGAGACTATCCCGAGGCCGTCCGTGAGGTAGCCGCGGAGGAACACGTTGCGCTGGTGGACCTAAACGCAATGAGTAAGCTGTTTTACGAAGCATTGGGGCCGGCGGACGCTCACTTAGCATTCGCCGGCAAAGATACGACGCACCATGATAACTACGGCAGCTACGAGTTAGCCAAATGCGTGGCGCAGGCGCTCAAAGACGCGAAATCGCCGCTGGTGGATCACCTGGTGGATCTGCCGGGATTCGATCCAGCACGTCCGGACCCCGTTGGATCGTTTTCGATACCGGCGGAAACCTCGGGAAAAACGGAGACGCCGTATGGAAAGTAGCCTACCGGGACATCGGGAGCATCGTTTGACGCTTTAAAATCATCCGTTTAGTTTTTCTAAACGATGCTGACTGAAAGATTCACCAAACGTAAAAACGTTCCGCCGGGTTTTGGGGGAAATGTGTGTCACTTTAGCGCTAACTATCACGGGTTTTGGCGGAATTGTGGGCGGCGTTAACTTTTGCCGCAAATCGACCTAAGAGCAGAAAGTTGTTGCAAAGTTGACGGATCCGGTAGAAAATCCTCCTAAAGGAGTTTCGGGGTAGTCTTATGATCTTTGTCGATCGTTTGAAGTCTGCGGCTGCGCTTGTGTTGGCCGCCGGGTTGGTGTTGCTTACGCCTTATGGCCTGCGCGCGCAGGCGGTCGCCGTGGCGGAAGTCGATGGCGTGGTCTCGGATTCTTCGGGCAAGGTAATCCCTGGCGTCCCGGTAACATTGACGCAAACGGAGACGCAGGCGCGGCGCGATGGAATTACCGACGCGCAGGGGCGCTACCAAATGGGTAATCTTCCCCCGGGGCCTTACGCGCTTGAAGTTAAGATGCAAGGCTTCAAAGATTACCGGCAGACGGGCATTGTGCTGGAAGTTGGACGTACGGTCGAGATCAATGTTGTATTGAGCGTTGGCTCAGTCACAGAGACCATCGAGGTGTCCGCAGACGCATCAATGGTGGAAACAAAAGATACGGCGATCGCGCAGGTCATTGAGCAACGGAAGATCGTCGACCTCCCCTTGAACGGACGCAACCTGACGCAGTTGCTAACACTGGTGGGCGGCGCTACGACGACGCCGGGCGGCGACTTGACGGGAAGCAAGAACATCCAGGGCTCCAACGGATCCGGCACATTTTCCGTTGCCGGCGGACAGGCGAATGGCGTAAATTACCTGCTGGACGGCGGCGATAACAACGACTCGTTTAGTAACGTCAATCTGCCGATTCCTTTCCCGGATGCGGTGCAGGAGTTCAGCGTACAAACCAACGCCATGCAAGCTCAGTTCGGATTACATCCGGGCGGCGTGGTCAACGTAGTCACTAAGTCGGGCACGAACGCTTTCCATGGCGACCTGTTTGAATTTTTCCGCAATTACGAACTGAATGCCCGTCCCAAAGGTCTGGTGCAGGTGAGTGGTTCGGTGTCGCAACCCCAGCGCGATTCGCTGAAGCGCAACCAGTTTGGCGGCACCGCCGGCGGCCGCATTATTCGGGACAAACTGTTCTTTTTCGGCGGATATCAGCAGACGGTGCAAAGAAGCAATCCGGGCCAGACTACGGCACACGTCCCAACGGCGTTGACGCTGCAAGGCAACTTTTCGGTTGAGGATGCCGCCACAAGCTCGGGTGGTTGCCAATCGAAGGCAATTACGTTGAAGGATCCATCCACTGGCCAGCCGTTTCCGGGGAACATCATTCCCACGAGCAGGTTCGATCCCGCGGCGGTGAAATTACTGAGTAAGTATGTCCCCACGTCGGCGGACCCGTGCGGCTTGCTTCTTTATGGCCAGCCCGCGAATAATCCGGACTGGCAATATATCAGCCGCATCGACTACGTGATCAACGAGAAGCACTCGCTCTACGGCCGTCTTTACAACTATAACTACACGGCCCAGGCGTTCTTCAACGGCAGCAACGTGCTTACGACGGGACCGAATCCGGGTAACAAGGACAACTCGATCACCGTTACTATCGGTGATACGTATACGCTTAGCCCGACGATGGTAAACGCGTTCCACGCTACTTTTGACCGTCGTGCGGACAACCGCGGCTCCGCGCCGAATCTGTTTGGTCCGCAATCGCTCGGCATCAACTTTGCGGACAACATGCCGGACACTTACATGCAGATTACCGTAACTAACTACTTCAACGTAGCTTGCGGTACCTGTGCGCCGGGTTATTTCGACGTCAATAATTATCAGCTGTCGGACGATTTTTCGCTCACTAAAGGCAAGCACCAGTTAGGATTTGGTTTCGACGGACGCCGGGAGCAGTTCAACTCGTTGAATAACCAGCAGGCCAACGGGCAGTGGACGTTCACCGGCAGCACTACGGCGAATACGGGCGACTCACTCGCCGATCTGGAACTCGGCAAACTCAACGGACTTACCGACGGCAACGCGCTTTCCGATTACATGCGTCAAACGGTCTTCGCTTTTTATGGGCAGGACACGTGGCGCGTGAGCCCGCGACTTACGATGAATTTGGGCTTGCGCTGGGAACCCTTCCAGCCCGCTTATGACAAACAGTGCCGGGGTAACCAGTTCCTGCTTTCCCAGTATCTTGCCGGTTACCACAGTCCCGCTTACCCCAATGCGCCCGCCGGTCTGTTGTTTGGTCACGATGCTGCAAATCCGAACGGCTGCGCGTTTGCGAATAGCTCCTGGGCCGACTTCTCTCCGCGCATTGGCATTGTTTTCGATCCGAAGGGCGATGGCAAGCAGACGATCCGCGCAGGTTTCGGCGTACTGCACGATAACCCGGAGCTGTTCTATCCAGAGCGCTGGACGACGAATCCGCCGTATGCCTCCTCCGTGGCGTTGGGCACCAACGCTGGTCCGTTCTCCAATCCGTGGCTTGGTTACGTTTCGCCTACTGGCGTTCCTGGCGATCCATTTCCGGGCGCCTCGATCTTCCCCGCTCAGGGCACTTACGTAAGCATTCCGCCAGATGTACCGGTAGAGTACATCGTTCAGTGGAACGTAAGTTATCAACGTGAAGTGGCGAAAAACTGGTTGGCAACGGCCACTTACATAGGCAATCACACGGTGCATATATTGGGGTCCAACGACATCAACGTGCCTCAGCCGAGCCCGACCGCAACCACGTCTAACGAGCCGCAGCGCCGTTTTTTGACTCTGTTGAATCCAACGCAAGGCGCATTCTATTCGGCTATCGACCAGACTGACGCGGGCGCGACCTCGAGTTACAACGGCCTGCTGCTGAAGCTGGAGCACCGCTTCTCGAATGGCTTTACGTGGCTGGCAAATTACACGCGATCGCACTGCATCAGCACAGTGGATTTCGGCGGTGAGCTGGCCGGCAACAACTACCAGAACCCGAATAATCGCAACGCAGAGAGAGCCGATTGCAATTTCGACCGGCGCAACATCTTCAATACCTCGTTGGTAGCGACCACCGGCGGTTTCGGCAGCGGCGCGCTGCATGCGATCACGACCGGGTGGCAGGTGGCGCCGATTGTTACTCTGCAATCGGGCCAGCCGTTCTCAGTCACCGACGGCACCGACGTTTCGTTGACGGGTGAAGGCAGCGACAGGCCGAATGTTGTACCCGGCGTTGCTTCGCTTCCGCACACGCTGGTTTCGTGGTTTAATCCAGCGGCGTTCGCCGGCAGCTGCGCGTTGGCGCAATACGCCGGGAACCCCTATTGTCAGGCTCCTGGAACATTTGGGAATGCGGGCCGCGATATCTTTCATGCCCCAGGGTCGATTACGTGGGACATGTCGGTGAGCCGCAATTTCCGCTACCGGGAGCGCTGGAAATTAGAAGTTCGCGGAGAGTTCTTCAACATCATGAACCACGCGAACTGGAACGCGCCATCGTCCGCTATAAACAGCGCAACCTTTGCCCAGATTACAGGCTTTGGCTCTCCTCGCTTGATTCAATTGAGCATGAAGCTGTACTTCTAGCAGCGGCTCCGCCGCTGATCCGTTTGCGGATGGAAGTCAGAATTGAGAAGCGAACGGCGCCGTTGATGAGCTCATCGGCGCCACCCTTGTGAATTGACTCAGGAGGCGCCTAGAATGTCATTTCCTGTTCAGGTCCATTAAGGTCTAAAGGGTTCGGGTGAAGAATTCCAACCATACGCGCTACATGGTGAAGTCGCTGGTGCATGCGGCGCGGGTGCTGGAGTCGTTCCAGGCGGCGGGCGATGTGCTGCGATTGCGCGACGTGGTGGAGCGGACGGGCTTCAACAAGGGCATGTGTTTTCGCCTGCTCTACACGCTGCATCAATGCGGTTTTCTGGACAAGGTGGGCGAGAATCACTACCGGCTGGCGAGCGAAGTGCGCCGCCGCCGCTTGTACCGCATCGGCTATGCCGCTCAGGGGCAGGATACGTCGTTTGATCGTGAGGTTCGCCTGGGGCTGGCGCGTGCGGCGGAGCGCGAGCATATCGAGTTACTGGTGGTAGATAATCGCTATCAGCCTAAGATCGCTTTGCGCACCGCTGATTACCTGATCAAAGAACAGGTCGACTTGATCATCGAGTTTCAGACTGACGAGATGATTGCGCCCGCGATTGGGTCGAAATACATGCAGGCGGCCATTCCATTCATCGCCATCGATATCCCGCATCCCGGCGCTACTTACTTCGGCGCCAATAACTATCAGGCGGGTTTGATGGGCGGCCACCACTTAGGGCGCTGGGCGAAGCGCCATTGGGGCGGGGAAGTGGATGAGGTGCTGCTGATCGAGCTACATCGCGCGGGTTCGCTCCCCAAGGCGCGCATGCGCGGCATGTCGGCCGGTATTGCGGAAATTATCCGGCTGACGGAGCGCTGCCGCACGGTTTCGCTGGATGGCGACGGGCAGTTTCAGACTGCGTTGGAACGCGTACGCAAACACCTGCGCGAGTCCAAAGCCAAACACGTGCTGGTGGGGGCTGCGAACGACTCGAGCGCGCTTGGCGCGTTGCGCGCCTTTCAGGAGGCGGGCCGGGCGTCTGAGTGCGCGATCGTGGGTCACAATGCGGAGCCCGAAGCGCGCACGGAACTGCGCACGCCACAAACGCGGCTGATCGCGTCGGTCGCCTTCTTTCCGGAAAAATACGGCGACGGCCTGATTCGCCTGGCGCTGGATATTCTGGCGCGTAAGGCCGTTCCGCCGGCGGTATTCATCGGGCATCAGGTGATCACGCCCGAAAACGTCGACCATCACTATCCCAACGACAGTCTGCTGACTGTTTCGGCATGACTACGGAGCCATTTTTCGCGATGCCTGCCGCGCGCAACACGCCGGTCCCGCATAATGTAAGCAGATGAAGTTTCGTAACCTTGCGGTGTTGACGTTGTCATTCGCGCCTGGGGCTTTTCCCCAGGACGCTGCGCCCGCGGATTCCAGCATTCAGGCCTATCACTCGTTTCTGGAGGGTGTTTTAGCCATTCAGGATCACCAGTGGCAGGAAGCAGTCAAAGATTTGACTCAAGTTACGCAGTTAGATCCGAAACAGGGCGCCCCCTGGGCCAGGTTGGGCGAAGCGTATTACGGAATGGCGCGGTCGGCGCGCGCCGCGGAATCGGACCGGGCGTTGCGGAATGCGCTGGACGCTTATGCCAAAGCGGTGGAACTGACACCGGACGACGCGGGGTATCACAACGGGTACGCGCTGGCGCTAGCGGCATCCGGACGTATGGACGAGATGCAGCCGGAGATTGAAAAGGCGGCCAAACTCGACGCCGCGAAGGCGCCGCAGTATTACTACACGTTCGGCGGAATGTTACTCAGTTCCGGCCGGCCGGACGCCGCAGCAAATGAGCTGGCGAAAGCGGCCGCAGCCGCCCCGACGGTTCCCGAGGTTCAGTTTCAATACGCGAGCGCTTTGTGTTCGCAGGCGCGCGTGACCGACGATGGCAAGGCCGTTTTGCCCTCGGCGGCCGTAGAGGCGTTCCGCGCCTATTTGCAGTTCGCGCCCGATGGACTGTTCACGCCGGTGGTGAGAGGCGCTTTAGCCTTCGACGGTTCAGCGATCGAGATGACTTTGGGTGAGCCGCTGGCTCCGAAGGTTGGCGCGCCGAAAGCGTTGACGATTGGCGGACGCGTACAGCAAGCCAAGCTGATCACCAAACCACAGCCGGCTTATCCCACCTTGGCCCGCCGGCTTCGCGTCGCAGGCACGGTAAGTCTCGAAGCCTTGATATCGGAAGGCGGTTCGATCGCAGGACTGTCCGTCGTGAGCGGCAATCCATTCCTGATCGGCGCGGCTCTCAACACGGTAAAGCAGTGGACTTATCAACCAACGTTGCTGAAGGGCCAGCCCGTGCAGGTTCGGACGAGAATCGACGTCACGTTCAGCCCCGCCTCGTCCAGCCGCGCTTCGCAGTAGCTACAGATTGCCTCGACGCGCCTGTTCACGCTCGATTGCTTCGAAAAGCGCTTTAAAATTGCCCTTGCCAAAGCTGCGGCTGCCCTTGCGCTGAATTACTTCGTAGAAGACGGTGGGACGATCCTCCACGGGCCTGGTGAAGATCTGCAACATGTAGCCTTCGTCGTCGCGGTCGACCAGAATGCCCAGCTTCTGTAACTCATCCACCGGCTCGTCTATCTTGCCGACGCGGGTGAATAACTCGTCGTAGTAAGCCGAGGGTACGCGCAGAAACTCAACGCCCTGGCGCTGCAGCGATCCTACCGTTTCGATTATGTTATCCGTCGCCATGGCAATGTGTTGCACACCCGGGCCGTGGTAGAACTCCAGATACTCGTCGATCTGAGATTTGCGGCGTCCCGCGGCAGGTTCGTTCAAGGGGAACTTCACCCGCTCATTGCCGTTCGACATCACCTTCGACATCAGCGCCGAATATTCGGTTGAAATGTCCTTGTCGTCGAAGTGCTTGAACATGCGGAAACCCAGGGCAGTGGCGTAGAAATCCACCCACTGATTCATCGCGCCCAATTCCACATTGCCTACGCAGTGGTCTACGTATTTCAAACCCACGGGCCGCGAAACGAGGTCTTCGCCTTCGACAGACTGATACCCGGGCAGGAACGGTCCGCGATAGTTGCGCCGCTCCACGAAGGTGTGAATTGTATCGCCATAAGTGGCAATGGAGGCGATACGCGCCTCGCCGTTCTCGTCTTGCAGCGTCTGCGGTTCGCGGATGCTGCGTGCTCCGCGGCTGGTCGATTCGCGCCAGGCGGCCTCGGCGTCATCTACCCACAGCGCGATATCGCGTACGCCATCGCCGTGTTTGCGTATGTGCTCGGCGATCGGGTGCTCCGGAGAAAGCGGCGTAGTTAGGACAAAACGAATCTTGTTCTGTGTAATTACGTATGAGGCGGCGTCGCGAGTGCCAGTTTCCGGTCCACGATAGGCCGTCAATCGAAATCCGAAGGCCGCACGGTAGTAGTAAGCCGCCTGCCGTGCGTTGCCGACGTAGAACTCGATGTAATCGGTCCCGTTTAGCGGAAGAAAATCGCGTCCCGACTCGTTACCCTGTAGCTTGGACTGTTCCAATGCTTGCGGCATATGTTTTCCTCAAAGCTTCGATGCAAAAACGGTTGTCTTCGTCCAGGCCGGTCGAAATTCGGAGGCAATTTGGCAGCCCGAACGCTTTCAGCGGGCGCACCACCACGCCCTGTTGCAGTAATTCTTCAAAGGTCCGGATGGCGTCCTGCTCCGATGGGAGCGGGACCATCACAAAATTTGCGTGGGAGGGCACGACCGGAAGCCCCAACTCCTCTAAGCCCTGCGTGAGAAACTTAAGTCCGTGCGCATTTACTTCGAGCGAGTGGTGGAGAAACTCGCGGTCGCCCAACGCGCCAATTCCCGCCGCCTCAGCTGGTGTTGAAGGCTCAAACGGCAGCTTCACCTTGAGTAAGTTGCGGATTAGTTCCTCGTGCGCGAAGCCGTAACCGATGCGCGCGCCCGCCAAGCCGTACACCTTCGAAAATGTGCGCAGCGTAATCACATTGTCGTAGCGGTAATGCATAGAATCGGGATAGCGCGGGTCATCCTGGGCGTACTCGAAGTAAGCTTCATCCAATATGATCAGCACGCGCTCCGGTACGTGCTTATAGAATTCATCGAACTGCGACTTAGTAAATATCGTTCCGGTGGGGTTGTTGGGGTTCGCCAGATAAATGATCTTCGTATTGGCGTTAATCGCCGCGGCCAGCGCCTTCAGATCGTAGGCCCAATTCTGGTAGGGCACGGTCCGGTACTTCACGCCGCGCGATTTGGCTACGACCTGGAAACCGACAAACGCGGCTTCCGTAGTCAGCACTTCGTCTTCGTCGCAGAGAAACGTGCGAATGATGTTCGCGATCAAACTTTCCGAACCGCTTCCGGTGATGACGTTGTCCACTTTCACGTCATACTGGCTGGCTAGCACTTCGCGCAGCCGCAGACCGCCATCGCAGTAATAATTCAGCGAACCGAGCGATTCGCGCATCGCCTGAATCGCTTTGGGCGAAGGCCCCAGAGGATTTTCGTTACTGGCGAGTTTGACGATCCGCGAAAGTCCATACTCGCGGCGGACGGATTCAATGGAGCGGCCTGCCTCATACGGTCGCAGCGATTCGATATACGGAGGTACAAGCGGCATATTCGCGGCATAGCGCCGCTATTTCCATTCTACCGATGAAGAGCGCATCGCACCACGAAAACGTGGGTCTTCGCCATCGCCGCGCCTTCGCGTTGCACACTTTTATACACTATCGGCGGACTCCGTTCCAGGCTCGCTATCATAAATAGATCCATGTCGACAGAAACGGTTTCGAAGAAGCTCACGGCGCATGTGAAGGCCGCGGGTTGAGCGTCCAAGCTTAGTCCAAAGTTGTTGGACCAGGTGCTGGCGCGCGTGCCGCGCTGGGCGGATGAGAACGTCTTGATCGGGTTTGATACTGCCGACGATGCCGGCGTGTACAAGCTGACGGCGGAGCTTGCCCTGGTGCAGACGGTGGACTTTTTTACGCCGATTGTCGATGATCCGTACACCTTCGGCGCCATCGCCGCAGCGAATTCGTTGAGCGACGTATACGCGATGGGCGGGCGCCCCGTGTCCGCGCTTTCGGTGCTCGCCTTCCCAGCGGCGGGCGATCTGGACGACCTCTCCGCAATCATGAAGGGCGGCGCCGAAAAGATGCACGAGGCATCGTGTTCCATTCTCGGCGGCCACAGCGTCAACGATCCCGAAATAAAGTTTGGCTACTCCGTCACGGGTCTGGTGCATCCCGATCGCGTGCTTGCGAATGCGGGCGCACGCGCGGGCGACGCGCTGGTCTTCACCAAACGTATCGGCACGGGGGTTATCTCGACAGCGCTCAAGCGCGGTATTGCGGACGACGCGCACGTCGCGGCCTCCATCGAACAGATGTTGACGCTCAACCGCATCGCGTGCGAGACCATGCTACGCTATAACGCGCACGGCTGCACGGACGTCACTGGTTTCGGCCTTATCGGGCATGCGCGTGAGATGGCCGCAGCCAGCGGCGTTACACTCGAAATCGATACTGCCGCCGTACGCTTTCTGTCTGGCGCGGTGGAATACGCGCTCGCCGGCGCTGTGCCCGCCGGTTTGAAGAACAACCGAGATTTTGCATCCTGCGCGGTGGAAATCAAGCGCGAGATTGCGCCGGAAATTGAGGCGCTTCTCTACGATCCGCAGACTTCGGGCGGTCTCTTGATCTCGCTGCCCGAAGCGGATGCGAGCGAGTTGGAGCGTTCACTGCCGGAAGCGTATCGCGTGGGTCGCGTGGTAGCGCGGCGCGCAAAACCCATCGAACTCTTATGAAGCACAACCCAATCATCGTTGCACTGGATGTGGAATCGGCTGCGGAGGCGCGCGAGTTGGTGGCGAAGCTCGGCAAAAGCGTGGATTTTTACAAGGTCGGCATGGAACTTTACGCGGCCTCCGGCATGGAGATGGTGCGCGACCTTCAAGAGCAGGGCAAGAACGTATTTCTGGACCTGAAGTTTTACGACATTCCTGAAACCGTGAAGCGCGCGGTGGCGCAGGTCGCGAAAACCGGCGTGCAGTTTCTTACCGTGCACGGTAGCGCTTCGATCATGCGCGCGGCGGTAGCGGGCAGGGGATCTTCGAACCTGAAGTTACTCGCCGTGACTGTGCTCACCAGCTTCGGTCCCGAAGATATGGACGACCTCGGGTATCGCGGTGAGATCGCGGACTTAGTTGAACGCCGCGCGTGCAAAGCCGTGGAGTGTGGAATCGATGGCTTGGTGGCATCGCCTCTCGAAGCCGCCGCGCTGCGCAAAGTTGTGGGCGCGAATATTACTCTGGTGACGCCGGGCGTACGTTCCACGGGCGCGGCCAAAGGCGATCAGAAGCGCGTGGCTACGCCCGCAGAAGCCATTCGCGACGGCGCGGACTATCTGGTAATTGGACGGCAAATCACGCGCGCGGCCAATCCCGCGGCGGAAGCGGAACGCGTCTTGCACGAAATCGCCAGCGCGTGAGCGGCGACGCAAAACTACACATCGGCACGTCCGGCTGGCACTACAAGCATTGGCGCGGCCCGTTCTATCCCGAAAAGCTACCCGCGTCCAAGATGCTCGATTTCTACACGCAGTATTTCGATACGGTCGAACTGAACAACACTTTCTACCGCCTGCCGCAACCGAATGGACTCGAAAACTGGCGCGAAAGCACGCCGCGCAGTTTTCATTTCGCCATGAAAGGCAGCCGGTTCCTTACGCATATGAAGAAGCTCAAGGATGCCGAACTGGGCGTCGAACGTTTCTTCGAGCGCGCGGACCTGCTAGGCCGGAAACTTGGACCGGTCGTCTTCCAATTGCCGCCGCACTGGCGAGTGGACGCGCAGCGTTTGGAGGAGTTCCTACGCGTACTGCCGCGTCACCATCGTTACGCGTTCGAATTGCGCGATCCAAGCTGGCACACGTCCGAAATCTATACGCTGCTGCGGCGCCATCGCGCGGCGTTTTGTATATTTGAAATCGCCGGACTAAGATCGGGCTTCGAAGTTACTACTGACTTTACTTACGTTCGCCTACATGGACCGGAAGGCGCTTACCAGGGGAGTTACTCCACCAGCGCGCTGGACGAATGGGCAAGACGCATTGGTGCGTGGAGTCGCGAGTTGCGCGCAATTTACATCTATTTCGATAACGATCAAGCCGGATATGCGCCCAAAAACGCTCTGGAACTGCTGCGAATGACATCCTGAGGCGTAACTCTGTATCGGATGGGTTCCGTCACAACGGCATCAACACGGCCTTCTCTCGCGGGGCTTTCGCGATTACGTCGCGGCCGATCCCCAGGTGCTGCATCATCAGTTCAGGCGGAGCGGCATGAAGCCATTCGGAAAGTGACAGGTCTTCAAAGCGGTCCGCTTTGAACATCTCCAGAAAAACCAGATCGGTATCGCCGGTGTTTTCGATGTAGTGCCCCAGCGTCTTCGGAACCAGGCCCACGTCGCCAGCGGTGAAGTCCGCCGTGCGCGCTTTGGATCCGTTGAAAAAGACCGTCATGCGTCCTTTGCCTTCGATGAAGTATTGCCACTCGTCGGCGTTTTGATGCCAGTGCAGTTCGCGCAGGCCGCCGGGTTTGACGCGAACGTGCGCCGCCGCAATGGTCGTAGAGATTGGAAAGTTTCGCGTGTCCACGATTCGCACTTCACCTGAAGAACGTTGGAATGTCGGCGTCATCTTGCCGAGCGAAAACGAAAACTTCACCGGAGAGAGCCCCTTGGCTCCAGCCGCGCCACGCCGGTCGGACTCCAGCGATCCAGGCGCCGGCAATTGAAAAATGTAGTGTCCGTCAGGCGGTTGCGCGTATACGCCGCTGAGTGCGTCTTCCGGTAAGCCCAGGTTCTTCGCCAGAACTTCACGCGGCGTGTGACGCGTCCAATCGGAAATCAGCGTGGTGTCGGCCTCGGAAAACTTGCCGTCGTCGAAGACCAGCAGAAACTCGCACCCATCCGGCGGCAAGCCTTGAATCGAATGCGGCACGCCCGTCGGGAAATACCAGAGGTCGTCCTTCGCGACATCGTCCACAAAGCCCTTGCCTTCGTTATCCATCGCCGTGATGCGCGCGTTGCCGTTCAGCACGATGGCCCACTCGCCCGCGTTGTGCCAATGGAGCTCACGGCAACCGCCCGCGGTCAAGCGCATGTTGACGCCCGCTATGTCCTTCGAAAGCGGAAAATCCTGCACGGTAATCTGCCGCGACCAACCACCCGGCTGGATGCGCCGGTGCGCCGCCGAAAACGATTGCCAGAAGTTCGGGACCTCGCCATGATCGGTCTCCGGCGGCTGAAATGTGTTCGGCTGCGCATCGCGCAATTTGCCGTTTTCCGGACCCGCATCGCTGCCGCTGCGATCTGCGCCGGATTGCGACGTCCGCTGTTGCGCGGCCGCCTGTTGAGCCGCCATCGCGGCGGAGAAGAGCGCCGAGCCGCCGATGAACCCGCGGCGGTCGAGACGATTGAGGAGTTGCTTGCCGTCCATAGCGTCTAGCCCGACTTGCAATTGCAGGCGCAATGCCGGTGAAGTGACGCTCTTGGCGTGCGCATTTTCACGTCAGCGATTTGTCGCAGCAAAGCGCAATCCCTGCGATAATAGCGGCGTGAGCTTCTGGCTCAAACTCGCCGCTCTGTTAGGCGTGGCGCTGGCGTTCGCGAATGCGCAGTGCCTCGCGCAGTGTTCGCTCGCGCATTGCCAGTCGGAGATCGATCAGGCGGGCACGCCGCCGTGCCATCAGCACCATCACAAGCAGGCGGCTCATTCGTGCGCGCAACTCGCGTCGCTCGATTATGCGGCGCCTGTTGCGCATGCCCCGGCGTTGCTGATCAACGGGCTGCCGACGCCTGCTGCTCCTCTGCCGGTGCGCCGGCGCGCGGCAACCTCCGACCCTGACGCGCGGCTGCGGTTGGCTCCGCGCTCGCCCGTACCCCTGCGAATTTAGGCCGCTCCCCTCGGCTCGCGTACTCAATTAAAACCAAGGGGAAAGTGTGTCTAAGATTTCACCGAACGGCGCGCGCCGTGCTTTGTCGCGGCGATGGCGCAAACATTTGTTGTGCAGTCTGTTTTTGACGGCGGCTTCCGCTCAGTCAAATAGCGCCCGGTCTTACCTGATGAGTCTCGGTTCCGGCGAAAGTACTTCGCCCGCCGCAGCGTCGATGTCGATGCTGATGCGCGATGCGGGTTCGTGGAGCCTCATGTTCATGGGAGAGGCCTTCGTTGTGGAAACGCAGCAGTCCGGCCCGCGCGGCACGGACAAAGTGTATTCAACGAACTGGGCTATGGGCGAAGCTACACACGAGCTGTGGGGCGGCGCTTTCATGTTTCAGTTGATGCTTAGCGCGGAGCCTGCCACTGTGACGCGTCGCAGCTATCCGGAACTTTTTCAAACTGGCGAGACCGCATATGGGAGGCCGCTGGTGGATGAGCAGCACCCGCACAATTTTCTGATGGGCGCGGGATTCCACTACGCTCACCCGGTCGGCAAGCGCGCGCTGGTCGATTTCTACTATGCGCCCGTGGGCGATCCGGCGCTAGGCCCGCAGGCTTTTCCGCATCGCCCCTCCGCTGCCGAACTGCCGCAAGCCACTCTGGGGCACCATTGGCAGGATTCCACGCACATTGCTTACAACGTGGCGGAAATCGCCTTCAAACGCGATTGGTTCCGGCTGGAAGTCAGCAGCTTTTACGGTACGGAGCCCGGGGAAAATCGTTGGACAGTGGGTTGGGGAACGATGAACTCCTATTCCGCCCGCGCTTCCGTGTACCCGTCGCGTCACTGGATGGCGCAGGTATCCGCGGGACGTTTGACGAAGCCCGAGCGTCAATCGCCAGGCGATGTGGTTCGCGCCACCGCTTCCATTCACTACTCCCGAGGAGGCTCCAGCACCAGCCTCATCTGGGGCCGTGACCACGACACATTCACTCAGCACAACCTGAACTCGTATTTGGCAGAGACCGTGGTTCCCATACGCTCACGTAACTTTCTTACTGCGCGGTGGGAGTTAGTGGATAAGGACGAATTGTTCTCCAGCGGCAATATTTACCGCATCGGCGCTTATACGGCGGGTTATACTCGCGACTTGAACATTGCCTCGGGAATTGAGACTGGGATTGGCGTCAACGCGACCACTTATTCGCTGCCCGAATCCATCAAACCATTTTACGGCGATCGCCCCTGGAGCATGAGCTTGTTCTTGCGTTTTCGCCTGAAATGAACTTACGCGGTAACCCCCGCTTCCTGTGCAGACTCGTGCGTTGCTGCGTGGGCCCGATATGCCACCAGCGCATCCTGCCGAGCGACAGCGGCTGTGTCGTGCAGCGCACGCAGTTGCTGAACTTTAGACGCTTCGTCCCGCCGCAGTGAGGAGACCTTCCAATTCCCCTCGGCCCGTATGTGCGCCTGAATCGCTTCGCGGGCCGCTTCGAAAAGCCGTTTGCAATCCGGGCAAGCGGTGTCCATCTCTTGAGTTAGCCTAGCAAGAACACGGCCAAATCAATCTACTTAGTTGGGAGACTATTTTCCGAAATCGTCCTCTCGCGCACGTTTGCGCGCGTCAACCCATGCTGGAAAGACCTCCGGGTTCTCTAACCATACCAACATCCATTGGGCCATCTCCTCTTTATCGGCTCGTTTCGGCGGCGGAGTTCCCGGGTTTGCAGCTAAAAACTTGGCGCGGTCTTTGGCTGCGATCACTTGCCGTCGGCAGTAACGCGCGCGGTCGCGCGAGCCGGTGGACTGCGCCTCCTCATAAGTCGCGAGTAACTCCCGCAGTGAGTTTTCCAATTCGGCAAAATCGTGCTGTCTTACTCCGGCGTAGGGTTGGTGGAATGGCAGGCCTGTCTGGCGCAGTAAGTCACGCAGGTAACTTTCGGAAACAGGCGCAAAGCGCAGCAAAAGGTCGTGCCACACGGCCTCTGTGATCGCCTCCGGCTTTTCACGCTCCAGGTAATCTCGGACTGATTGTTTGATGGAGGCGGGTTTGCCCCCGGCGCTTTCTTCTTCGGGTTTCATCGCTGGCTCCGGCGATACCGCTCCGTGGCCGCGTTGTGCGAGTTCAAATTGTTGGAAAATTCGTGCGCGCCGGAATGGTCCGGCTTGGCCACAAAGTACAACGCATCCGATTGCGCCGGCGCCGCTGCGGCTCGGAGCGAGTCGATTCCAGGATTGGCGATCGGGCCCGGCGGCAGTCCCGCGTGACGGTAGGTGTTGTACGCACTTTCGCTCTCCAGATCGGAGCGGTATATGGTTCCGCGGTAGCGATGGTCCAGCAGCGCCGCGTAAATCGTGGTCGGATCGCAGTCCAGCTTCATCCCGATACGCAGCCGATTCGTGAACACGGCCGCAATCAGCGGCCGTTCGGCCTTCAACCTGGCTTCACGCTCCACTAACGAAGCGAGGGTAACTACATTGTGGACGCTTGCGCCCGTGGTCTCCTTGGGCGCAATTTCGCGCCACACTTCGGCGAACTTACTCACCATCAAACGGCACAAAGCTTCGGGCGAAGTGTGCCGGCTAAGTTTGTAAGTATTCGGGAATAGGTAACCTTCGAGCGAAGGCGCTTGCGCATCCATATCCCGCACCGCCGCCGGGTTGCGCGCGGCTGCCAGAAACTGGTCGGCCGTGAATAGTCCCAGGCTCGCCGCGGTTTGCGCAATATCGAACATATTTTGCCCTTCGGGCACTGTCAGCGTGTAATAAAAAACGTCGCCGCGCGCGATCCGGTCAAAGACATCGTAAGGTGAATCGGCTTTATTGAACCGATATTCGCCGGCTTGCAGCACGCGGCCTGGATGCGCCGCGCGCGCCAGCAGAAAATCCCAACGGCTGCGTACCACGCCCACGGCTGTAAGGCGCGCCGCAATGTCGGAACTGGATGTACCGCGCGGAAATTCCACAAACGTTTCGTTTTGAAAGCCTTGATATGGCGAAAAGAGACGATAAGCCGCAAAGCCCGCACCAATCGCGAGCAGCAGCACCAGGCAACCCAAACGGCGCAGTAACTTCATAACGAATCGAGATAACTTTGTAGCAAGATGACGGCCGAAAGCTTGTCAACGGCGGCCGCGCGTTTCGCAATGCTGATGCCGCTCGCGCGCAGCACCCGGCCCGCCTCCACGGAGGTCAGCCGCTCATCCCAAAGCTGCACCGGCAGGCGCGTGTGCGCTTCGAGCGCGGCTGCAAATTCGCGCACCCAGCCCGATTGACGGCCTTCTTTGCCGCCCATATTAATCGGGTTACCCATCAAAAACAGCCCCACTTCGCGCTCCCGCACCAGCGCCTCCAGCGCGGCAAGGTCCGCGCGTTTATTAGTTCGCTGAATATTCGGCAAACCTTGCGCGGTGATTCTCAATGGGTCGCTGATCGCTAATCCAATGCGTCTCTTGCCAAGATCGAGGGCTAGAATGCGGGTTTTCGCAGGCGTCAACTCACCTATATTATAGACGTCGATCGCGGAAGGAGAGCCGAATGACGGACGCAATTACAGGGACATGTTAGAGTCGAACAGGGGTTTTGACCGGCGGTGGCGCTCATCACCAGATCCGTAACCAGCACTTCTCAGGCAGTCCAGGAGGCGCGACACCTTGCTATGCCGATCCTCGCGATCGGCGCCGTCATCGCTATTCTTTATTTCGGCCGGATCTTCTTTGTCACCGCGATCATCGCCATCGTCATCGCTTTCATCCTGGAACCTTTCGTGGCTCTGCTTATGCGCATCCGCCTGCCGCGCCCGCTCGCGAGTTTTCTGGTGTGCGCCATTGCACTGCTGTGTCTATACGTGATCGGCATGGCGGCGTACACGCAAATCGCCGCCATTTACTCGGAACTGCCTAAGTACGGCGAGCGCATCGGCACAATGGTGGACGGCATCCAGACGAAGATACAGGGCCTGGAGGACCAGACCTACCGCATGGTTGTACCCGCGCGCCAGCGCGAAGAAGAGGCGCAGAAGCAGGCCGACTTGCAGCGCCAACTTGCCGCGAAGACAGCCAAACGCAGGTCTGCGCAAATACAGCAGCCATCCATCGTCATCGCGCCTCCCCCGGGCACAATTCCCGAGGTTCGCATTCATGAGGAGACGACGCCCGTCGGCGAATATGTCAAAGCCAGGTTGAAGGATTTCTACCAAGTCTTCCTGATGGGTTCGTTTATTCCGTTTCTGGTCTATTTCATGCTGAGTTGGCGCGACCATTTGAACCGGACGTTCCTGCAATTCTTTCACGGGGAGGATCGCCTGGTGGCGGCGCGCAGCCTCGCCGGAATTGCGGACATGGTGCGCGCCTTCGTGGTCGGCAACTTTATTCTCGGATTGCTGATGGCTCTGCTCAGTTCGCTGCTGTTTTGGCAAATGGGCCTCTCTTATCCGCTGCTTGTGGGGCCGCTCAGCGGCTTTTTGAGTCTCGCGCCTTACGTGGGCCTGCCGCTGGCGATGGTTCCGCCGCTGTTTGCCGCGGTGGCGATCAACAAAGTTTCGATCTACGTTTTGGTGGTAGTAGGCGTGGCGATTTTGCACCTGATTGCGCTCAATCTGTTTTATCCCAAACTCGTGGGTTCGCGGGTGCACCTGAATCCTCTCGTGGTCACCTTCTCGCTTATGCTCTGGGGCTTTCTGTGGGATGCTCCCGGGCTGCTGCTCGCGATTCCGATTACGGCAGCGTTGAAGGCGGTGTGTGACAACGTGCGCGATCTCCGGCCCATCGGGAAATTCCTCGGCGATTAGCACGTTGTTCCGTAGCAAACTTAAACTCGCTCTGGTCCGCTATCGGAAACGCGCTTGTCGCGTCAGAATTGAACTATGCGTTCTATTTTTGTAAATCGCTCGCTTGCTGGACCAGGAGTGCTGATGCTGGCCTTATTCGGCCTCGCCGGCGCGTGGGCGCAGGAATCGAAACCTGCCACGCCGCCGCCCGCGGACAATAAAGATGCCGCATCCGATAAGGAGCCGCCGCTGCCCGCCGATGCGCACGTTGCCCAAAGCATGCAGCTTGACGGCAAAGCATTGCATTACAACGTCACGGTCGGCAAGCTCCCGGCCTACGACGAAGCGGCGAAGAAAATTGGCGAAGTCGTCTACACTTCGTATGTCATTGACGGCCAGGATCGCCCGGTCACGTTCGCACTCAACGGCGGACCCGGTGCGTCTTCTGTATTCCTCAACTTCGGCGCCATCGGCCCCAAGCGCGTCAAATTCGGCGATGAAGGCGACAGTCCCTCCGACCCCGCGAAGTTGACCGACAACCCGGGTACGTGGATCGATTTCACCGACCTTGTTTTTATCGATCCCGTCGGCACTGGTTATAGCCGGTCTCTGGTTTCCACCGCGGACACTAAGAAGCAGTTCTTCTCCACCGAAAACGACATTCATTATCTTTCCCGCGTCATCTACGACTGGCTGGTGAAGAACGGCCGTATGACATCGCGCAAGTATTTCGTGGGCGAAAGCTACGGCGGATACCGCGGCCCGCGCATCACGCATTACCTGCAAACTCAACTCGGCGTAGCGTTGAATGGCGTGGTACTGGTGTCGCCGTATCTCAATCCGGTCCTCGACGAAAATGGCGACGTTTCGCCTGTGCCGTGGATGCTCTCCCTACCGTCGATTTCGGCCGCAGCTCTCGAGCGTGAACACAAGCTGACGCCCGAAGCGATGGCGCAAGTGATCGCTTACACGCGCGGCGAATATGCCACCGACTTATTGAAGGGCCGCTCCGACGCGCAGGCCACCGCACGCATCATCAAGCGCGTTACCCAAATGACGGGCCTTGAAGAGGAATTCGTGCGGCGCTCCGGCGGCCGCCTCGAAATCGGCGCATATTTGCGCGAAGTGTTCCGCGAGAGCGGCAAACTCGGCAGCGTCTACGATTCGAATGTCACCAGCTTCGACCCGTTCCCCTTCGCGGCCGAACAGCGGACCAACGATCCGTTGCTCGAAAGCATTATCGCGCCCACTACAATGGCGATGGTCGATTTCGTCACTCGCGTCGTGGGCTGGAAAACCGATGCGCG
>DATAUH010000483.1:0-6880 GCA_036268375.1 Bryobacteraceae bacterium | reverse complement strand
GCCGGAGGTTGACCAGGCGGTTACCGCGCCGGTAGTTGGCGACGCGTCGCCTACCGTAGAACGGGCGCGCCAAAATTTCGTTCCGGGCGTTAGCGAGAGCACTGTGCGCGTGGGCTCGTTCAACTGCGGGTCGTCTTCCTCGATATTCGCGAATCCGGAATCCTTGGCGATTTCCACCTCATAACCGCTTGGTTGCGGGTTGGCTATGTCCGTCCACTTTAGAGTGACCGGGAGAGTCAGCGTGCCGCTAAGCGGGTTTATGGGTGATGGAGGTGCGGTAATCGGATTACTATAAAAAACCGAGTAAGTGATTATGTTTGATGGTTGGCTCAAGACACCAGTGGAACTTACCGCGAACGCGCGCGCAAAGTAGTTACCCTGGTCCGGAGTCCCAAAACTCATCGTGGGTGTGGGCAGATTATCGAACTGTCCCCGTGTGGCCAAAGGGAAAGAGGGATCGGTCGAAAATTGAAAAAGGTAACTGGCCGCTCCGGGAACAGCGCCCCAGGTGAATGTCATCGTTTCCAGCGGATGAAATGTGGAATATCCCTTAGGGGGATTCATCACCGGCGCGGGAAGGCTACCAGCGGCCGCGCCCGCAATAGTGAAGCTGTTTGCTGCAGACCAGGCGCCCTGGGTCAGGCCACCATTTACTGCCTGAACTCGCCAAAAGTATTTTCCATTTGCGAGCCCGCTCACTGTTCCCTGTGTCTGGCCGTTGGTTGAGTTCTGAACCGCGATCGAAGAAAAACTGGATAATGCGCTGACTTCCCAGTTATATGCAACGATGCCGGATGGATCGCTGACGGACGACCACGAGATGGCAAGCGGCGCCTGAACACTGGCGCCATTCTGAGGTGCGATCAGCGCGGGCGCTGGTGGGGTCGCCGCCGCTGAGATTCCTGCCGCCGCGATTAGTAGTACGATCGCGGAAGCGCTTCTTGGGTTGATTTGGAGGTCGATAAGTGGCATTTCCTGTCTCCTGAGACGCTCGGCGCGTCACTGGCAACTAGGACACAAATAAGTAGTGCCACGGAACAGGATTCTACTGAATTCACGAGATTATCGGTCTGATTCTAGCTGGATTCGCATATTTGGCCCCGGCCGGCATACGGCATGTTAAGCAGGTACGCGGCCTTACTCTTCTGTTCGCGCCGGACCTAACTTCCCTTCCTCTGCCGCTTCCAGATAGACGCGCAGATTACCGGCGTGAAGCAAGTGTGTCACCACAAAGAACAGACAGATCTTCAACAACAGCGCGACCAAATAGGTATAGATCTGCCATTGGCCCGGCAGGTTGAAGAAGAACACGTAGATCATTTGAATCAATGCATAACCGTAAAGCGGCGCCAGCATCCAGCGCGGCACTTTGATCCAGTGGCTGTCAAAACGGCCAACCAGAAAGGCGATCGCGAGGCCGTCGTACATTCCCATGAACGCCAGACAGTACTCGTTCAAGCCCCACACGTGCATTCGGCCCGCGACGGCCAGCAGCGCGACGCCCGCCCCGATGCCCCAGGTTGTCCCGACCGCTTTTCGAAATGCTGCGTTACGCTCCGGTTGGCCCGGCGGCGCCACGCTCGGTTTATCCAAAACGAGAAAGCACCAAAACAACGGGAACGCGGTCAAACAATTCAAAATGTCCGCTACGGGATAGGGGTTCCGGCCAATTGCCGCCAGTATCCATAGCCAGCAATAGAGCGCAAACCATAGCGCCCACGCGCATCGCCAGCCAGCAAGAAACTGAGAGAGGCACTTTTGCGCGATCGGGTATCGCGCGCCATTGATGGCCTGCGGCTTCAGAAAACCCGTGAACTGAATGCCGAATAGTAACCCCGCGATGGCAGCGTGTACCAGGTGCAAAATCGGCGGCGCTGCCGGAGCCATCGAGCCTGGCGCCACGAATGTCGCGCCAATGGCCGTCAATAACAGATAGACAAGGCGCAGCGCGACCGCCGTTGCCACGGTCGAAAGCACGGACCGCAACACATCACTACCGAGAGAAGGCGGCCGTTGGGCGCGCGGAGTCCGCTGGAGAGCTGCGTAAGCATGCGGTGCGCGCTCTGGCAAGGCTCTGCTCTGCGACTCCCTGCGCTGCAACTCCCCGCTCTGCGATTCCCAAGCGTCCAGAACCGCCGCTGCCCGCTTGCGCTCTTCAGCGCGCGAGAGAGCGTGCTTCAGCCCGTCCACCTCCATCAGATCGTCGAATACGTCCTGGTCGGCTGCGGCGGCTTGGAGCAATTCCTGCTGCTGTTCGGGCGTCAAGTCACCGGAGGCGTGGCCCAGCAACAGCGCGTCATTATCGAATTTTTCCGGGCCGCTCATTTCATGGCTCCGCTGGTCAGGCGCAGCAACGATTTATGGCAGCGTTTCGCCATTTCGTAAATGTTCCCTGTAATTCCCATGCGCAGGCGGATTTCGGCATATTCGTGCTCTTCAATCAACTTCAGCCGCAACAGTTCGCGGCACCGCGGCGCCAGTTGCAACATCGCGCGCAGAAACCGATCCACCGATTCGCGCGCGGCGATCTGCTCGAAAACATCTTCGTCCGGCAGTAACTCGACGTCGGTTGCCGCTCCTGGCGACCGCTCGCGCTCACGGCGGAACTGCGCAATCTTATGGCGAGCAATGCCAATCGCAATCGCCATCATTTCGCTCAGCTCGCGCTTCTCCGGATAGCGCTCCCACAGCGTCACGACGCAGGCCTGGGCCAGATCCTCCGCCGCGGCGAAATCCGCTTCGTGCGGCACAAGCCGCCGGCGCGCGAATCCCAGGATGCGTTCGCGAATCAGCGTGAGGTTCCGTTGATAATCATCCCCGCCCGCATCGCGCCCCCGCACCGCAAACATTTGTGGACCATTGTAGCCCCGTCAAGCTCAAAAATAATTTCACTTTGCGTGTGAGATTTGGCCGCTCTCGAGCGATTCCCCGGTATGAGCCTGTTTCGAAAAAAGTCCGTCAGCCGCATCCTTGCCGAGGCGGAATCGGGCGAACTCGGTTTGAAACGTACGCTGGGCGCGGCTCAGTTAATAGCGATGGGCATAGGCGCGATCATTGGTTCCGGCCTGTTCTCTCTAACCGGAATCGCCGCGGCCAATAACGCTGGGCCTGCGATTGTCTGGTCCATGGTGATCGCGGCTTTCTGTTGTGCGCTCGCCGGCCTGTGCTATTGCGAATTCGCCTGCATGATCCCGGTCGCCGGCAGCGCCTATACGTACGCATACTCGACGCTTGGCGAATGGATCGCATGGATTATCGGCTGGGACTTAATCATCGAATATGCGCTCGGGGCCGCTACCGTTTCCATCAGTTGGTCGTCATACGTGGTTTCGCTGCTGCATACGTTTCACATTGATCTGCCGGCGCGGTGGATTGCGGGCCCCTTCGAAGGTGTACGGCTGCCGGATCAAATGATTATGCCGGGCTACGCCAATATTCCAGCCGTGCTGATCGTGGGGCTGGTTTCGCTGTTGTTGATGATTGGCGTCAGTGAATCGGCGCGTGTGAATGCCGTAATCGTTGTCATCAAGGTCGCAGTGGTACTGGTGTTTGTCGGCGTAGGTTATTCCTTCATCAACCCCGCCAATTACCATCCATTCTTGCCGCCGAATACCGGTGCGTTTGGCTCGTTCGGACTCAGCGGCGTGATGATGGGCGCCGGCACGATATTTTTTGCATACATTGGCTTCGACGCCGTATCCACCGCGGCTCAGGAGTGCCGCAATCCACAACGGGACGTGCCCATCGGCATGATCGGCGCGCTCATCATCTGCACCGTGCTCTACATTCTGTTTGCGGTGGTGATCACCGGCATGGTGCCGTATCAGCAACTCGGCGTAGCGGCGCCGGTGGCGATCGCGGTCGATCGCACGCCCTACCTTTGGCTGAACCACCTCATCAAACTGGGTATCATTTGCGGATTTACGTCCGTAATTCTGGTCATGTTGATGGGCCAATCGCGCGTTTTCTATTCGATGTCGCGTGATGGCCTGGTTCCAGCGGCGTTCTCCCAGATCCACCCGAAATTCCGCACGCCGTGGCGCTCGAACCTGCTGTTTTTCTTCTTTGTCGCGCCATTTTCCGCCTTCCTGCCGCTGAGCGTCGTGGGTTTGATGACCAATATCGGCACTCTCTTTGCATTCGTGATCGTGTGCGCCGCGGTCTTGGTGATGCGGCGCAGCCATCCGGACCAGCCGCGTCCATTTCGAACTCCGTGGGTGCCGGTGATACCGGTTCTCGGGATACTTGCGAACGGCGCGCTCATGTATTCGCTGGGTCGCAGCAATTGGATCCGGCTGGGCGTGTGGCTGTTAATCGGTCAAGTGATCTATTTCACCTATGGAAGACGCCACAGCAAGCTACGCAAGGAAGTGAATACCCAACCGGCCGATGAACCACGCGCGCTCGGTTTGCGCTAATAGTGAATGATGCGTCAAACCCGCATCACCGTTCTGCCGCTATCTTGCGCCCTACTCGCGTTGTGCCTGTTTTCTGGTCCCATCAACGCCCAAGATGCTCCGCCGGCCGGGCCCGACACAAAAGAGATTCCGATTCCGCGCATCGATGCGCCTCTCGGCGCGATGCCCGGTGTGAATCAACTTCCAGTACGCAAAGCGATGCCGGACGTTCTCACAATGAACGATGGGACGAAGGTCACCACGCCCGCGCAGTGGGTCAAACGTCGCGAGGAGATGCGAAAGATCCTGGCTTACTATGCGGTCGGTCAGGCTCCGCCGCCGCCGGGCAATGTCAAAGGCCAGGAGCTGAAGTCAGAGATGGTGATGAACGGCAGCGTGAAGTACCGCCTTGTACATCTCACGTTCGGACCCGAATCCAAACTCTTTCTCAACATAGGAATCTTCACGCCGGCCGCAGGCGGTCCTTTCCCCACCATCATTCTGCAAGGTGGAACGCCTCCTGGAGCGCCCAACTTGCCTCGCTTGCCTCAAGGTCCGAACCAAGGAAAAGGTGAAGATGTTCTTTTGTTGGTCGGTCCCGCGCCCGCTGCCGCAGCAGGGCGGGGAGGCCGCGGACTCCCCGAAATCACAGTGGAATCCATGGCTGCTCAACGCGCCGACGTCTTCAAACGCGGCTATGCCCTGGTAGTCTACAATCCGAACGATTGCGCCGAAGACACGACGCTGCGCAATCAGGACGGCAGTTGGGCGTTCCGTACCACGCGCTTCTACCCCTCATATCCCGGCTACGATTGGGGCATTCTCGCCGGTTGGGCATGGGGAGCTTCACGCATCGCCGACTATCTGGAGCACGATTCCGCCATCGACGCCAAAAAGCTGATCATCACCGGAGCTTCGCGCAACGGCAAATCCTCGATGATCGCTGCTGCATTCGACGATCGTCTGATGGGCGCGCCTGTTGTAACCGGCGGCGGCGGGATCGGCGTCTATCGTTTCGCAGGACCGCGCAAGAGCGAAACCCTCGACATCATGCAAAAGAAGTACCCCAATTGGTTTTCGCCTCATCTGCATCAGTTCTGGGGACAGCGCGAAAAGCTTCCTTTCGACGAACATTGGTTTCTCGCGCTCGCCGCGCCGCGTCCGTTCATCGCGCTCGAAGGAATCACCGATACCATCTCTCTGCCTGCCGCGGTGGAGCAGTCGATCCTCGTTGCGAAGCCCGCCTACGCGTTACTGGGCGCCCCCGATCACCTGGGCGTTCATTATTCGAACCACGGCCACGCCTTCACCAACGAAGACTGGACCGCCATGACGGACTTCTTCGACAAGTACCTCCTGGGTAAGCCGGTGGACCAGACCTTCACTCGCTTCCCGACCGAAAAGGAGCTTGACGAAGCGGCCGCAGCGACTCCCCGCAAGTAAGCGGCACACTCCAGCGGGTGTTTCTGTATCCATTCCACCGAAGCCGTGCGCAGCGGGCAACCCAACCCTGCTCCGCAGGTGCTAATCTGCGGGCAAGAAGGTATGGCGGAACGAATCACGTTGAAAGTGAATGGCCGTCAAAGCACGGTCACGGTCGATCCACAAACGCCGCTGCTCTTCGTTCTCACTGATTATCTGAATCTGCGCGGTCCCCGCTATGGCTGCGGCATGGCGCAGTGCGGCTCCTGCAGCGTCATCATGGGCGGGCAGGTTGTTCGCTCCTGCGTGAAGCCGGTAAGCGCGGTTGGGCGGCAGGAGATCACCACTCTCGAAGGTCTTGGCACGCCGGAAAAGCCGCATCCCATCCAACAGGCGTTTATCGACGAAGGCGCAGCGCAATGTGGATTCTGTCTCAGCGGTGTCATCCTTACTGCTAAAGCAACTCTCGACGCGAACCCTCACGCTTCCGACGAAGAAATGCGCACCGCTCTCGGTGGCGTGCTCTGCCGTTGCTTCACGCACACACGCATGCTTCGCGCAATTCGTAAATTTGCTAACAACGCCAGACCCCCTGCCAACGGTGGTCGAGGCTAAGCCATGCATTCGCGGCGCGATTTTATTAAAACCGGCGGCGCTCTGGTCGTCGCCTTCAGCGGCGGCATGCTCTCCGGCCCGTCTGCCCAGGGGCAAGGCGCATTCGACACGCACCAGTCGCATATTGATCCGAAGCGTCTGGATTCCTGGCTCGCCGTAGCTAGCGATGGTTCCATCACCGCTTACACCGGCAAGTGCGATTTCGGCCAGGGCATCTTCACTGCGCAAACTCAGCTTGTCGCGGAGGAGCTTTGCGTCCCAATTAATCGCGTGAAGCTGATCCAGTGCGACACGTCCATCACGCCGGACCAGGGAACCACTTCCGGTAGTCAATCCACCCCCACGAATTTCAATTCCGCCAACCTTGCGATGGCCGCTGCCACTGCGCGCGAAGCTCTGCTACGTCTGGCTGCCGCGAAACTCAACGTGCCCGCAGATTCGTTGAC
>DATAUH010000482.1:0-2588 GCA_036268375.1 Bryobacteraceae bacterium | reverse complement strand
CCCAACAGGTACGTGAGCGCGAGTACCCCGTGATCGATCCTGCGACCGGGGTATCGTCGTTCATACATATCGAAGATGCCGCAGCCGCGACGGTCTCGGCCCTGCAAATTCGCCCGGGTGTCTACAACATTGTCGACGAGGACCCCGTAACGACGGCGGTCTGGCTGCCGGCTTTTGCGGCTTCTCTTAGCGCCCCTGCGCCTCCTCACGTCAGCGAACAACAGGCAATTCAAGCGGGAGGACCAGATGCGGTTTACTACGCTACGCAATTGCGGGCGCTTCGAACGCGAAAGCGAAAGGGAGTTCGAATTTGCGCCACGGCGCCTGGAGTGGCTTCACGGGAATCGATCGGCGTGATGGCGAACTACCGCACGCCGGGGGGCGTGCTCCCGCCCGCCGCGGCCGCTTTGGAGCCGCTTTCCGGGTAACCCGTGGGTAGTATTCGTGTTCCACCCATTACGCGTATCGCAAAAACACTGCAGCTCGTGATGGAATTCCTCGCGCAATCGGACATGATCGGCTTGAAAGATTTCACGGATCGCGCTGTTGCTCGTTGAGAGAAGTGCATTAGTCGAAAGGAAGAGATACTTATGAAAATCGTAGTAGTTGGAGCTACCGGGCTTATTGGATCGAAGCTTGTCCGCAAACTGGGCGAGCTTGGACATGAAACTGTCGCTGCGGCGCGAAATTCAGGCGTCAACAGCATTACCGGCGATGGACTCGCCCCTGCGCTGAAATCGGCCTCGGTGGTGGTCGATGTAACGAACTCCCCTTGCTGGGAGGACGCGGCCGTTCTCAATTTCTTTGAGACATCGACGCGAAACCTTCTTGCCTACGGGGAGGCCGCCGGCGTCAAACATCACGTCGCGTTGTCGGTCGTCGGAACGGAACGTCTGCTCGAAAGCGGGTTCTTCCGGGCGAAGCTCGCCCAGGAGAACCTGATCAAGGCATCCTCGAGGCCCTACACAATCGTTCGCGCGACGCAGTTCTTCGAGTTCGTGAAGGCGATCGCCGACTATTCCAGCCAAGGCAACCAGGTACGCCTGCCTTCTGCGCTTATCCAACCGATGGCCGCCGATGATGTGGCTAGCGCGCTGGTCCGCGTCGTAACCGGCTCGCCAGCGAATCGCACGATCGAGATTGGGGGCCGGAACAGTTTCATCTGGATGAGCTCGCCCGGCACGACTTAGGGTTTGTCTAGAAATAACCTGATCAGGATGTTGGAGTGCGGGGCTGGATCTCATAGTTCCAGTCGCCATGGAATTTGTCACGCCGGATCTTGATTTGCGCAAATGCATGATCGGAGACCTTAATACCGGCTGCATACGTTTCTGTGTTCAATTCAGCATGCACCCTGAGGCCGGTTGAGGTGGTGGTCGCGGCAATGAGGCTGACAATGGTTTCAAAACTGCGCAGAGGTTTCCCGCGCCAGTTTTGGCTGATGAAAGAAAAGAGGCGGTGCTCGATCTTGTTCCACTTGCTGGTGCCCGGAGGGAAATGGCAGACAACGATTCGCAGGCCTGTTTCGTCGGCTAGTTTTTGCAACTCCAGTTTCCAAAGCCGGAGCCGGGAGCCATTGCTTCCTCCCGCGTCAGCCGTGATGAGTAAGCGTGTCGCACTTGGATAGCTGGGCTGTCCCATCGATCGCCACCAGCGTCGGATTGTCTCCACGGCAAATTCCGCCGTGTCGTGATCCATTCCGACGCTTACCCAACCGCTATTGCGGCCCAAATCGTAAATGCCATAAGGTGCGGCCCGTCCCAACTCCGGGTCTACAAAGTCGTGGACGCGCACCAGTTCCGGGTTGCCTTTGGGGCGTAATTCTTGGCCGTTATTCTTGAAGTCCCCTACCAATTCCTTCTTCTTGGTGTCCACGGAAATCGCGGGCTGGTGCCGTCCCAAACACCATTTCACCTTTCCGTTCAAATGCTCGAACTGGGCGTTGCGGTCTGGATGGTCCGTTCCTTCCTTCGTTTTGCTATTGGCCTGCAGACTATAGCCCAATGCATGCAACAGGTCCGCCACCACTTGGTGACTGACCCGATGCTTCATCCGTGTCAACTCCCCGGTCAGTTGCCGGACGCTCTTGCAAGTCCACCGTAGCGGCGATTCCGGATCGCCCCGCGTAGTCGATTCCAACAGATTCTGTAAATCGGATGTTAACGACTCGTCCTTCTCGACTGCCTTCTTCCGTCCGCCACCTTTTCGGCGGATGCGTCCCATGGGTAGAGTGTCGGGATTCTTCAACTCGGCGATACCTTGCCGGATTACCGGCCGCGAAATGCCGGTTGCCTGGGCCACCACGGAAATTCCACCTTTGCCAACTACCTGACTCTCAGCCGCTGCCAGCAAGCGTCGGGCCCGCTCGTCCAAGACAGGCTTCAAAACTTCGTAGCGTGCTGTGATCCCGGCGGAATCGGCCACTGGGTCGAGTATACGCCAAAACATTCAACCGTGGAAATGTTATTTCTAGACAGGCTCTTAAGAGTGAAAGCACCCTCGTTAGGATCCGACCACGAAGTAAACATGACAACTGGCGAAACGCCGGGCGCCTGCTGCCAAGCTATGGATGCGAGTGGCAGAAGGGA
>DATAUH010000481.1:0-8135 GCA_036268375.1 Bryobacteraceae bacterium | reverse complement strand
ATCCCGTCTTTCACCTTCAGGCTCATCTTGTGTGAGAATCCGATTGCAAGTTCAGGCTCATCTTGCGTGAGACAAGAGTGTTCCGCAGCATACTCGTGTCGTGGGCTTATAATCCGGGATTGTGCACGTCTGGCGCGATTTCCGTTGTTCGGCGGCTTGGCGTTTGTCGCGATGACGCTATCGACGGAAGTGAGATCCCGCATGAGCTGGCGTCGGCCCAACGTGCCTATTGTGATTTAAGCTCGCGCTAGTCGTGAGGTCGGCCGCAGCCATAATGCGGACTGCGACATTGGAAGGGCTCATGGACACGAAATTTTCTCGCCGTAAACTTTTGCAGACCGCCACTCCGTTGATGGCCGGGACCGCGCTTGCAGATCAGGCGGCTCAAGGGCCGGCGGCGACTCCAGCGCCTCCTTCGGCGTTCGACCTGGTGCGGATCGAGTCGGGCGATCTGGTGGCGACGTTTGATCGGCGGGATGGCAGCGTCTTCGCAATTGAAAACACGCGCGATGCATTGAAGACGAACTTCGTGGGAAACGCGGCGAACACGCGTGGGCTGCGGCTGAAAGACCCTTACTGGACGGGACACGTACTGTCGACCGTGTGGGGCAGCGGTGCGGGTCGTGGCCGTTGGGTGCGGCAAAGCACGACGGAATCGGCCGACATCCGGCAGGTGACGGTCGACCGCGGTAACGTGTCGGTGCGTTATGAAGGGGCGTCGAAGAACGAGAACGGGATCCAGAACTACGGGTTAGGGCTGACCTATTCGGCGGGTGCGGATGGGGCGCTGCTGATGCGTGTGGATATCCGCAACGTGACGAGTGCGCCGCTGGAGGTCGGCGAGTTCGCCCTGCCCCTGCGCGCGAACGACGACTACGTGGAGGCCTACAAGGGAACCTCGCTGGGTGCAGCCACGCGGTCAGGGAAGCTTTCGGCGATCCAACAGGAAATTTACGAACAGAAGGTGCTGGCGCATCACTTCGCGGGTGGGTACAGCTCGTACGCGCTGCTGGAGCGACCGCGCGGGACGGCGCCGTATCTGCTGTTCCAGGCGCTGGACGCGCCCATCGAGTGCGTGTACAAGGTGGAAGGGTTCCGCATCTGGCGTGACGATTGGGTGGGGACTGACCTCCTGGGTATACACACGCTGGCAGTAAAGCAGCAGCGTGGGTGGAACGATAATCCATGGGTAAATGGCCATACTTCTCTGCTCCTGGGCCCGGGCGAGAGCAAGACGTGGCGCTTCCAGTTCCGGTTTCTGAAGGACCATCGCGAAATTGGGCGGCATCTATACGAAGCAGGCGATCTTGCGATTCGCGTGCTGCCGGCCATGGTAGTGCAGGAGAACACCGACGTGCAGGTTGCGGTGCAGTCGAAGACGGCGCTGGAGAAGGTGGAAGTCCACTCCGATAATACGCAGGTGAAGGCGAATCGGCGGGAGGGTGATCGAACGCTGCTGACGCTGGCGTTCCGAGGCCGCGGGCAGAAGACCGTGAAGCTGTTTTATGGCCGCGGGAAGTGGACGAATCTGCATTTCTACTGCTTGCAGCCGTATGAGCAACTGGTGAAAGCGCGCGGCCAGTTCGTGATCGAGCGGGAGTTCTACGAGAATCCGGAGGATCCGTTCCAGCGCAATCATCTATTTCTGCCGTTCGACACACGCAAAGGATTGCGGCTGGAGTATACAGACAACTCGTCCGGCGAAGTGGGCGGCGCGGGAGACGCGGGATTCTCAGCGCCGCTGTTCCTCTCGGAGAAGAACGTGTACTTCCCTGCCGCGCGCGAGATCGAAGTACTGGAGACGTACATCGCCGATTCGCTGTTTAATCGAATTCAGGATCCGCAAACCTACGAAATCCGCTCATCGCTGTATTGGCAGGAGCCAAGTTTACCCTCGATGCGGGGACGCTCGACGAAACAGCAGTCGGAAGACACGGGTCGGGCATACAACTACATTTTCGCGGGCAACATATACCATGCGATGTACCGCATCGGAAAATTGTACGGACTGTTAAAAATGAAGACGCCGCAGCAGTATCTGGAGATGGCGCAGCGGACGTACGTGAAGGGTTACGAGAAGAAGCCGTACAACTTCATGGGGCTGATCAGCGGGTCGAACGCCCTGCGGTTGTTGGCGGATCTGAAGGAAGAGGGCTGGCAAACGCAGCACGACGAACTGCTGGCGAAGATGCGGGAGTGCAACGCGGAATTCACGAAGGATCCGTACCCCTACGGTTCGGAGATCGCAATCGATCATACGGGACAGGAGCAGGTGTACTTCTTCAGCCGGTATTTCGGGAACGAGGAGAAGCGCAGGAAGACGGTGGATACGATCCGCGCGCTAAAAGGAGCGATGCAGCCCGTGTGGTTCCGATATGGCAACGACCTGTTTGCGCATCCCGACTTGCGAAACGAAATCTGCTGCTGGCATTCGAGCGCGATGAACGCAATGGTGCTGATGCAGGAGTTCGAAGACACGGGCGATACGGATCTGCTGATGCGCGCATACCCGGGACACGCGTGCGTAATGACGGAGATCACGGGTGAGGGCGCGGGCTACGGCTGGTTCATGTGTACGCCGGGGATCTACGCGCACGAGCCGCCGAGGACGTTCGAAAATGGCCCGGCAATCTGGGCGTTTTTGCGCGGGGCGAAAGCTTGGGTAGTCCAGGATGAAGCTCTGGGGCTGACGGGCTTGGGATGCACGGTGCAATCCGGGGCGGGAGAAGTGGTGGCAACGCCGAATGACGGACTGCGGAAGCGCCTGCGATTCGTGGCGGAGAAGATCGATCTGGAAGCGGCAAGCGGAGAATTCGAGAAGGTGACGCTGCGCACCGGCGGCGCGGGACTGCAGATCCAGATGGGCGATTCGACGGGGCTGGTAAAGACGGCGCAGGTGACAATTCGGGGGCTGCCGTCGGGGAACTACGAAGTGCGGCACGCCGGGCGGTCGGAGCGTATACCGGTGACCGATGTGATGAGGCTGCGAGTGCCGATGTCAGCGGCGGGGCAGATCGCGATCCGGCGAGTCTAAACAGGCGATCCTCCGGCTCACTTCAGCGCAATTTCCCTTGATCTTCGTTGCAGAGAGTACATCTATGGCGTACCCACCAACGCCTATTCGTCGACAATGTGTGTATGCGCAAGACGATTCTTCCCGCACTTCGATCCGAGATCGACGCGGAAGGGGAATGGCTACAACTCGACACGGCTTCGGTTGAAGTCACATCGGAGGAGCCGAATCATCCGATCGAGCACGCGCTCACTTGCCGAAATGCAGGTGGCTGGAGGGCCGCCACAGCCGGAGAACAACTCATTCGGCTCGCGTTCGACGAACCGGTTGATGTGCGCCGGATTCAGCTGCGCTTTGTTGAAACGAACGTCGAACGCACACAGGAGTTCTCACTTCGCTGGTACGATGCCAAAGGCAGTTGCAGCTCTATTGTTCGGCAACAGTGGAATTTCAGCCCGGCTGGGTCGACCACTGAAGTTGAGGACTTCCACATCGTTCTCGACGGAGTTGCCAAGATCGAGTTGGCGATCCAGCCAGGGTCGCAGCCGGGCGCCGTGGCCACCTTGGATTGCTTGCGCATTGCCTGAGATGACTCTCGCCGCGAACCGGCGAAAACAAAACATGTCCAGGCAAACGGCAGCTTGAGTAGCGGCAGCATCTGCCGCACGGTCCGCCGCCAACGCGCGCGCACGACGAATGCGATCCGGCGATGCTAAGAAGGGTACGCAACTCCACTTGAAGCAAGACGACTATACGAACGCGATCTCATCAGTTGTAATCCTGGCCAGGCCGGAAACATCTAACCAATCGTGAACTGGATCTCTTATCTTCTTGCTATTGGAGCCGGCGCTGCGAATCCGGCGCAGGCGGGAGCCAACGCGCAGCTTGGCAAATCGTTGGCCAGTCCCGGCTGGGCCACAGTTTGGATCTACCTCTCTGGAATGGCCGCTATGATCGTCGCTTCCTTATTGACCAGGAGTGTGTTTCCGGCTGCAGACAAGATATCCGATACACCGTGGTGGGCATGGATGGGCGGTTTCATCAGCATTGCGTCTACCGTGGCGGGTCTCACGTTTGCACAGAAGATGGGCTCCGGAGTGTTCACTGGAGTGAGTGTTACGGCAGCTCTCGCTGCTTCGATCATTCTCGATCATTTTGGATGGGTCGGCTTCAAAGTACATCCGGCTTCTCTGGTTCGCGTAGCCGGCACCGCCTTGATGGTAATCGGGCTGTGGCTTGTCGCGAAATTTTAAGCGCACGGATGCGCGTACTGGGACGCGTATTAAACCCGTTAGCCTTAAAAAGCATTGAGCACTTCAGTGAAGTTGGCGGCGGCGCTTACATCAGCTCATCCGAATCCGGTCGTAGAACACTTATCAGGCTTCTCTACTTTGCTCTTCCCTCCCCACCGCCGCTCTCGCCTTCATTTCCGGCCACAACTTTCGCAAAACCTCAGGCAGATCGCCCGCATTGAGAAATGCCGGCACATACTGGGCAAACCCCAGCGCCATCGGCATCCGTTTCCATTGATCGTCAAACGGCCGGATCCTCCGAAAGTGATGCAGGTGCCAAGCGAAGCTGTCGCGAAAACCCAGCGGGCACTGCTTCAGCAGCAGGTCATATTCGACGCGCTCCCAATCGGGCGCAGATTCCTCCAGCTTCTGCAGCACAGCGGCAGGAACACGTGCATGGAACCGATCCTTTAAATAAGAGAGCGCGCGCGATAGTCGAATGTGCATGAACGCTTCACGCGCTAACTCTTCAATGCGCACCCAATCCACGGCTTCTCGCAGCACCGTCAGTGCATCGGCCACCCATCGAATCTGGGGCGTCCAATCCCACTGCAACCCGTGCGCGCAGACGTGAAATAGCTGATCGGTCGGCGAGAGGACAGAAACGAATCGGTCGCCTAGCGGCGCGCGCTGCGCTCCTTCCCAGAACATCTCGCTCACCACAGGCGCGTAGCAGCGAACAAGAGGGCGCCAATGCAAGTCACAAGTCTGATCGCTTGCGAACGAAAACTGCCAGGCATGCCCGACGCGCACGCGTCTTCGTATCGAATGAATGTCGAGTCCTTGCTCCGCTTCGTATCCTGCCGCCCTCAGCGCCTGGGCGGCAACTTCGACGTTTTGCTCATTCACCAGCAAGTCAAAATCGCGCATACCGCGGACACCGGGATCGCGGTAGTAGCGCAGCGTCAGGGCCACGCCTTTCAAAACGACGCACGCAACCTTCTGCGCTTCGAATCGTTGCAGCAGGGCCGCTAACTGAGCGAACCGCGCCTGGTTCTGACGCCACGTCATAACGTATGCTTTTCTTGCATCGCTAAATAGCGCATCCTCTCGGGACCGCCAGCGCTGGTAAAGCAACGGCAACAATTGCATGCTTGCCCGGTCGAAGCTCCCGACCGGTTTACGAACAACTTGCGCCAAAGCGTCGCCCGCCTCGGGTTCCTCCGCAAAACATGCCCGCAGAATTTGCTCCTGGTCCGCGGTTGGCCAAACGCCGCTCATTCAGATGCCGCAAGCAGTTTAAGAATTGAGCCGATGGCGGTTGGCGCATCGCCGCGAATTCCCGCAAAACAGACTGCCTTTCCCGTTACCTGCGCGAGCTGCGCAAAAAGCCGGCCCGATCGCCGGATGTCGTGAGGAGTGCTTTTTAACAATGTGATCAGCATCTCGGCCTGAGGTAGCGGCCTGAGGCGCCAAGCCGCTCCGGGCGTATAGCGCAGCGCCAGGATGGCAGCCACGCGCGCTCCCGCGCATCCAATCGTGGCTCCCGTTTCTCGCGCAAGCAGTGGCCGGGCCTCTGGGTTTCCTCCTCGTATCATCAGCGCACGCGGGTAAGGGTGAGCAAATCCGTTGGCGTCGATCAAAGCATATTCGTCGGAAAAATATTCGAAGCCGTGCTTGAGCAACTCGGCCACCAGCGTTGACTTCCCTGAATGACTTGCGCCCGGAAAAAGCAACACGGATCCGCGCCATGCCACCGCGCCGGCATGAATGGCGACCGCGTCATCCAGCCTATGGACGAAGTCCGCGTCAACAAAGCCCTGCAGAGTGGGAACGATGCCCTCCACGGTTAGCGAACGCGAAATCACTCCTTCCGCCCCATACAAAACAAAGCCATCTTCGTCCTCAGTTACGCGGAAACTCAGAGCGCTCGGCTTATTTGCACGCGGAAGCCACGGAAGCATATACCGGTTTAACGTCGCACTCGTTGGTTCCGAGTCCGCCGCAATTGTGACGGACCAGTTGCCTGAAGCGATCGTGAATTCATGCGGCATCAGCCAACCGCCTCAGCGTATTTACAGGAATCGCCGGAGTATTCGCGCAAAGTTCCATGCTTCTTCAGCCACAAGGCCATTACGCTTGGTGAGGACGGCAACTCGTCAAGCAAGCAGTCATACGCCGCCTCGCGATAAGCGGTTGCTCCTCTCAGCGCCAATACCGACCAGTGCTTGTCGTGAACGCGGGAAAGCTCCGCACCCAGCATGATCACGGCGTTTTCAGAGCAATCAAAATCGCTATCGAACACCAAAACACTTGCGAGCCTTTGCAGCTTCGCTTCAGCCAGAATCGCCCGATGCGCAAGCGCTGATCCGATCTCCGGATTGTACGGCGTCTCGAGCGCCGGCATGAATCGAATCTTCGAATCTAGATCCAGCGGCGCCCAACTCTCGGTCTCTTCTGCTCGTGCGGTCGAGTACACCGCGTCGAATGCATGAAACGGACCTTCCATTTCCCGTCGTGTGGATGCGGCAGCCACTTGTGTGGCCTCTTGCCCGATATGCGTTTCGAAGTGCTCAATCACCGGCTGAATATCAAGCCCGAGCTCCGACCAACCAATCAGGTAATTGCGAATGCGCTGTTTCCACTCCGGACGATACGGGATGCCCATCGGCCGGTCGAAACGATGCAGCCATCGCAAGAACGGCAAACACAACGTTTTGTCGCCGCGCCGCCGGAACTTCTCGTGGATGTAGCCTTCTTCGCCGCCAAAGCCGCTAAAGCGCGGATTGAACCCGGGCCATGCTTCTCTTCGGCACGTGAACACGCCCATACCTTGCATCGGAATCTCGAAGGGAGGCCCGTCAAAACCATCTGCGTCCTCCTTATCGGCCCAACAGCCGTACATACCACCCGACCACTTGGGCCTGAAATGGGATGACAGCGACATGAGGTCGTCGCTCAACATCGGCCCTTGCCACAGGTCACCCGAAGCCTTTTGGCCATGCAGAAAGTCCACCAGCCGCGCCAAAGAGCCTGCCGTGAACATGACATGAGAGTCCATCGATAAAACAAATTGGCCTCTCGCTGAACGGAACAGAAGATCCTTTACCGTTGTCCCCTGAAAGCTGCCGAAAGGGAGATAGCGGCAATTTTCGATTCTCGTCCCGAGACGCCGCAGTGCATTTGCGCCCTTGCCACGCGGGTTGTTGTCAAGGATGAGAATTTCCGAGCAGTTAGTAACTTCAGGATGATACAGGCGTATCGCCTGCGCGGAGAAATACACTCCGTCGTAATCGTCGTAAGTTGCCATTCCAATCGTGAGGAACGGCGCAAAGTCTGGCGACGGAATCTCGGGCGGCAGGCGCTGGGGTGCTAACTGCTGATCGAGTAACTTCGCCAGATTTGCGTAAAGCGGCGAACGAGAACTGACTTGGTCCAGAATGTCGAGACAGCGGCCAATCGAGAGTTCTCGTCCGCTATTGGCTGTCGCGTCCATGAAAGTACCTTGTCCGCCGTAAAGGGCCGGATCACGTCAATCTGTGATGTCTTTAGAGTTATTCCAACGCCAGCGTAGTTGTTGTAGTGGTCGTTGTTCCGGAACCCGCAGCCTCGGCATAAGCGCTTTGCTCCAAGGCCGTCAATGACAGAACCAGGGGCACTGCGGCGCCCGCGGCTTTCAACAGCGAACGCCTGGATGATGCTGCTTCAACAAACTGCGGTGGCTCCGCGCACGCAACCAGTCCAGCATGCTCCAGCTCTGAAATTGCGCTCAGGGCTTCAGCCTCGGTTACGGGACGCGATAGTAGATCTGACATCGCCACGACCAGCTCTGACAAGGTTTTTTTCGTCGGGCACGCCGTGAATGCGGCGCTTGCGATGGGGTGAAGGGA
>DATAUH010000480.1:0-6937 GCA_036268375.1 Bryobacteraceae bacterium | reverse complement strand
CTGCTGCCCCTGATTGCCTCTCTGTGCCTGCTGCTCCAGTTGACGCTGCAGTTGCTCCGCCTCGCGTTGCAGCATCTCCTGCTGCCACTTCTGTTCCGCCGTCTGTTGACCGTTCCGCTGCTGCTGCGCCAGGTCCTCTTCGCGCTTGGCTAGCTCATCCAACTTTTTCAGCGCATCGTCAATTTCTTGCGCCCGCTGTTCCGCAGTCGAAGAGCTTGAACCCTGCCGCGTCTCATACTGATTCTTTTCTGTATCGAGCTCCAGATCGAACAGCGCCGCCAAGTCGCGAGCCGCGCCACCGCCGCCGCCCCCACCGCCGCCGCGATTCCCGAAGGCCACTTCAATTTGCCGGAACGTCGCCTCCGCGCGCAGCAGATACTGCAGCGCCTTCTGCTCATTCGGAATCGCGTCCTTCCATTTCTCCTGCTGCAATTGTTGCGAGGCCGGACCCATCGCCTGCGAAGCCGCCAGCATGTCCTTCTGGAAGTCGCTGATCGCCTGCACCGCTTCGGTCAATTCGCGCGCCTGCAATCGGCCCGATAACGTCACCGCCTGTTCGCGCAGCGTCGTCTGCGATTGCGACAACAGCTTCGCAATATCGGCCCCCTGCTGCGCCGTCGAATTCTTATCGGCCTGCTGGCGGAATGTCGCCGTGATCAGTTCCTTTTCACGCTGCGAAATCTGCGGGGTCTGATTGCCGCCGCCTCCACCACCACCGCCGCCTCCGCCGCCCGATTGCTGCGATTGCGAAAACTCCCGCTCAAAGGGATCCGCCTGGATGAAGACCATGTCCGTGTGCGCTTCCGCATTCGCGTCTTTAGCCGTCGCGTAAACGCTCACCAGGTCGCCCGGAACCAGCTTGAAATCCTCCAGCGAAATCGTCGCTGCGCCATCCGCCTGTTTGCCGCCCTTTTTCGTCAGCAAATCAATAGTCTTTTCGTCGCCGCCGTTCACCGAATAGTGCAGCGTCATATCCTTCAGGCTGTACTCATCGCTCGCCTTGGCGCTGATGGTCACCTCTTCAATTGGGCTCGCGTGATAATCCCGCCCCGGCCGCACCAGCGCGATCTGCGGCGGATTCGCCTTACGCGCTTCAATGAAAAAGTCTTCGCTCACGCGCACCGGCTGGCTGTCATCCACACCCGCCACGTGATACACGCCATCCTTCTCCATCTTTAGAGACCCGCGATACACGTTGTCGCGCACCGGCGTCAGCGTGATCTTCTGCCCATTGTCGAGTTGCAACTCGCCGCCACTCAGCGGGCGATCCGTCGATACTTCGAGCTCCGCCGTGGTGCCCGTCACCGCGCGCAAATCACCGCCCCGCTCTTCCACCTCTATCGGCATGCCTGTCCACGCCGGGTAATGATACGTCACCCGGATCTGCTTCACCGCAGGCAGGTCCGAAACGCGAATGTTGTAGTGTTTCGACGTCACGGCGCCCGCCGTGACGTAATACTCCACGTTCTCCGGCAGACCCGCGAACAAAAACTGATACCCGCCCGCAAAACTCGCGCCCGTTTTCGCCTGCATCGCGATCTCTTCCCACTTCGAAGAGCTCTGAAACTTCGCGTGCAGCTTCACCATCGGCGATTTCAGCCCGATCGGCAGCGCCGAAACCATCTCATCGGCGTGACGGCGCACCACTGCGTCACCAGGCGTGACGCGCAAGTCGTAAATCGAAGGCTTATCCACGTGCGGACCCGTCCAAAGCAGCGACGCTCCGTAACCCCAGTAGCCTGGACCCGCCGAGATCATCCACATCAATAGCGCGAAAGCGCCAACGCCGGCCGCCAGCGATCCCCATAGCCGAACGTTGCTGACAAGCTGATCGGGCTGCGCCGTTTGCGCCAGATTTACCGTCTCGCCTGCCAGTAATTCAATGAACGGATCGTGTCCATCGCGTTCCGCAAACGTCGAAAGACGCTGCTCAAACTGCGGAAAATTGGCCTCTGCCGTTCCAATCGCGCGTCGCCGCGTAAGCCGCCTCAGCGGCATCACAAGGCCCGCGCCCGCAGCCAGCGCGATCACCACAATCAACGCATAACGCGCGCCTGTAATGCTTCCTTTCGAAAACGCGTAAGTGTTGGCGATCGCGACCAGGACGATCGTCGCTACCAGCGCCGCTCCAGCCAGCAGCGCCAGCCCGCGCAGCCACGCGCTCCACCGCAAACGCTTCTCTACCTGAGCAATGTAAGCGTGCAACTGTGCGCGGAAACTCATCGGCCCTCCAACGGCGCGCCCGCCGGTATGATGAATCAAGGATATCGCATCGGAAATGGGGAAAACTCCCAGGGCGCGGCGCGCGGAGCCACTCCACGCGCCATTCGGCCTGGTACCGCGGAGCAGTTACGACTGTGACGCGTGAATCGCCTGGTCGAGATCCCAGATGAGATCGTCCAGGTCTTCAATTCCGACAGAGAGGCGCACCAGGTCCTTCGAAACCCCGGCTTCCATCTGTTGCCCATCGCTCAACTGCTGGTGCGTCGTAGACGCGGGGTGAATAATCAGGCTCTTGGCATCGCCGAGATTTGCCAGGTGCGAGAAGATCTTGGCGTTATCGATGAGTTTCGCGCCCGCGGCGCTCCCGCCTTTAATTCCGAACGTCACAATCGAACCCTGCCCGGCCGGCATGTACTTCTGCGCCAGCTTGTAATACGGGCTCGACTCGAGGCCCGGATACTTCACCCAGCTTACGTTGGGATTCTTGGTCAACCACTGCGCCACCGCGAGCGCATTCTGGCTGTGCTGCTCCATGCGGAACTTCAACGTCTCGATGCCCTGAATGAACAGGAACGAATTGAACGGGCTGATGCAGGGGCCGAAATCGCGCAGACCCTCCACCCTCACTTTGATGATGTAGGCCAGCTCGCCGAAAGTTTCCGAGAACACCATGCCGTGATATCCAGGGCTCGGCTTCGTAATCGCTGGGAACTTATCGCTCCACTTGAACTTGCCGCTATCCACGATGATGCCGCCGATAGACGTGCCGTGGCCGCCCAAAAACTTCGTCGCCGAATGCACGACAATGTCGGCCCCGTGTTCAATCGGCCGGCAAAGATACGGCGAAGCCATCGTGTTGTCCACCACCAGCGGCACGCCCGCATCATGCGCAATCTTCGCCACGGCCGCAATGTCGACAATGTTCATGCGCGGATTCGCCAGCGTCTCCACATAAACCGCGCGCGTCTTCGGCGTAATCGCCTTCTTGAAATTTTCCGGATTGTCCGGCTCGACAAACTTCACGTCGATGCCAAGACGGCGGAAGCTGACGTCCAACTGCGTGTACGTGCCGCCGTAGAGCGTGCTGGCCGCAACGATCTCATCGCCCAATCCCGCAAGGCTCGTCAGCGCGAGAAACTGCGCCGCCTGTCCGCTCGAGGTCGCAAGCGCCGCCATGCCGCCTTCGAGCGACGCTACGCGTTGCTCGAATACGTCCGTGGTCGGGTTCATGATGCGGCTGTAGATATTGCCGAATTCCTGCAGCGCAAACAGCGCGGCCGCGTGATTGGAATCCTTGAAAGTGAAAGATGTGGTTTGATAAATCGGTACGGCTCGCGCCCGGCTGGACTCGTCGGGAGAATGTCCGGCATGCAGGGAGCGTGTCGCAAAACCCAGGGCTCGTTCTTGTGTTTTGTCGTCGGGCATAAGCTTTGAGGATAACAAGCAAAATGTGGACGGCGATTACTCGCGGTGTTAGTTCCGCCATGAATACTTGTGAACTCTCCTATCTGGACCGCGTCGAAATCGACATCGAAAGGGCCCAGCGGCAACACGAGGCCTACACGCATGCGCTAACAACCATGGGGCTCGACGTAATCGAGTTGCCCGCGGAGCCGGATCTGCCCGACTCGGTCTTCGTAGAAGATCCCGCCATCGTGCTCGATGAACTCGCGGTGATGACGCGTCCCGGCGCCGAATCGCGACGTACCGAAGGCGCAAGCCTAGCCGCCGCGCTAGCGCGCTTCCGGCCGCTTGAGCAAATCACGGCGCCAGGGACGCTCGAAGGTGGAGACGTGATGCGCGTCGGCCGCACGCTCTATGTCGGCGCCTCGGCGCGCACTAATCGCGAGGGCCTCGCGCAATTGACAAATATTCTCCAGCGATTCAACTACGAAGTGCGCGCAGTCGAGGTACGCGGGTGTCTGCACCTCAAAAGCGGATGCACTTATCTCGGAGAAGGAATCGCGTTAGCGAATCGCGAGTGGGTAGACACCAGCGCGCTCGAGGGTTTGAAAATTGTGGATGTAGCGGCGGAGGAGCCTTTTGCCGCCAATGTACTTACTTTCGAAGGATCCGCCTTGATGCCGGAAGGATTTCCCGAGACTGCGAAAAAAATAGGTTCGTTAGGCTGGAAGTTACACTGCGTGGATATTTCAGAACTGAGAAAAGCTGAAGCAGGAGTTACCTGCTCCAGCCTGATTTTTCGCGCGAACTAGTTACCCGGGGTAGCCTGTTCGAAGTCGATCTTCGTCGTCGAACCACCCAGCATGATGGCGTGGATCAGATCCTTGGCTCCGGTCTCCGAAGAATCCACGGCGGTCGAAGAAAACTTCTTCGTCGCGGCTTCAACCTTCACAGCGGTGGTGAAGCTCTTGTGGTGGCTATCGGTGAAGACGGCCGTTGTGCCATCCACCTTCAGCTTATAGTCTCCGGCGGGAAGCTCCACCGAGCCGGCCTTGGCAGCCTTGGAAAGGCTGATGTCATAGGATTTGCTGCCGGCGAATGCAACACTGGCAAGCGCAAACGCACCGATCAAAAGCGATTTGGTTTTCATATTAGAACTTGATCTCCGATAGGAACTGCGTGGACGGGACAGGGCGAACTTACGAAGTGCCGCTTGAGGGCCCGCTTGACGTTGTAAGGAAACCTATGGTTGTTTCGCTTACAACCATAGAGTACCCTCCAGACGCCCCTTAAACCAAATCGAATGTTTCTATGGCTCCTATAAAAGACAAGATTCGCTTTTGTTTCCTTTGGCTTACAGACCACACCCAAAACCGCTGGACAGCCAAATCTCCTGCGATATGATGGAAGCGAAAGCTTATGACAATTGAGCAGAAGCTGGACGCGCTCACGCAAACTGTAGAGTTGCTGGCGCGCATGCACGTGGACCACGAGAACCAATATCACGAACGCTCCATGCGCACCGATCAGCGGCTCGCGCAACTGATGGAAGCGGTCACGCGCCTGACCAACATTGATGAAGCGCACGAAGAGCGGCTGGACAACATCGAGGGCCAGCAGTAGCGCTTACGCGTAGCGCAGCAACGCTTTGAAACCGTAATCCATATGGTGTTGAATGTGGCAGTGGAATAGCGTTAGTCCCGGCTGATCCGCCGTGAAATCCACACTCGCCCGCCCATAGGTGGGCACCACCACAGTATCCTTGATGATCCCCGCAGTCGCCTTGCCGTAAATCTCCGAAATCTCCAGTTGATGACGGTGCATATGCATCGGGTGCGCGTCGTCCGTGCGGTTGCGCCACGTCAGGCGATAGCGCGTGCCCTGCTTCAGCACGAACTCCTGATCGTGCGGGTAAGACTTGCCGTTCACCGTAAAGCTGTTGAACTTCCCCGCCCCACGAATCACTTTCTCAAAGAGCATTTCGATGTGCTCAGTCGGCGCTGGCTGCGAAGGCGGCTTCCCGAAGATCGTGTAGTCCCACGAAAACTTCGGCGGCGCCTGCCATTCCGGCGTGCGCCGCCGGTTGGCATACTCGATCACGATCCCCAATCCACCCTCGCGCACCGGATCCTCCGGCGCGCCCATAATCCACACGCCCGGCTGCTTCATCTCCACCCACGCGTCGATGCGCTCCCCAGGTCCCAGCAACAGCACGTCCACCGCGGCCGGCGTCGGCACCGGATTCCCGTCCAGCGCGACCACGTTGAACTTGTGCCCCGGCAGCGCCAGATGCCTGTTCTCAATCGCGCTTGCGTTCAGGAAATGAAACATCACGCGTTGGCCTTCGTTCACGCGAATCGGTTCACCCGCGCCCAGCGCCTTGTCATTGATCGAGTAGATGTCGGCCGTCACCTCGAGCCCCGGCTGGCGCGTATCCATCTGGCTCTTCGGCGGCTTCTCCGGCTGCGGCCCGGTGGCGTCCAAGTCGTCCGTATCCATCAACTGATTCGTGAAATACGGCTCCCAATCGCGCAGCGCCAGATAATGCTCCTGATCGTAGCGCCCCGGATTCGCGCCGCCCTCCACCACCAGAAATCCGAACATCCCCGTATAGCTGCCGCGGTGCAAATCGTCCATTGACATCGTGTGCGTGTGATACCAGCGCGTCCCCGCCGGCGTAGGCGTGAAGCGATACGTTCGCGACCCCTGCGGCGGCACGACCGGCGTGCCCTCTTCTTCCGACCCGTCCACATCTGAAGGGATCAGCAAACCATGAAAGTGCACCGTCTCCGGCACGTCAGTCCGGTTGACGACGTTCACAGTTACCGGCACACCTTCCTTCATACGCAGCAGCGGCCCCGGCGATGTCCCGTTGTAGCCGATCGTGCTGATCACGCGGTTCGGCGCCAGTTCCACCGTTACCGGCGCAATCTCCAGCTTGAAATCGGTCTTCGCGACATCTGGACCCTTCGCAGGAGCCAAAATCGACTGCATTTGCATCTGCTGCCCGATCAGCGGAACCGATGCGGCAAGCCCGGATAGTTTCAGAAAATCACGCCGTTGCATGATACGCCGATGAATCAGCGACCATGGTAACGCAACCGAAAAGAAAGACGTTTCCACAAACAGCCCGAAACAGCGTAAGCTTGCCTGGCGCGTGTTGGACCTCTTAACCTGCATTTCTCACACAGGTTCGTCGCGAGGCGCGTGAGAAGGCCGTGGATACGAGGCGCGCGAAGGTCAGCGCGCGGAGGCGTACTTGAACAGTACGTCGAGCACGCTGAACGAGCGCAACGAAGTAGGCACAGCC
>DATAUH010000479.1:0-3584 GCA_036268375.1 Bryobacteraceae bacterium | reverse complement strand
CCGGGCGTATATCGCGTCGGAACCGGAACGCAAACAAGGATGGCTTCGGGCGGTTTTCGATCCTGCCATTGGCACTGCTCTGACTGCCTTTCACGATCGTGTGGGCGCGCCATGGACAGTCGAGTCTCTGTCCGAAGCAGCCGGCATGTCTCGCTCCGCATTCGCACTGCGTTTCAAAGATCTGCTCGGACAGACACCGTTGGAATACGTAACCGCGTGGCGGATGCAGAAGGCGATGCAGCTACTCGAACAGCGTGACAAGAAGCACGTCGACGTTGCTCGGTTAGTCGGTTACGAGTCCGATGCGGCATTCAGTAAAGCCTTCAAGCGAGTAGTTGGAGCCAGCCCAGGGGAATACCTCAAACGTGGATTGGAAGACCACAGACAGTCCGATAGACGCCGCTCTCGTCAGCTGTGATCTCCACGAGCGACAAATCGCCAATGCACTCATCGATAACGACATTACTTCCCATATGCCGACTTACAGGTACCAATCCAATGGGGAGTTCCGATGCTAGAGCCTCATCCAGGCGCCGGCGTGTCTCTGTCCGCAACGTCCACCCTAGAAACTGAGTGCCAAGACGCCGGATACATGTTTCGTCTAAGTGTCCTCCATTTCATTTGGTCGTCGGAGTTAACGAGTGATGGACTGGATGACTTCAAAGAGGTTGCCCCAGGGATCTGCAAAGAAGGCTACGCGAAGCCCGATTGCGGCTACATCATGTGGCTCGCTGGCGATCGTCACGTTACGGCGTTTCAATTCGTCGATTACGTCGTCGACACTTTCGACACGAAAACCCGGATGGTGCCAGCCAGACATCTTGTAGCTGTCATGCAAATCCTTATAAGGAGGGCGTTCTGCTGCGCCGGGACCGGCGAGAAGCTCGAAATGGAAACTATCGTCCGCGGCTGGGTAAAGAAAAGCGAACGTAAGACCGGCAAGGGACACGGATTGCCTCGATCGAAAGTCAAGCTTTTCGGCATACCAGGCAATCGCAGTGTCGAAGTCCGGCACGCGAATGGCTACGTGATTGATCCTCAAGGAAGCGAACGGGCTGGATGCGTTTGGTGTGATTACTGTGGTCATTGTTTTTCCTTAGTTGTGGTTGGTGCTCTCGCTAAATTACAGCCCCTTCGTTTTCAGCCAGGAACGCACAGTTTGGATAACTTCTGCCTTGCGTTCGAGAGGCAACCAGTGGCCCGAAGGCAGATTTGTCACGGTAAGGTCCTGGCACGCGCTGCGCATGGGCTCGCCGAAACGGCTGTGGGTGATGTCACAGAGTCCGTCGAAGTCGCCGTTGATAAAAAGCACCGGCTGGCGCAGCCGTCCGCCATCGGGCGCAGCGTGTGCGTAAGCGATGTTGGCGCTATCGTTCAGGTACCAGGAATTGCCCGGTCGAAATCCGGTAACGCGGAACGCTTCAACCAAGGCGTCAAAGTCGGCGGTCGGCCAAAGTGCGGGGTCAGGCTGCACAGCCGGAGCGTGATGCGCCGAACCGAACCAACCTCCGTTGTTCGTGATGAGTGCAGACCGGTAGACCTTGCCCACTGACTCGGGGTTCCCACTCCGGTATATCGCCGCGAGGCTTGCCGGGATGTCAGCATTGAAGTCGATGACCGTCTGGTCGAAATGTGTCAGGTAGAAACGGTAGTAGTCCCATTGTCCATGGGGATACTGATCGACTGGATAGAGCTTGCGGTCGATGAGCGGCAGGAGGCTGGGTAACGCGAAGGCCTGCGGGGCATAAGGAACGGAGATAAAAACCACGCCGCGACTACGCTCCGCGTGATGCGCGGCCAGCGCTCCGACAACTGGACTTCCAAGGTCATGCCCGACCCAGATGGCCGTGCCAGCGCCGAGATGATCATGCAACTCAACCATGTCGTCAACGATCTCTTTTAGGGCATAGACCTCTGAGTCGCACGGCGCAGATGAACCGCCATAACCACGCATGTCTGGCGCGATGCAGTGCCAACCCTCGGTCGCGAAAGCCTCGACCTGCGCGCGCCACACCAGACCGATCTGGGGCCAGCCGTGAAGAAAGATCATCAATGGCCCGTCGGCCGGTCCAGCCTGCCAATAGTGCGTCGTGTGGCGTGGCGAACTAAACGTGGCGTCGGTAAGTGTGAAGGATGTTGCCATTGTGAGCTCCTTTAGGCAGCGGTTACCGTGCGCAGAAACTTCACAAGCTGTTCGCTGACTTCAGCAGAGGCTTCGTGTTGTATCCAATGGCCTACATTGTCGAGTTCGAGATTTCCCACGAGACCGGGAAGGCCGGCGCGGAGCTTTTCGGCAGGGGGATAGAGCGCCCCCAGGCCATCGGCCTTTCCTGAAATGTAAAACGAAGGTTGAGTGATCTTCGCGCCTTTCCAGGCGGCGGACAGATAGAAATAGGGTTCGGCGGCGCGGTAGTAATTCAGCGCCCCGTGAAAGCCGGTACGCTTGAATTCCGCTACGTTGTGAGCCAAGTAATCCGGTTCCACCCAGGAAGGCAACGGCCCGGGAGCGGGACGATGAAGACTTTGTGCAGGGTCCAGAGGGTTCCATCGCTTGTCGGCCGGAGCAGAACCCGATGCCCAATACAAAATCCCCGGAATAGTTACTGCGGCATCGGCCCAAATTTGATCGGCTTCCGGTTTGATCTGTTCGAACATATAGAAATCGTTTTCATGTCCAGATGTGCGCATGCGCTCGAAAACGCTGACATCACCACGCGGAAAGTAAGGCACGCTCAGGCAGAACACCGCTGTAAATCGATCCGGACGCATCATCGCGGCATTCCACGCATGTGTTGCACCCCAGTCGTGACCCGCGATCACAGCGCTGGGAATATTCAGCGCATCGAGCAACCCGACCAGATCACCTGCCGTATGCAGCGGCGTGTACAACGCCGGGTCCGCCGGAGCTGAACTGCGCCCATATCCCCGCATGTCTGGAGCAATCGCGCGAAAGCCGGCTGACGCGACGGCTTTCATCTGTTGTCGCCACGTATAAGAGGTGTCCGGAAACCCGTGGCAAAAAAGAACGACCGGCCCGTCCCCAAGCTCCGTTACGTGCAGGGAGATGCCATTCGCAGCGATCTCGTACTCCTTGATTTCCATTTTTCCTCCACCTTCCGTCATCATAGAAGATGGGCCTCGTCCAGTAGCCCGCAAGGATCAGTAACGATAAACGCCGTTCTCGGAAGCGATTCGCTCTGTACGAGGGGTCAATGAGTACATTGGCCTGATATCAACAGTTGAGGACTATGTCTGACAACAGGCGCGCTCGGTGCGCCTAGTAGGTCAATCCGCTCGCCGCACGATGGCTGTGCTGATTCGTCGCCGTGCTGATCGTGAACACCCGAACCTGGTACAGTTCACACCCACCCGCATCATCATGAGCCGATTCCAGCTTCGGGTTCCTGACCGATGGAACTGACGAGAACAAACCTATTCAACATTGCTAACAGTTATATGTTATGAATATAACAGCGATGCGCGACGACTCGAAGTGGCTTCTGTTGGTGTTTACCTTGCCCACGAGCAAGGCGAGTGAGCGCGTTCAGATGTGGAGAAAATTGCAGAGATTCGGCTCCATTCCG
>DATAUH010000478.1:0-22569 GCA_036268375.1 Bryobacteraceae bacterium | reverse complement strand
TACCTCCGAACGCCATCCGTATGAAAAGGCCGTATCGCTGGCGTTCTATCGCTATGGCAAGCGGGAGCGCATTGCGGCGAAGAAGGGAAAAATGCTTTCCGAGGACTTTGCAGTCGTACTCGACGAGACCGTTCGTACGCGCCTGTACCGAAGCTTCAATTTTTACGCGATCGATGGCCTGGTGGTGGTCGATGATTTCATCCGGCACGAAGCTCTGGAGGCCGATTTACAACGCGTTGGAAAACGCCTGGGCATTGAAATCCCCCAGCAGCTACCGCGCAAAAAGGCGTCGTATAAACTTGACGAGCGACCGGCCGAGGAAATTCTCTCCGACGAACAGAAGCAAGTCATTTTCGATACGTGTCGGGAAGAGTTCGAACTCCTCGGCTACAGGCCGTAGACTCTCGCGTTGTGCCTCTAGGCAGGCAAACTACTGCGCTGCCAGCAGGAAATCGTGAACTGCCGGCGCTTGCCGCTGCAAGCGATCCTCCGTACCAAGCGACAACCCTTCCAGTATGCTGAGGCGGCCAGCGAGATCGTTCTCCTTGCAGGCATAAAACCAACGGACTCCGATACCGGAGATTCGCGTGTCCACGCCGTTCGTAAACATGGCAAAATCGGCGGCCCCAGTGCAGGTCGCCGCGATCACCACCAACCTCTCCTTGCTTTGTACGGGCGGCAGCCTGAGCTTTACGACCTTGTCTTCATGATCACGAAGATGGACATCGAGCGGGGCAACGCCATCCACCTTCAGCGTACAGGTGGTGCGCTTGCCCTGGACGCCGCGCAAGCCGATATACACCAGCATGCCGCAGTCCTTTGCGTCGTCTACCTTGAACGCAAGATAGGCGGGACCGGTGTTCTTGATCCATGTGCCCCACGGTTCTGGCCACCACCAGCCCATACCATTGCGATACATTTCGCCGCTCTGAAGGCCGGGCCATAAACCAGAGCTCGTGCTGTTCGATAACACGTGCAATTCGTTCAGCTCCGCCCTCATGGGCCAAATCCCGCTTACCGGACTTGCGGGACTCGGCTTTGGCTCCTCCTGCGGGCGCGCATGCCACTCTTTCAGTTGCTGAATGACCTGCTGGCTAATTTCGGCCCAAGACCGTGCGCGGAACGTCTCCGAAATCCTGCGCTCGCGTTGGCGGCGGTAATCTTCGTCGAAGATCACCCGCTCAACGGTGGCAAGCATATCTTTTTCTGATTCCACATCGAAATATTCGGCGAATTCGCCGCCTGCCTCGGGCAACGAAGAACTGTTCGAGACGATCGGAATTTTCCCGAAGCACAGGGCCTCCGTGACCGGCAGGCCCCAACCCTCATAGGAACTCGGATAAAGGGTGCAGAGACAGTTTTCGTACAGGATCGCAAGAGCTGAATCGGAAATCTTTTGCAGCATCACGACATGCCGCGAAAGAAGGTCGCTCGCTCGCAGCTTGCTGTACGCGGCATCGTTGAGCCAACCGTCATTGCCGACACATACCAGCTTCGGCACGTGGCGGGCGCCATATTTCTTCAGAAGCTTTAGCCAAACAGAGAAAGCGGCGATGTGATTTTTCCGCGATTCCACTGTGGCAACGAAGAGCACGTAATTCTCTTTTTGCAAATCCTTGCTGTGAAGCAAATATGCAGGGTCCACTGTATCGGAGCCCGCCTCCAGGGACTTCCGAAAATCAGCATCCAGGGTGACAATGGCTCCTTCGGCCACGGTATGGCCCAGCTGGCCGCCGACTGCCCGCAAATCCTTCAGCGTCGCCTTGGAATTGACGAAAAAGTAATCGGCGTGATCGAAAGCTCCGATGGTCCACGACATAAAGTCTTGCCGCAACTCTTCGGTACAATGTTCCTCGGCGACTGCGGGAATGAAGTCGTGAACGAACGGAATGTATTTGATTCCCGAAAGGCTCTTCGCAAGCCGGACATTCAGGAAATAATTCTGCAGCCACCACGACGTACCCAGGTTGAGAAGCACGCTTCCCTGCGGGAAACGATAATACTTTTTGCCCTCAAGGAGCCGCTTGAGCTCGGTGAGGAGCGCGACCCATTCGGGAGCGGATGTATCGCCGCTCGAAACAGCGAGCTTGCAGAACATCTGAAAGAGGGATGCCGGTATCTCGACCCAAAAATCTGTGTGCTTGGTAAAGCAGACTAGCGAAATCGCGATATCAGTGCGCCATGCCTTCATGGCGCCCTTGATGACCTCGATCTGGACGCGCTGAATTCCGGTCGGCAGGCGTGCCTTATGGAAATAATTCATCAGATCGCTGACGTCGAAAACGATGGTCAGCGACGTGGATTCGGTTATGATTCGTGGTCCGCCGTTATATGGATGTAGCGAGGACTCGTCCGAAGAGGTTTGGCGTCCGCTATCGGGTTCGCGTTCGAGCAGGAGAATTCCGGCGCGGGCATCGGTCAGATCAGGATTCAACAGAAGGGCGTGACTATAGCACTCCGTGGCCGCCGCCATGAGGCCGCGCATTTTCAGCGCGTGACCAAGTTGCAGGTAAGCATCGGCGTCATCGGGATTCAGATCGATCGCCTTGCGATACGCAGCTTCCGCTCCCAGCGGATCGCCAACTTCTTTCGCTGCATCGCCCAATTGCATCCAAATTGGCTGGAGCGTGCTGTCAAGAAGGAGTGCCCGGCTGTATGCGTCCCGCGCCGCCGCCCAATTGCGCAAAGCGCGATACGAATCGCCCAGCGCAATCGCCTCCGCGATGGCAAGTTTGGCGGATGGATCGGTCGAGTTTGGCGGCGCTATCTGCCCATTGCTCGGGCCGGGTTGCACAACTTCGTCTGTAGGACCGTTTCGACCTTCTGATTTAGTGGCGGAACGACTTACGCCCACCCCCTCGCCGTCCGCGCCCATAATTGACGAATCCATACCCAAGTCGTCTCCGTGTCCAGCAAAAACGCTTTCCAATTTTGTCATCCAGTTGACGTTGGAATGCGAGGACCCGTTGCCGCCGGAATGAGCGCTCCCGTAAGACGAGCTCTGCTGGTGCACTCCCGACGCGCTCTTCTCATTGGCTTCCATCGCGTCGGATGCAGATGCCGACGGCTCTTCCGATTCGGCGCCAGAAAGCTTCTTTTTCATGTCGTACCCGCCCGTGCAATTCCCGCCGAAGCGGAATCCACATGCCGCCAGCAACGTTCGTGGCTGGCGGCGCCAATTCCTGATCAATCAACTACGTCGCGATATGCACAGGCTGATGACGGCTCGGATTCGGCTACCCAGTGCCTTTATCATCATCCCCTCCCGATCTGCGACCAGAATTCAGCACCAGCCCAACTGCAACTTTACGTCTTCAACGCCAGTGCGCCCCAAGCGCTGTCTATAGTGGCCGTTACTGCCGATATTTCACACGCCATTCGGCCGGTCAACCCAAGCACTGACGGTAATAATTCAAGAAAATAATCTTAAAAGTGTCCCGGAAATAAACATGCGGACCGTCAGACGTGTGTCGCAGAGCACAACGGTCCGAAATGCTAATTTGAACAAGACTGAGGTTCCTGCTCTTTCCCAAAGACTCCATTGCACGCAACGAGGCTTCCCCGTCTTGAAACGAAAGAAGGGTTAACCTACGTTAAGCCTGCTAGAAAGTGGCGTTGAGCAATCAGATTTTCGGCGAATTGCTGCTTTAACCGATTGGGGAACAGCGGCTCGATTTTTGCGTTGTGGTGCTGGCGGTTCAGTCGGACAGCGAGCGGGTTAGGGTAAATGATACGCAGTCTCTCGATCGGTTTGGTGTTGTCGATGGCGATGACGCTGTCGTGCAACGCGCAAAATGCTTCCAGGATCGAGGTGGCGTGGAATAGCGCTGCTCCACTTTCTGTGGTCGACTCCACGATCCGCGCCAAGGCCAGTCTGCCAAGCCCGCGGCAAGTACAGCAGAACGTCGAGCAACGGCTACAAGACGTGCTTTCACCGGAAATGGCTGCAAATTTCGGCCTTTTCATTTATGTCAGCAAGGCGGAATCAGGTCCGTGGGCGCAGCGGATGTATGTTTTCCAAAAGGCGGGAGACGATCTTCTGTTGCTTTACGACTGGCCGGTCTCAACGGGCCGGGAAACGGTGGAGGCCGATGCGCAAGGCGCCGAACTGCCGACCACAACGCCTGCGGGTTTCTACGAGCTCGATCCAAAGCGGTTCCTGGAGCACTACCGCTCTGTTCAATGGAACGAGCCGATGCCCTACGCCATGTTCTTCAATTGGGTAGACCATGGCACACCAACGGGTCTTGCCATTCACGGCACCGAGGAAAGCAATGAAGGCTTATTGGGTATGCGCGCAAGCGCAGGCTGCGTTCGCCTATCAACGCAGAATGCCCGAACACTATTTGCCCTCATCCGCGGCAATTTCAGAGGCGATGCGCCAAAATTCGGCTATGATAAATATACGAATTCCATAATGAACAATGGACTTTTGCTTCATGATGCCACCGGAAAACTCGTGATGGCGCCTGGATTTAGTGCGCTTGTCTATATAGACGAGTTTGGTGGCACCAATCTTGAGGCTCGGGCCTATTAGTTCTCGGGCCATTAGTCAGAGTCGGATACATTTCTCGGCCCCCTTGTCCCGGGGCCAAACGGTAGCTGCTTGATTTTCCTCGCGCTCCGACGCAACCAAGAGGGCATTCGCCAGTTGAGCGGCGGAGGGCTTCCGGAGGTAGCGGCGGTGTCGAGAGTTTGCAGATTTTTACTATTCGCAGTGCTGGCGATGGGCTGGGGCCTACACGCTCATGCCCAAGGGGCACGCTCTGCAGGAAACACGTTTGTCATCTATTCTGATCGATGGACCGATGCCGACGAACGCGATTATAGCGCCTTTGTCCAGGCCATCGGCCGCTCAGGCTGCAATACCGCGGACGCGTGCCTGAAAGGTTCGGGCAATCCATTCCGCAATACGGATCTGCCCGGTTCCAGCTTCTATTCGGACTGCGCACAGCTGCCTTATGTATTACGTGCCTATTTCGCCTGGAAGCGGGGGCTTCCGTTTTCTTATGAAAGCGGCGTGTCACCTCGGGGTGCTTCGCCGGATATCCGCTATTCGCAATCAGGAAATCAGGTCACCAGCCGGACCGATGTGCTGACCGGAAGCAATGATGCGCGTAAGCTTCTACACACACTGATCGGTGCCGTTTCCACTGCAACCTACCGCATTCACCCTGCCTTGGAGCATCCTCGTGAATCCGATTTCTACTCGCCCGCAATTCGGGTCGGCTCTATTCGTTCGGGCAGCATCATCTACGATCCTGACGGCCACGTCGCAGTGATTTATGAGGTGCAGCGCGACGGCCGCATCGAGTACATGGACAGTCATCCGGACAACAGCGTCACGCGCGGCACATATGATCTGCGGTTCGTACGCGCCACGCCGGCCGTAGGCGCGGGGTTTAAGAACTGGCGACCATCTCGCCTGGAAGGGTATTCACGGCGCCCGGATGGTGCGCTGGTCGGTGGACACATCGTGCTAGCGACGAACGCCGAAATTCCCGACTATTCTGAGGAGCAATTTTACGGCAACGGACCGCAGCCGGAGGATTCCCGCTGGGCCAGCGGCACCTTCACCCTCAATGGCGAACAGCTGGATTACTACGATTACGTCCGTGCCATGATGGCAGGCGGCACACTCGAAATGCATCCTATCTCCGAACTTGCGGCCATGATTCAGGAAAAATGCACGGACCTGCAGGATCGCGCGACAGCGGTTTCGCTCGCAATCCAGGCAGGAATTCAGAACCGGCCCGAGCCCTCGCGTCTTCCGCGCAATATCTATGGTACCTTGGGCGATTGGGAGACGTACTCGACGCCTTCGCGGGATGCGCGCCTCAAGACGGCGTTCAAAGAGGTGCGCGATAACGTCATTCGCTTCGTGAAGATGTATCGCACGAACAATCATCACCTGGTTTATGACGGCAACGATCTGATCGACGATCTGCTCAACACTTATGATCGGGAAACGGCCCGCTGCTCCGTAAGCTACGCCCGTACGGACGGAAGCAGCGTCACCCTGCCATACGAAGAAGTGCGCAAACGATTGTTCAAGCTGTCTTTCGATCCCTATCAATGTGTCGAGCACCGCTGGGGGGCGACTGACCCGAATGAACTCGCAACCTGTCGAGATGGCCCGGACAAGCAGGCGTGGTATGCGGCCGAGCAGAATCTGCGCAATCAGATTGACCGCACCTACGATGCGCGCATGGATTTCACGCTTGCGGATCTGCAAAATCCTGGGCCGGGAAAGGGCGTAGCGAATCCGCCGGAGGTCGATGTACGCGATTTCCTGATCTCCATGAGGGGAACCCGCCGTGGCACGGCCGCGCTTGCGCAGGACGATCCGGCAGCCGGCCTCAGTGCCTCTTCCGGATCCAATTCCGAAAGTCTCGCGGCCTGGCGCTCGCACCGCGAATCGGAATTCTCAGATTGGCGGCAGCAGCATCCGGCCGGAGAAATCTGGGACATGCCGGAGGCGCCCAGGATGGTGGCGATTCGCGGCGGCACCTTCACAATGGGCTCACCTGGCGGTGAGCGCGGCCGCTGGCCGACGGAAGGACCACAGCACGAAGTCACGATCGGCCACAACTTCGCCGTGAGCAAGTATCCTATCACTTTCGACGAGTGGGACGCCTGCGCCCAGGGAGGCGGCTGCCAGTCATACTTCCCTCCCGACGAACACTGGGGTCGGGGCAACCGTCCGGTCGTGAATGTGAGCTGGCAGGACGCGCAAGCCTATGTGGCGTGGCTCACCGCCCGAACCGGGCAGCGGTATCGACTGGTTTCGGAAGCCGAATACGAATACGCCGAGCGGGCGGGAACGCAGACGCCCTACTCCACGGGTTTTTCGATCACGCCAGCTCAGGCGAATTTCCTCGATCCCGCCTCGGCAGGGACGGGGCCGGAAGGCCGCATGCCCATGCCTGTCGGCAGCTTTCCACCCAATCGGTTCGGGCTCTACGATATGCAAGGCAACATTTGGGAGTGGGTACAGGATTGCTGGCATGACAATTACAACAAGGCTCCAAACGACGGTTCGCCTTGGCTGACCGGTGACTGCCAACGCCGGGTGGTCCGGGGCGGGGGCTTCAATCGCGAGGCGAAATTCATGCGATCAGCTAGCCGGTACTGGATCGTGGGAGAGCTTCGCTCCGCCTTGGCCGGGTTCCGGATAGCGCGGACGGCAGAGTAGAATCATCTCTACACCGCAGCATCAACGACGCTGTCTCGTCCCGCTTTGTATTTAAGTTGGCGGGGAACGGACTCCTTTCTGTCGCATTATCGGCACGCTGGGGCGATTCTAGCGGTGTCCAGTCGTCTCCCGCACAAAAAATGCCGGCCGAAGTGGGATTAGGGGTTGCGCAGAGGGCGGTCAGGTCGTAGAAATTCGGCTCTTTCGAGGGAGATATACCATGATCCGCAACTTTATTGCCACGTCAGCCGCTGCAGCGCTGATTATGGCAAGCGTGCCTGCCTTTGCCCAATCCGGCGGTGCCAGCGGCGGCGCGAGCGGTGGAGCGACCATGGAGCAGCCTGCGCCGCCTCCGCCTCCTGCTGAAGCACCTCCGCCGCCTCCGCCTCCTGCTGAACCAGCACTTCCTCCGGCTCCGGCCGCGGGCGCAAGCGCCGGCTTCTTTGCAGGAAACGGATTGCTGATTGCAGCTGGTGTTGCAGCGGCGATCATCGTCATTGCGATTGCTGCGTCGAACAGCGGCAACAACAACAGCGGCCGTACGACCTAACACGTCCGATCATTGTTAAGACGAACGGCATCCGGCTGACGGCCGGGTGCCGTTCGTATTTGGGCAATATGTAACGAGCCAGCGTCATATAAGATGAATTGCTCCGGCAGCGAGCACGCGGCGGCTTCACCCATTGTCTGACGAAATCGATCGCCCTAGTTTCCCGGCGGCTGAGTTTGCCCGGATACCCGCATGTCGCAGTTGATAAGAACGCAATTCAACGTCGTAAAGGCGTTGGCCATCCACAATCTGCAAGGGCAGATGGCAGGCTACAAATACGGCTTTGCCTGGGTGATATTGGAGCCTTTGGTTTTCATCGCCGGCTTTCGCCTCGTCCGGAAATTTTTCGGCTCTCTCGCTTCGCCAGCCGGCATGACGCCCCTCATGTTCTACGTTTTGGGTGTGTTCCCGCTGTACCTTTGTTTTGCAGGTATTAAGACGTTCACTATTCCGGCGGGCCGATCGAAGTTGCTGGCGTTTCCACGTGTTACTGAGCTCGACTTAACGCTCGCCTCAATTGTGGCGTCCTTTGCAACGTATTTTCTTCTTTTTTGGATCGTCGCTATTGCGATCGCAGATTACGAGAATGTATGGCCGCCGCAGAACATCCTTGAACTCATCATGGCACTCATGGCTTCCGTGATCCTGGGGACCGCCGTGGGATTGTTCTTCAGCGGCTTGGTGCGTGTGTTTCCCCCGATGAAGCAATTTGTTGGATATCTGAGCTTCGCGCTTCGCATGGCCTCCGGGATGTTCTTCTGTATCACGATGATACCCATAACGGTTTGGCCTTATCTTACCTGGAATCCGCTGCTGCACGTTACAGAAATGACGCGCGATGCATGGTTCGAAGGCTATGTGTCACCTATCGCGAGCCCCACATATGTCACAGAATGCGCTTTAGGCCTGCTCTTGTTGGGCCTTCTCGTCGAGCGGTATATGCGCCGGATCCCCAAGGTATGATCGAATTTCGAAACGTCGCGGTCAGAACACGACGCACGCTCGCGCCCCTCTCGTTTACCCGCATAAACCTGCGAATTGACAGGCGCGACCGCCTCGCTCTCCTTGCGCCCTCCAAAAGTAGCCTTGTCTTAATTCTCGACACGCTCTGTGCGGCGAACCCGCCAGATGCCGGCTCCGTTATTCGAGGCAGCAGTATCTCGTGGCCCATCCCAGGCAACGCTTACTTTCACAAGCACCAGAGCTTTGTCGCGAATGCGCGATTCATTGCCCGCCTTTACGAGATGGATGAGCGCACCTTTATTCCAGAAGTGATCGAGCTCGCCCGCGTTCAGGACATTGCCGACGAACGTCTTGACCATTGCCCTTCAACGGCGACATCGCGCTTTGCGTTCGCTCTGGGGATATCTCTTCCGTTCGACATTTACCTCTTTACCAACACCAGCGCTGGCGAAAAGGAAGACCGGGAAAAATTCAACGAAATGGTTGCGGAGCTGGCGAACCGTAGCGGCCTGGTGATAGCCGCATGCAGTGGCAAAGCCGCCAAGCCGTTCTGCGACAAGGCGTATGTGCTGGACCCAGCGGGCTCCGTCCTTTACGAGGATATGGATGCAGCGTTGGAGCACCTGGAACGCCTGACAAAACGGACCGCTAAAACGGCCGACGAGGAGGAGTTTGCGGAGGATGATGAACGCCCGGCCGAGGACTTCTTCTAGGGCCGGTTAACGTCTACGATCGCGCGTCCACGGCAGAAGATACGGGAAGGCAACATTGGCCAGCACCTATTCGAGAACGTCCATTGTGCCGGAAGCAGACGACTATGCGCGCCCTGCAGGGGCGCAAGACCTACTGTCACGGCTGTGGAGACAGTTCCGGGAAACCTCCGCCCAGATCGGCCGCCGCATTTCATTCTGGACCGTGATGGCAGCCACAGTATGCTTGGCTACCATTTATTACTTCGTTTTTGCGGAATCCATGTACGTGTCCGCGACGATTGTGACCGTGCAGACCAAATCTTCTATCGCCTCCGGCGCGAGTTCGATTCTCAGCGGCGTCTTGGGAACCTCAGCTGGCGCCAGCCAGGTCGAGCAACTTTATCAATACATCATTTCGCCAGACATGCTGAAGATTCTGGATCAGAAATTTCACCTTCGCAAAATTTATTCGTCGCCAGATCGCAATCCGTTTTGGCGGCTCTGGTGGCCATCGAGCGACGAAGCATTTCTTCAGTTCTACCAAAACATGCTCGATATCGAGCCTGATACCGTCAACAGTCTGCTGACCATAACGGTACTCGATTACGATGCGCGCCGCTCCCAAGCGATCGGCAAGGAGATTGTCGCGCAGTGTCAAAAGTTCATGAATTCGCAGTCTGCCCTGATGCAAGGTCAAACCATGAAGTTCGCGCGGGACGAACTTGGCAACGCGGTGAAGGCGGTCCAGGCCGCCAGGATTCCCTATGAGCAGCAAGTCGCCGAAATTCGGCTGTCGGCGGCGCAGTCGGCTCTCGCGACGGCGGCCGGCGCGGCCAATTCACAGCAGATCTTTATTATTCCGGTCGCTACACCCAACCTTCCTACCAACGCGACGCGCCCTGAACGCATACTGGATATCGCGGGCATCACTCTCTTGATGGCGTTGGGCTATGCTGTTGGTTTCTTGATGTGGTCGAACGTTCGGGATCACAGCAAAACCTAGGCGAATTGCCATCGGATCGACGCTGCAACATTGCTTCTGCGTTTATTTGCGCGACTTAAAAATGCCGCATTTAAACCTTCATAGCTTTCCATGAGAGGGCATGGCGGCGCTTAGCGCCAGAAGGAGAATACGCATGTCATTTCGCGCGCTATGTTTTTCCGGAGTTGCGATCGCTCTGGCTACGACCGGTGCCTTGGCCACCGACAACGCGGGCTCGCGTCCGGGTCACCCTGCTGTCGAAAGCGGCGCGTATCGGCATCACCATGGTCTCCGGCTGGCCAAAGAATTGAAGATGATGTGGCGTCAGGAGGAGCGGGCACACATGAAGGCGCTGCCGAAGGATCAGCGGCGCGGTTGGCTCAAGGCCAAATGGCTCGCCATGACCGATCAGCAAAAGCAGGCTAAAACGGTGGAGCTTCAAGCGAAATGGAACCGCCTGCCGGCGAGCGTGCGTGAAAATCTGCTGGATAAGAAGCGGCAGAAGCGCGAAGCCAAGCTGATGCAGAGATCCGAACCGGACAAGCAGTCGGCACAGCCACAACAGCGCTAGGCATCGCGTTTTTCGTATACAACGGCATTCCAAAAGCGAGCCCGGTGTACTCCCAACTTTCGAAAGCCGCGGCGTCCCAAGTCGCGCCCAATCAGGAAGTTAAAATAGCCATGCGCGACCAGCGCCACCACGCCGTCGATCCTCGCTCGTTGCAGTAGGATTTCGGTGGCGTTGGCCGCTCGGTGCTTCGCTTTTCGGTAATTCTCGATGTCGGGATGGTACCCCGCATACCACAGCACGCGGGCGACCACTGCCCATTTCGCCACGCGCATCCGCAAAAGCGGAATGCGAGGGCTCGCCAGCGGCGCTTCGGCGAACAGCGGATCGATGATCAACTCCGCCCTGGGCGCCAAGGCCTTCGCGCTCTCATGCGCGCGCTGTCTCTCGCTTGTGAAAATCATACCCAGTTCTGCGATCAAATCCTGAAGGTCTTCTGGCGGAGCATCTTTCGGATCGAGGCCGGCTTTTTCATAGGCGTCGATGTATTCCCGAAAGCCGCGGTGACATGTGCGGGGCGCAATCGGTAGCGCCGGGCGTCCATGGCGGATGAGAATAATCCGGATGGGCCGCAATTCTTCGGATTTCGCGTCCGGCTGCGCTTCAGAAAGTGCTGTTTCTGTTTGTCGCAGGTTCATTCCGGTTCAATACTATCGCGCGTGAAGCACAGAGCGATGCCAAATCGCATGCATGGACCCGACTGTGAGATCGCGCGCAAACTCGCGCCACCGCCGGCATTGTAATTGCCTGGCCCATTCTACGCCAACCCGGCGAAACCCAGCGAACCCCTGACGGACGGCTGCTATCTTCGGCCGAACAGGCGCTCGATATCGGCGAGCTTCAGTTCCACGTAAGTGGGACGGCCGTGATTGCACTGGCCGGAGTGCGGCGTACGCTCCATTTCGCGCAGCAACGCGTTCATCTCCTCTGCGTTCAACCTGCGCCCGGAGCGCACGGAGGTATGGCAGGCGAGCGTGGCGGCGACATGATCGAGCCGCTCTTTCAGAGACGTTGCCACGCCGGCTTCAGCCAATTCGTCCGCGAGATCGCGCAGCAAGGCGGCGGCGTCGATTTGCCCCAGTAATGCGGGCGTTTCGCGCACCATCAATGCATCCGGTCCAAACGGCTCTAGCACCAATCCTAGTTCGGCGAGTTCATCTGCGTGCGAGGCGAGCCGGCCCACTTCCGCGGGATCAAGCGATACCACTTCGGGAATGAGCAACGGCTGGCGCGCCACCCCGCCATTCGCCAGCGCCTTTTTCATGCGTTCGTAGACGATGCGCTCATGCGCGGCGTGCTGATCGACGATGACGACGCTATTTTCGGTTTGCGCCACAATGTAGTTCTCGTGAAGTTGCGCGCGCGCTACCCCGAGCGGCAAATGCTCTGTAGGCGGAGTATCTTGCTCCTGCTCCACCCGCGCCGCTGCAATCCCTGGCCCTTCGCCTGAAAACAATGGCGCTCGATATTCGCGGGCGGGATCATTCAGTCCGCCGGGCCAAGGATGAACATGCGGCAGGACTTGAGGCCGCAACACGGCCAGAGCCTCGCCGGAAACAGTCGTCGAGGCGCGGTGGGCGGCCTCGTGCAGCGCTGCCTTCAGCGACGAGACAATCAGCCCGCGCACCAGGCCGGAATCGCGGAAGCGCACTTCGGTTTTCGCCGGATGCACGTTCACATCCACAAAAACCGGATCGCAATCAAGGAACAGCGCCAGCGCCGGATAACGGTCACGCGCGAGATAATCGGCATAAGCCCCGCGCACCGCGCCGATCAGCAGCTTGTCACGCACCGGGCGTCCATTGACGACAAGGAACTGCATCGCGGAATTGGCGCGGTTGTAAGTGGGCAGGCCCGCGAAGCCGCCGATGCGAACGCCTTCGCGCCGGGCATCGATCGCGATGGCGTTATCGGCGAAATCGCGCCCCATCATTTGTCCGAGCCGGGTGAGGCGGCCGCTGAAAAGGTCAGACTGCGCCTCCAGCGACAGCACAAGGCGGCCGTCCATCGTGAGCGTGAAGGCAACATCGGGCCGCGCCATCGCGAGGCGCTTCACCACATCCAGAGTTGCAAGGTCTTCCGAGCGCGCAGATTTGAGAAACTTCAGCCGTGCCGGCGTCGCAAAGAAAAGCTCCCGCACTTCGACGCGCGTTCCGCATTGCCCCGGCCCGCGAAAAGCGCACGGCGCTGGCCCGGATGCATCGCCGCCTTCCACTCGAATTTCATGCGCTTCGCCATCGTTTCTGCGACTGGCGATCGACAGCCGCCCCACCGCGCCGATGGCGGGCAGCGCCTCGCCGCGAAAGCCAAGCGTGGCGATGCGCGACAGATCGTCTTCACCATCCGCCACGGGAAGCTTCGAGGTAGCGTGACGTTCGACCGCCAGACGCAGCTCGCGCGCCTGCATGCCATGCCCGTCATCTTCCACCAGTATGAAATCGGCGCCGCCGTTCGAGGTCGCGACACCGATGTGGCATGCACCCGCATCCAGTGCATTCTCGACCAGCTCTTTCACGGCGCTCGCGGGGCGTTCCACCACCTCGCCGGCGGCGATGCGATTGATAGTCCCCTCGCCCAGCTTGCGGATGCGGTTTCGCGATTCGGCGCTCATCCGCTGCAATGTAGCAGAGCCACGCCCCTGCTTCGGTGCAGCTCCGCATCCGTCAACAGGATCAGGGATGCGGCGTGGTGGTCGGCGCTGCGGCCGCCGGGCTGCCGCGCCGCTGTTCCTTGGGCTTGGCGGCAGTGGTAGAGGCAAGCGGTGGCTTCGGCGCAGGCGCAGTGGTTTTGGGGGGCGCAGGCTTGGCCGGTGGTTCTGCCGGTGCGGGCGGCTTGCCGCCGCCGGGCAATGGTTTGGCTCGCGCGGGACCGGCCTGCATGGTGCCGCCCACGACAATCGTTATCTTGTTCGCATTGAAGAGGCGCTTCGCCACCCGCCTCACGTCCTCCACTGTCACCGCGTTGATCAGCGCGTTGCGCTTCGCAATGTAGCCGATGGGAAGGCCCACACGCTGGAATGAATTCAGCTGGGTGACGATGCCGCTATTCGAGGAGAACGCCAAGGGAAATGAGCCGGTAATGTAGGTCTTGGCGTCCGCCAATTCCTTGTCGGTGGCGCCGTTCGCCGCAAAATCCTTCATGGTTGCGCGCACCACATCGATGGTCTGCTGCATGGCATCGGCGCGCGTCGCCACCTGCACCGCGAAAATGCCCGCCTTGCGCAAGGTGTCGAGCGAGCTGCTGATGCCGTAGGTGAGGCCGCGCTTCTCGCGCACCTCCTGCATCAGCCGCGAGGAGAAGCCGCCGCCGCCGAGGATATAATTCGCCACATAGGCGGGAATGAAATCGCAATCGCTGCGCAAAATTCCGGGCAAGCCGAACACTGCCGTCGGCTGCGGCACGTGCAGGGGAATCACATGCACACCGGGCTCGCCCATGTGCGTCACCGGCGGAACAGGCGGCGCCCACTTCGCCGGCAACTGCCCGAATGCGCTGCCGATGAGCACTTTCAGCGTTTCCGGATCCACGTCGCCGGAAACAGATATTTTCAGTCCATTCCGCACCCAGTGCTCGCGCGCGAACGTTTTTACGTCGTTGCGATTGATGCGCGAAATCGAGGCAATCGTGCCGTTGATCGGATGAGCATAGGGATGGCCGCCCATGAAGGTGTTCATGAAGCCTTTGGAGGCGAGGTCCTGCGGATCCTCGTCTTCCTGCTGCAGCGCCGCGATGATTTGCGCGCGGACGCGCGTGATCGCGTCGTTATCAAAGCGCGGACGGCTGAGCGCGAGTCCTAACAGTCGGAACGCCTCTTTCGCGTTCTCGGAGAGAGTGACGATTGAGATGATGAGATAATCGCGCGTCGGCGTCATGTTCAGGCGGATGGCCTTGTTGCTGAGAGCCGCCTGAAATTCCTGAGATTTGAGATTGCCAGCACCTTCGTTGAGCAGATCGGCCGTGAAGGCTGCGAGTCCTGGCTTGTCCTTGGGGTCGTAGGCCGAACCGGCGGGCAGCGCCGCCGTCAGGGCGATCATCGGCAGGGTGTGGTCTTCAACGTACCAAACCTGCACGTTCTTCCCCATGTCGAGGCTCTTCACATTCACAGTGGCCGCGGCCGCAGGGACGGAGAACGCGCAGACAAAAAGAAAAATTGCGAGAAGCCGCTTCATTTGCGCGCCTCTGCAGATGACGCGGGCATCAGGTAAGCCGAGACTGCTTCGCGCCGGTTGAGCTCTTTTGCGGCGGCATCGCGCACCCCGCTTGGCTGCACCGCCTTGATGCGATCCGGCCACTGATCGACATCGTCGGTCGTCAGCCCGATCGCCAGCGCCTGACCGTAAGCGGCCGCGCGCTCGTATTGACTGTCGCGACGGTACGTGGCGCTGGCGATGAGCTGGGTCTTGGCGCGAGCGAAATCCGCTGAGCCGGGCAGCGCCCTTGCGTATTCGCGGATCGCGTCATCGACGGCCTTCTCTACCTGCTCCAGGCGAACGCCCGGCCGCGGCACTGCGTAGACGCTGAATTCGCCGGCATCGCGGTCATAACCGTCATAGGAGGCGCCAGCATCGGAGGCGAGTTTCTTTTCGACCACCAGCTCGCGATAAAGCGTGCTGGTGGAATCCCCGCCCAGCGCCTGCGCCAGTGTTTCCAGCGATTCCGCCTCGCCGGGCTTGGCTTCCGTGTAGCTCTTCACCCGGTAGATGCGGAAGAACAGCGGCACTTTCACGTCGCCTCGTGCAATGGAGAGCCGTGTTTCGCCGAGCCGCGGTGGCTGCGCGAATTCCCAGCGCGGCACGAGCTCGCGCGCCGGCAGCTTCCCGTACTCGGCTTCCGCGGCTGTGCGCACTTCATCCGGTGTCACGTCGCCTGCAATCACCAGGATGCAATTGTTGGGCGCGTAATGGTGTGTGTAGAAATCCTGCGCCTCGCGCTTGCCAATGCGGCGAATTTCTTCCGGCCAGCCAATCACCGGCCTTCCATAAGGATGGCTCAGATGCAGCGCCGCTTCCGCCTGCTCCCGCAACAGGGACTGCGGATCGTTGTCGATGCGCATGCGGCGTTCTTCCAGCACCACTTGCCGCTCCGTGCGGACGTTGTTGTCGGAGAGGTCAAGATTGGCGATGCGGTCGGCCTCCAGGCCCATCACCACGCGCATGCGGTCCTTGGCGATTTCTTCGTAAAACGCGGTGTAGTCGTGTGTGGTGAAGGCGTTATCCTGGCCACCATTGCGTGCGACGGTGGTTGCGAAGGCATCGCCGGGATTTGCGGCGGTGCCGCGGAACATCATGTGCTCAAAGAAATGCGCCAGCCCGCCGATGCCCGGCGGATCGTCCACTGCGCCAACGCGGTACCACAGCATCTGCGTGATAACCGGCGCGCGGTGATCGGGCACGACCACCACCTGCATTCCGTTCTGCAGCGCAAACTGAAAAACCTTTTCCTTGTCCTGTGCGGGTGCTGCGGCCGAAGCCGCGAGCGCGGTAACCGCGATCAGCGCCCCGCGCGCGAGGCGCCTAGAAAATTCCATCGAGCCAGCCGCTGTCTTTCTTCTGATCCTGACTCTGCTGCTGCGCTGGTTGCTGGCCGTTTTTGCCGGCATCGAGCCGGGCTTTCTCGGCATCGGCATTCAGGGGCGCATCGCCGGTATTGTTGGCCGTGTTGAACAGCAACTGATCAGTGAAACTTTCGTCCGCGCTGTCCTTGTTGCTGTTGTCCGCGGCGATTTGCTGACGGATGGAATCGCTGGCCGACGCGGCGCCGGTTTGGGCCATCAGCAGCTTCTCGCCGTCGCTGTAATTGCCGGAAATGGCGCTTGCCACCGCCTTCGGATCGTCGCTGAAGAGCGCGGCCTGTGCGCTCTCGGTAGGTGGAACCTGATTGAGCGGCGGTGCTCCCGGCTTTGGCGGCTTGAGGTTGTAATCCGGCGGAATGATCAGCGGAGACTTCGTCACCACCGAAAATTCATCTGGCGGCTCTTTGTCGGAGCCGACGGCGCTGCGGATGCTGTCGCAGGCGGCAAGCGACAGTGCGAGACAACCCAGCGATCCGATCAGTACGCACCGGCGCACATCTATCCTACTCCGCATTACTCGCTCCCGGGCTTTGTTTATGCGTGACCGGCCCGTGATCGGGCCGCAGCAGCGCATCGTACAGTAGCGCCCCCACACCGAAGGTGATCGCGCAATCCGCAACGTTAAAGACATACCAATCGTAGCCCCGGAAATAAAAGTGAAAAAAGTCAGCAACCCGGCCATAGACCAGCCGATCGATCAGGTTCCCCACCGCGCCGCCAATCACAAGGCCGAGACCAGTGGCAAGCGCGGTGCGATGTACGCTCCACAGCCACCAGCCCAAACCGACCACCGCGGCCACGGAAAACAGCGCCAGCAGAGCGGTGCCAACCGGCCCATGCGCCGGGAAAAGGCCGTAACTGACGCCGGGGTTCCACACCATAACGAGATTAAAAAACGGCAACACCGGAACGGCGGTACCCGCCACCATTTCCTTGAAATGGAAACCGTAGAGCATCAGGGCCTTGCTCGCCTGATCCAGGAACAGGGCAAGGGCAGCGGCGGCAAGGCCCCAATCCCGCGGTCGAAAATTTCTCATCGGCGGTTTTGCTCCAATGCGCCGACGGCATCTGCGCAGCGGCTGCAGAGATCGGGATAGGCGGCATTCTGCCCCACTTCCGGCAGGATCATCCAGCAGCGGGCGCATTTGTCACCTTCCGCGTGATGGAAAACGGCCGCGGCGCCGGCGACATCGGGAAGCCGAAACGCGTCGTCTGGCGCGGTATGGCTCGACACCATGGCGTGCGAGGTGATGGCGATTTCGCCGGCATCGATGCCGTCGAGCAGCGCGGCGTCTTCTGGCGTGACAAACAGGACCGGCCGCGCTTCCAGCGAAGCGCCGATCACCTTGTCCTTGCGCTTGATCTCGAGTGCGCCGGTGACGACGCGACGGAGATCGCGGATACGTTCCCATTTCCCGATCAACGCCTCATCGCGCCATTCATCCGGAGTTTTTGGGAACACCTGCAGATGCACGCTCTCGCCGTTGCTTGCGAACCGCGACAGCCATGCTTCTTCCATCGTGAAGCAGAGGATGGGCGCGAACCACGTCACCACGCGGCGGAAGATTTCGTCAGTTGTCGTGCGGGCACTGCGGCGGCGGATGCTGTCGGCGCGGTCGCAATAGAGCGAATCCTTCCGGATATCGAAATAAAATGCGGAAAGATCGTTGGTGCAGAAGGCGAACAATGCGGTGAACACGCGATTGAAGTCGTATTGCGCGTAGCCTTCGCGCACCAGCGCATCGAGAGCCGCGAGCTGCGCCAGCATGTAGCGCTCCAGCTCCGGCATCTCGCCATGCGCGATGCTCTCGACTTCCGAGAAACCGGAGAGGTTCGCCAGCATGAAGCGGATGGTGTTGCGCAGCCGGCGATAGGACTCCACGTTCGCCTTGATGACGTCGTCCCACACCCGCAGGTCGCCAGTGTAATCGGCGCTGGCCGTAACCACGCGCAGGATTTCCGCGCCATTCTTCTCCGCGATGATCTGCGGTAGCATGGTGTTGCCGAGCGATTTGGACATCTTGTCGCCGGACTCGTCCAGCACGAAGCCGTGGGTGATAACCGCGTCGTATGGCGCGCGGCCACGGGTGCCGCAGCTTTCCAGCAGCGACGACTGAAACCAGCCGCGGTGCTGGTCCGAGCCTTCGAGATAAACATCGGCGTGATCGGCTTTGGGCCAGAGCGGATTGATCGGTTCTTCCACCGTGAACACATGCGTCGATCCGGAATCAAACCAGACGTCCAGAATGTCTTTCACCTGCTCGTATTCATTGGCCTCGTAATCGTTGCCGAGGAATCTCTCCGGCGGCGAGATGAACCAGGCGTCCGCGCCCTCTTTCTCGAAAGCCTCCGAGATGCGCGCGTTCACGGCCGCATCGTCGAGGATTCTCCCGCTCTCCCTGTGCACGAAGATAGCGAGCGGCACGCCCCATGCGCGTTGGCGCGACAGCACCCAGTCAGGACGCGTCTCCACCATGGAGCGCATGCGGTTTTCGCCGGTTGGTGGATACCATTCGGTGTCATCGATCGCGATGAGCGCGAGTTCGCGCAGCGATTTCTCGTTCGAGCCTTTGAACGGCTTGTCCATCGCCGCGAACCACTGTGGCGTGGCGCGGAAGACCACCGGCGCCTTGCTGCGCCAGCTGTGCGGATATTGATGTCGCAAGGTTCCTTTCGCCAGCAGTGCGCCGGCTTCGGTCAGCGCGTCGATCACCGCGCGATTGGCATCGCCATCCTTCTTGCCATCGCGCGAGAGGATGAACTTGCCTTCGAACCCCGGCGCATTCTTCGTGAATGAGCCGTCTTCCGCGACGACATTGAACGCCTCGGGATGCTCGCGCGTGTAATTGGGATAATTCTTGAGGATCAGTTCGAAATCTTCTTCGCCGTGCCCCGGCGCGGTGTGCACGAATCCCGTGCCGGTGTCCGCGGTAACATGCTCGCCCGGGAGCAGCGGCACATCGAAATTATAGCCACGCGTGCGCAACGGATGCGCAGCGACCAAGCCAGCGACATCGATGGTGGCCAGCCACTTCAATTCAATCTTCGCGTGTTTCGCCACTTGCTCGGCCAGCGCATGTGAGAGCAGCAGTTTCTCTCCAATCAAAGCTATCGAGCTGTCGTCGTCGGAAGTGACCTCATAAAGCGCATAGTCCATCATGGGGGAATACGCGATGGCGCGATTGCCGGGTATCGTCCATGGCGTGGTCGTCCAAATCACGACGTTTGCGCCAAGCAAACCCTGCTCTCTCAACCACTTCTTGCCGGTCTGACTTACTTCATCCCACGTTTGACCGACTTTTCTAGACACCTCGCCCTTGGGAGCCGAATCGATGATCGGAAATTTCACGTAGATGGTCGAAGAGGTTTTTTCCTTGTACTCCACTTCGGCTTCGGCGAGCGCGGTCTTTTCAATCGGCGACCACATGACCGGACGGAAGCCGCGATAGAGCAATCCGTTGCCGACGAACTTGAACAGCTCGCGGGCGATGGCCGCTTCGGCGCGATAATCCATCGTGGTGTAGGGATGGTCCCATAACCCGATACAGCCAAGCCGTTTGAACTGCTCGCGCTGCACATCGATCCACTTCTCGGCAAAGGCCCGGCAGTCGCGCCGCAGCTGCTCGACCGGCACCTCTTCTTTGGATTTGCCTTCGGCGCGGTAACGCTCCTCGATCTTCCACTCGATGGGAAGGCCGTGGCAATCCCAGCCCGGAATGTACGGCGCGTTGTTCCCCAGCATGCCCTGACTGCGCACCACGAAATCTTTGAGGATCTTGTTGATACCGGTGCCGAGATGGATTTCTCCATTCGCGTATGGCGGCCCGTCATGCAGCAGGAACAGTGGCCGATCTTTCGCCGCTGCGCGCATGCGGCCGTAAAGGTCCATCTCCACCCAGCGCACGAGCCAGCGCGGCTCGGCCTCGGGCAGTCCAGCCTTCATCGGAAAGTCCGTCTGCGGCAGGAACAAGGTGGCGCGGTAGTCGCGGGCGGAGGACTCGGCTTTCGGCATGCGCCTCCTCTAACAGCCGCCCCGCGCACGGTCCAGCGCGGCTCCTGCCGCTTCGGAATCCTTCGCCATCTGGGCCTTGAGGGCCTCGAGCGAGTCGAATTTCAGTTCGGGACGAAGATAGGCGACCAGTTCGACCGCCAGATTCTTTCCGTACAAATCGCCTGTGAAATCGAAGAGGTGGGCTTCGAGTAATGGCACGTCCGCCTTGAACATGGGGCGGATGCCGAGACTTGCCACGCCATCATGCGTTCCAAGCCGTTTCTCGTTTTCCAGAATGGTTGCGCGCACCGCGTAAATGCCGAACGCCGGCTTGAGATAACCGTCGAGCTGCATGTTCGCGGTCGGAAATCCGAATCCGCGGCCGCGCGCGTCGCCCTGCTCCACCCTCGCTTCGATCGTCCACGGATGACCGAGCAACGTCGCCGCAATCTCCGGACGGCCTTGCTTCAGCGCCGCGCGAATCTCGCTGGAGGAAATCTTCTGCGCATCATGTGCGATCAGGGTGTCGAAGATCTCGACGGCGAAACCAAATTGACGCCCAGCTTCCGCCAGAAAGGCGGTGTCACCCGTTCGGCTTTTGCCGAAGCGGAAATCTGCCCCAACAACCACGCCGCGCACGCCCAACCCATTCACCAGTACATCGCGCACAAACTCTTCGGCGCTCTTCTTTGACATCGAGGCATCGAAAGGCAGTGCGTACAGAACGTCCACGCCATGCTCCGCCAGCAGCCGCACCTTGGTGCGGAACGGCGTGAGCCGAAAACTTTCGTCTTCCGGGCGGAAGAATTCTTGCGGATGCGGCTCGAAGGCGAGCACGCCAAGCGGCGCCCCTTGGGCTTTCGCCAAGACACCCGCGCGCGCAATCAGCGCCTGATGTCCGCGGTGCACGCCATCGAAATTGCCGATCGCCACCACCGCGCCCTTGCACGACGCCGGCAGGTCTTTGTAATGGCGGAAAATCTTCATCAGGCCTTGGGCCGGACGGGCGCCATCACCAGCGCCTCGCCTTCCACCACGGCGGTCTCGCCCACTTTGCAGACGCAGTCGAACAGAACGCGACGCTTTTCCGGCACCACTTCACGCACGGTACATTGCGTGATCACGGTGTCCCCGATGCGCACGGGCGCCTTGAAGCGCGAGGTGGCGCTCATGAAAATCGTGCCTGGCCCTGGCATCTTCATACCGAGCACGGTTGAGATATAGCTGAGGCACAGTACGCCATGCGCAATACGGCCGCGAAAGATTGTCTTGCGCGCGAACTCCTCGTCGAAATGCATGGGGTTCATGTCGCCGCTCACTTCTCCGAACAGCTCGACATCCCGCTCAGTCACGGTCTTCTCGAAGCTCGCGCTCATGCCCGGCCTCAGCTCGTCAATATAATACGGCACTCAATTCCCCTTTGTCGCAAACGACCCGCTTAGCGGAAACGCTCTCTACCAGACAAGCGCCGCGATAGCCGCTTTCGGATGCGCGTCCGGCACTACGAATAGCTGCGCAAGCCCTTCCGCCGTGAGATCCCCCAGATGCGCGGCGTGAATGCCCTGCGCCACGAACAGCGCATCGATGCCCGCGCGGTTTGCGCCCTTGATATCGGTATCGGCGCCGTCGCCGACGGCGAGCGGCCGGCAGATGCCGCGGCCGGCGAGCGTCGCCGCAACCGCGAGGGCAGCGTCGTAAATCGGCGGGTGTGGCTTGCCGTAGTAAATCACCTTGCCGCCGACCTTCTCGTAGGCTTCCGCGAGTGCGCCCGCGCACCAGATCAGCTTGTCGCCGCGCTGTACCACGATGTCCGGGTTTGCGCAGAGCATGGTGAGATCACGCCCGCGCATTTCCTGAAACAGGCCGGCATAATCGTCCGCCGTTTCGGTATCGTCGTCATACAGGCCCGTGCACAGCACGACGTCCGCTGCAGCCACATCCACCCGCTCGATATCGAGGCCGCCCAGCACACCACCATCACGGTTAGGACCGAGATGATAGACCTTCAGTGTCCGCCCGGCGGCGGCGATCCGCTTCCCGAGATCGTCGCGCGCCA
>DATAUH010000477.1:0-16510 GCA_036268375.1 Bryobacteraceae bacterium | reverse complement strand
AAGTAGCGCGCATCCACCACGGCCTGCATGGATTCGCCCTGAAGCACGCGCGGTTTGGGACTGGTGACGCGCACTTCATACTCCGGCTTCTTATAATCCTGCACTTCGAAGGAGCCGCTGGTGGTGTCGTCGCCGTATTTGATTTCGATGTCGTATGAGCCCAGTGCGGCTCCCACAGGCAGCGCGATCTCGTCATGAATCGTGCCCATTCCGGAGGTAGTGAGCGCTTTCTGGTAAATCGGCTTCTGGTCTGGATCCTGTATTTGAACGTTCACCTGCTTGCCTGCGGGTAATTGGTAGCCCTCCGCGTTGCGCAAGCGTAAAACTGCGCGAAAGTGCATCGTGTGGCCGGGCCGGTAGACGGGCCTGTCGGTATAAACGTAACCCATCAACTGATCCTGATCGACGTTGAAGGAGTAACCGGCGAGCGTATTGACGGCGTAATCGGTCTTCGTTCGCGCGACAATGCGAATATCATCGGCATGCGTACCGGTGAAACTGGTAACTGCGAATCCCCCCGCATCCGTATCGGTACTTCCGAAGGTCTTATCACGTCCTTCGATCCATACTGCCGCATTGGGAATCGGCTCCCCGGTTTTGCGGTCGACCAGTAAGTTGACGATGCGGCCTTTGCCGGTCTTGGTAATTAACGCAATGTCCGAAACGATCAAAATTGTGTAGGCGCGCAGATCGTGGTGTACCGCCTCTACTAAGTACACGCCTTTTTCAGTAAGTGGGACGGCTACAGTCTGCCGCTCCCAGCGGCTCTGGCTGCGCACGGGTTGGTGGAATGAAAGTACAAGTTGCTGCGGATTGAGCAGCGGCGCTTCCGCATACTGGGTTGCATTCGGTGTTCCCGCGGCGCCTTTGGCGGATGGCGCCGCGCCATTTCCTGCCGGCGCGGCAGCCTTTTCGAAATGAGCGCTTACCGATTCCGTGAACTGTGCGCGGATGCCGCGCCGGATGGACACGCGTAGCGAGCGCTTCCACTCATGGAACCGTTCAATGGGAGTAAGTTGGTGCGAGGGAGCGGGCGCGCGGCCGCCAAACTGGTGTGGGTCTTCGATCTGGCGGAAAAATTCGAGAGGATCCTTCACGCGGTAGATGCGAAAATCCAGCGCATCGATATTCCATGCGCTCAACTGCACATTGGGCTTGCCATTGGTCCCGAATGTATGTTGAGACATGAGCGAGAAATACGGCTCGTCCTCGCTCTGACTGAGCGCCGCGGCGGCTGCCGTGAAGAGTAAGAGAAATCGGAGAACGCGCATAGCTAGGAGGCGGACACTGCGTTATGAAGAATATTCCAGCGGTATACGCCGAGAAATCGGGGATTTTCCGGGCCCGGACGCCACACCGGGTCAGGAAAGTTGCGCAATTCGTCGAGCGAGAGGCGGCGGATCTCTCCTGGGCCGCCTTGCTGCGGTCCCGTGTGATAGAGAATGTAAGTCAAATTATCGGGATGAATCTGGCTTTTGCCCAGGAAGATCATGCTGTGGTAAGTGTCTGCACCCGCGTCGTGTACTTGATGATAGAACAGGATGTCTCCCGGTTGCGCGCGCAAGAGGTCGCGGCTTACTAAGTAGGTGTTGTAGCGCCATAACGTTTTGGCGTCGGCGAATTGCGCGAATGCGCCGTTGGCGGCGTCGGCTTCGCGAAACGGGCCGGGCGTTACTCGAAATATGTTGCTCCCCAGCGCCGTGTAAGGATATTCGTACTTACCAGGCGAATCAAACGCGGGAATCAGCGGAAGGCGGGCGGTCGCGCTCCAGGTGGAATCGTGCGCGCGCAGCGATTCGCGATAAGCGTACCGAATCAGAGCCGCGCAATCATCGATTTCGCTCGGGCGGGATTCCGGGGGCTGGAAATACTGCGCTTCGGCAAGGAAAGTAAACCAGCGCTGAAATGCGGCGCGGGAAGAAGTAGAATCGAGGCGCAGAAAATCGGGCGTACCGTCTTCGCTGCTGTCGCGCGCAGTCATGGCAGTGGCAAGCGTCAGGCGCAGAGGGCGCGCGCCCGGGGCAGAGACGCGCAGCCGAACCGTTCCCGGCAGTACGCCCGCTCGAATATTTGCAGCCCAAACCCCGTCGTGGTGCTCAAATTCCGATCCGACGGCGACGTGTAAGTTGCCTTCGATCGACAGTGTGGGACGCGCGGTCGAAGTCACCGTGAGCGCGGCTGCGTCATATCCATCGGCCCAAAGTTTCACAGGACTCAATTTCGCGTGAAGCTCCGCGGGCGCTCGATGAAATGCGGCCAGCCCGGCAGCAACGGCGCCGGCAAGCGCAAGTAGGGCCAGAGCGCGACGAACAGGCATCGGGGTTATTTTACATGGCGTACACGCTACTTCCGTGCGCAGGGTTCGCAGAACGGTACTGTTTGAGCGCGGCGCGCGGGCGGCGTGGCGTTATATTGCGGGAAATCCCTCAGACCTCTTCCAAACGGTTTTCCAGCACTCGGTTCAACTGAAAGGTTTCGATTTGCAGATAGGCCGCTGCGGCTGCTTCGAGCGCTTTAGCCGGCGCCAGTCCGATCAACTCGGTCGACGTGACGGCGGCGCCGCGCTTTGCGGCTTCGCTGCGCACCGCTTCCAACGCCTGATACATACCGGTCTGTTCAAAATCGATCAGGTTCATCGATACCTGCGCCTGCCCGCGCGACGGCAGATAGACGCCCATCGCGCGCACGTGTGCAAGGCCGCCGGAGGAGCCGCGGACCGCCCGCGCAATCCCCTGCGCAATCTTCACGTCATCCGTATCGAGCAGCGCATTGAACGCCACCAGCAGTTTGCGCGCGCCCACAATCGATGCGCCTGCGCTTGGATGCAGCGCGGGTCCGCCGAAATCCGGGCAACGTTCGGGGTTTGCCACGGCTTCGAACTGCAGCGCCTCAAAACCGCCGCGCCGCACATCGGGCAGGTTCACGCACTGCGCGCGGCGCGCGGACGCTTCATAAAGATAGACAGGCACGTCCAGTTCTTCCCAGATACGTTGGCCCACGTTCGCAGCCAGCGCGGCGCATTCCTGCATGGTGATGCCGCGCAAAGGAACGAACGGCACCACGTCAGCCGCGCCAATACGCGGGTGAACGCCACTGTGCTGCCGCAGATCGATCAACTCCGCGGCTGCGCGTACGCCGCGAAAAGCGGCCTCACCCACGATCGCCGCGGGCGCCGCGAACGTGACGACGGAGCGGTTGTGGTCGGGATCGGAGGTGCGGTGCAGGATGGATGCGCCGGCGGATGCAATTGCATCAACAATCGCATCCACCTTGCTCAGATCGCGTCCCTCGGAAAAGTTGGGGACGCACTCCACCAGTGTTCGCGCTTCCACGCTTAGCGCGGTCCGCCCTTATCGCCACTGCCGGTTGCCGGGCGCGGTGTCGTGTCGGCGGGCGGGCGCTGCAGTTGCTGCAGATTCAACGGCGCTTGATCGTAGGATGAAACCAAGCTCTGATTGCCGTCTTTGTCGATCGCTTTCACGCCAATAACAACATCGTCAATCGAGAAATCGGGCAGCGTGTACTCGGTCACTTTGCCCACGTAGATTTCGCGTTGCCAAACGGGAGACGTCGTGTCCCGAATTACGATGGCATAGCCCGCCAGGTCCGCTTCCGGATTGGGGTTTGCCCAACGCAGCGCTGCATCGTAGCCGCTCTTGCCGCGCGAAAGCCCGGGTCGATTCGCCATCGCTGCCCGCCGCGCCGCTTGCTCTTCCGGAGTAGGTGTTGGCGCTCCCGCGGCCGTTCCGCCGCCTTGCCCCTGCCCCTGCGCCCCGCGCCCGCCGCGACCCGCACCGGGAGGAGCCTGCACTACCGGCGGCTTCGGAGCCAGCGCCAAACTGGCCAGCACCGCCGCGTTCACTTTGGCAACGCGCGTCGCGTAAGGCGGCGACGCATTGGCAAACGTATCGGTTGCGGTGTGTTGGTTGGCGTAGTTTTCACTCGGAGTCGTTAAACGTATGGCGCCGAATCCATCGCGCACGAATGAGGTGTGATCGCCGCCGCGTGAAAAGCGGTCGCGGCGGAAGACCAGGTCCACCGTCATCGAGGGCACGTAGCGCTCCGCAATCTCTTTCGCATAGCGTGCGATTGCGCGCGACGTCGAATCCTCGGGCCCTTCGGCAAACACGCGCACATGACCATTCGCGCTTGCGCCATTGCCTGAAACATCCGTGCCGATGATGTCGTTGTTCAGCATCGCCTCAATCGTCATCTTCTTTTCTTTGGCTTCGTCGGCGTAGTTCTTGCTGCCGTTGAGGCCGATCTCTTCCGCCGCGAAGGCAATGAACACGATCGATTTGTCGAACTGATACTGGCTCATGACGCGCGCCAGTTCCATCGTTGCCGCCGTCCCGCTGGCGTCGTCCGCTACGCCGGGCGCGTCGGGATCCACGTCAGCCGCGTTTGCCGGCGTCCCATCGTCCGTGCGCTGTGCGTTTGCGGTACGCTTCAGCGCGATCGAATCGTAGTGTCCGCCCACGATCACGTAACGATCTTTGTCGGTCGTCCCCGGCAGCACCGCGACTACATTCGCCAGTTCCACGTCTTTTGATACGCGCTGGTTCTTCTTCACCGAGAAGTGATCCAGGCTCACTTCCAGGCGCGGGCTGTAGCTCTTGAACTCGTTCTCGATCCACCGCTTCGCCGCGCCGATGCCGCGCGCCTCGCTGTCCTGATCGGAACCGACAAAGCGGGTGCCGTATTCACCCAGGTGCTTCATGATGGCTGAAATTCGCTGTTCGGAAACCTGGTCCACAATCTGTTTGACCGTCGGGTTGAGGCCCGTCACCGGGGCCTGCGCTGCGGCGTGGAATGGCCGCCACGTAATCACAAATGCCAATGCAAGCGCGGGAATCACGAATAGACGAACACTGGGGAACTGCATACTGACTGACTCCTGTTTGGGAATGTCCCTCAGTGTAACATCGGTCAGGCAGCGTCCCGCGTCCGCTTGCCGCTGGGATTCAGGATGTTGCCTTCGCGGTAAATCAACTGGCCGCGCTTTAGCGTGCCGTGGATCAGGTTGTCGCCAAAGTGGCTGGCAAGGTCGCGATAATCGGAGATGTTCAGTATCGCAATGTCCGCCTCTTTGCCGATCTCGAGCGACCCCACGCGGTCCGCGCAGCCCACTGCGTGCGCGCTGTTGATGGTCGCCGCGGAGAGCGCTTCCGCCGGCGTCAGGCCCACACGCAGCACCGCGAGCGCCACCACAGTCTGCATGTTGAGCGTGGGGTTGTGGTGCGGATTGAAATTGCTGCCGAGCGCGATCGCCACTCCCGCGTCGATCAGCGCGCGCGCAGGCGCATTCGCCAGCTTGCTGTGGAACGACGCGCAAGGCAGGATGCTCGCCATGGTCGGCGCCCCTGTCATCATGGAGGCTTCCGCAGGCGTCGCGAACTCCAGATGATCGATGCTCACCGCCAGATTGCGCAGCGCCATCGCGATCGCCGGCGAAGCGTACATGCCATCGGCATGCACCTTCAGCGGGAAGCCGGCGCCACGCGCGGCCTTCAGGTACCGGTCGAAGAACTTGTGGTGCGGCGGTTCAGCGTCCCAGGCAACATCGGCAAATCGCGCCAGGCGCCGCTTTTTCATGCGCGGAAGATAGTCCGATTCCAGCCACTGCAGGTAGTCGTTCTGCGCCTGCTCGTTCATCGTCTGGAGACTCGGCAAACGCAGCAGAAAAGTCGGTATGATGTCGATCGGCTCATGCTGCACCAGCGACAGCACGCGCAGCATCTTCTTTTCGACGTCTTCGTCGGGACCCGCGCCGGTCTTGATTTCTACAGTGGTCGTGCCGTGGCGCGCCATCGCGCTCAAATACGCCAGCCAGCGCGCCGCAGTGCGTTTGCCGGTGTCGGCCGAAAGCGCGCGCGCCGCCGCTTCGCGGTCCTGTTCGCCCGCACGCGGTGGTGGAAACGCAAGGTGGGTGTGGCAATCGACGAACCCGGGCATTACCACCCGTCCGGCTGCATTGATCTCGACCGCATTGCGCGCCGCTTCAAGATTTTCGACGCGGCGAGTCGCGCCGATTTCGCACAAAATGCCATCCTGGATCAGGATGGCGCCATCCTGAATTATGGCGAGATCGTTCAGTTCGGAACCGCGGCGCGGTAGACGCGAGCCTCGCAGCGTCAACAGCTGCTTCGCACCGCGAATCAATACAGTACCCGTGGTAAACCTCACCATTAATGTACCATTGATCTAGTACCGTCCGGTGGTAGAAGGAATATGACTAAGTCACTGTTTACATTCGGTAATCGCCCCCTAAAGACTTTGGAACGTATATTTTCCAAACGTGGGATCGGCTCGCGAACGGAAGCGCGAAGGTGGATTTCCGAAGGAAAAGTTCGAGTGAATGGTACGGTAATTCGCAACCCGGACCACTGGATCGATCTAGAACGAGATCGGATCACGCTTGACGGCAAGAGCCTCGCCGCAGCCGCCAAAACCTATATACTCCTCTATAAACCGAAGGGATATATCACCACGCGAAAGGATCCTGAAGGCCGCCCCACCGTTTACGACCTGATCTCGGATGCCGGACAGTGGCTCTCGCCAGTTGGGCGATTGGATCTGGACACTACAGGCCTGATCATTTTCACCAATGACACCGAATTTGCCGACCGCATCATGAGCCCCGAGTTCAAAGTGCCCAAAACGTATCAAGTGAAGGCGTCGACGCTCCTGAGCGATGACCAGTTGGATCAACTTAGGCGCGGCGTGCAGTTGAACGACGGTCCTACCCGGCCGGCCGAGGTCACGCGGCTGCGCGATAACGCCAAATACACCCACCTTTCCATCACCATCACCGAAGGCCGTAACCGCCAGGTGCGGCGCATGGTGGAAGCAGTCGGCAGCAAGGTGTTGAAGTTGGTGCGAACGGCCATCGGACCGGTCATAATTGGCGATTTGCCGATTGGAAAGTGGCGAAAGTTGACGGATGCGGAGCTCTTGTCGCTTATCGGCGGCGGAAAATCGGCTCGGGGCGCGCGTTAAAGCGGGTTTTGCACTAACGCTTGTCGCAAAACCCCGCCTAGTCCCACTTCACCTGCTTGCGCGCCTCTACTTTGGAATCGTCGAACTCAATCCCATAGCCCGGCGCGTCCGGCAGCGCGAAATGGGCCTTCTCCGGAGCTGGCACGCGCTTTTCGAAGTGATAGTACGACTGCATCTTCAATATCAGGTACTCGGCCAAGGGACAAGTCGCCGGTGATTGGCTCGCGATCACGTGCAGCGCCGCGTGTATGCTGTGGCCGTGCGGAATCACCGGCACATCGTAGATGGATGCCAACGCGCAAATCTTGATCAACTCCGACGTCCCGCCGCACCACTCCGGATCGCACTGCACCACGCTCAGCGCGCCTTCTTTCAAGTAGTCGTACGCCTCCCAGCGGCCCTGTATGTGTTCGCCCGAAGCCACCGGAATCGAAGTGTCCTTGCGCAATTGCGCGAAGCTCGAAATCCTTTCCGCCTGCGTGATCTCTTCGATCCAGCGCGGGCGGTAGCGCTCCACCTGCTTCGCCCACGCCAGCGCATACGTGAGATCCCAACCGCTGTACGCGTCAAACATCAGCTCAGTCTCGTCGCCGACCGTTTCGCGCAGCACGCGCACCAGGTCGACATTCTTCTTCATCCCCTCCGCGCCATCGCCTGGCCCGTAAGCGAGGAACCACTTTTGGAAACGATACCCGTCGCTCTTCACCTTCGCCGCCCGCGCCGCAACTTTGTCGAGCTCCAGTGAATAGCCGAGACAGCTCGCGTAAGCCTCCACCGATTGCCGCGTCGGGCCGCCCAACAGCCGGTACACAGGCGTCTGAAAGTAGCGTCCGCGCAAATCCCAAAGCGTGTTGTCCACCGCGCTGATCGCCATCAGAAAATAGCCGCGGCGCGCGAGGCGGTTGGAACGGTACATCTCGTCCCACAGTTTCTCCCCGGCCAACGCATCCTTGCCAATCAGAAAGGTCCGCAGGTTGGCGTACACCACGTAGGCCACTTCTTTGTCGATCGGCCCGTAGAGCCCATAGAGTCCGCTGTCGGTCAGAATCTTGAGATACAGCGCGGTGGTTGGCGAGTTCCGTGTCGTGCTATTGGCGGCATCGCGGTAAGGCTTGGGCCGCGACTCATCGTAGATGTTGAGCTGGTTCACCTGCGGCTGCTGATCCACCCCCGACGTCGCAGGGCGGTGTCCGCTTAGTTCCCAGATTTCGATGGCCGTGATCTTCTGCGGCTTGGCATCCCCCAGCGCATGCGCATAAGGAAAAGCCGCGGCCGCAGGCAGTGCGGCCAGGAAACTACGCCGGGAGGTCAGCATTAAGTTGCATCGTACAACAAAGGCCCATCAACTGCGCCACACGATCATAGATCCGCCCACTCAAGTCGCGCAAGCTGCGTGGGTATCGCGCGCCGCGATTCTAGCGCCCGCCGTATCCGGAATTCCCAAACGCGCCACCAGCGCCTGGAAGCGCGGGTCCCAACGCACATTGTCAAAGCGGGGGTCAAACTTAGTAAAGACGATCAGTCCGCGCTCATCGAATGCCTTCTTCAGCCATTCAAACCCACGGTCCTTGTCGCCCAGCGCGAAGTAAACCAGCGCGTACTCCTGCGCGCTGCCCGCCGAACCTGCCTTCGGAGTCTGCTCGAGAATTCGCAAAGCCTCGCTCCGTCCCCCGAGCAGCGCGTAGACTCGCGCCAATGCGGGAGACTTCACCAAATCCGCGCCACGAATCCGCAAACCTTCCTATACCACTTTGAGCGCCTCTTCCAGCCTCCCGGTTTGCTCGAAAACCTCAGCCAGCCGCGTGTACGCCGCAAAATCCTGCGAGTCGAGCTCGATCGCTTTCTTGTAACGAATCTCGGCATCCTGATATTTGCGCGCTCGAAAAAGAATACGCGCATAGTTTGATTGCACCGTGGAAGAGACAGGGTCGATTGATACCGCGCGCTCAGCCTCCCGGATCGCCTCGGGAAACCGGCCCGCCGCCATCAAAAAATTACCGTAGTAAGTGTGGGCCTCCAGATTATTCGGGTCCAAATCGACGCCGCGGCGGAGTTCCTCGTCTGCGCCCGTCCAATTCAGATCGTACATATATAAGGCGTCTCCCAATGCGGTATGCGCATCAGCAAGATTCGGGTCCAGATCGAGCGCTCTGCGCGCGGCGCTCTTCACCGGGGCTTCCGAGTCCCGGAAACTGTCGCTCCCCATACGCCGCGCTCGTGCCATGCGTGTGACAGCCCGGCGTACGCTTCGGCGAAATCGGGCTCGATCCGGACCGCCTGCTCGTAATAACCAATGGCTTCTTTCAGGTCCTCTTCGTCCAATTTCCAGCCGTGATAGCGCCCTTGAAAATAGGCATCCTGCGCCGCGGCGCTAATATGGCGATCGGCACGGAGGCGCTGCGATTCCTGCGACGTCACCTCTACGCGAATACCCTGCGCAATGTCCTGGGCTACGTTAGCCTCCAGCTTGAGCGCATCCGAAGCGTCCTCGTCGTAGTCCCTGGCCCACAGGCTTTCGTCCGTCGCCGCGCGAATCAGGTGAGCGCTGATTCGCACTCTCGTTCCGGATCTCTGCACCGTGCCTTCAACGATCGCGTCCACGCCCAGTTCGCGCGCGATTTCCGGCAGCGGCTTCGTCGTGCGCTTGTACCGCATCGCCGAAGTCCGCGAAATCACTTTCAGCGCGCGGATCTGCGCCAGACTCGAGATCAGCGCTTCGGTAGTTCCGTCCGAGAAATACTCCTGGCTCGAATCGCCAGATAAGTTCTCAAGCGGCAATACCGCAATCGAGCGAATCGGGGGAGAAGTTGAGGGCCAGAACCGCCAGACTGCCGCCCCGCCCGCCAAAGCCGCGATCAACGCCACGGCGCCAGCCCGCCGACGATTCCAGGTAAGCGTCTTGCGCCTCGTTGCCGGCGCACCGTCGCTCTCCCGCGCCAGCCTGCGTAAGTCCACCACCAATTCGCCCATAGCTTGGTAGCGGTCTTCCGGCGCCTTCGCCAGCGTCTTCTCGACCACCGCTCGTACGTTCTCCGGGAACTCCGAATTGAGCGGCTCCGCCGCGCCATCAATGATGTTCCGCAACACCTCCAAATCTGACCGGCCCGCGAATGCCCGCCGCCCCGCCAGCAGCTCATAGAGCACCAGGCCAAACGAAAAGATGTCGCTGCGCGCATCCACTGGCTTGCCCAGCGCCTGCTCCGGCGACATATAGGCAATCGTTCCCATCACCATGCCGGGCGGCGATCCCAGATCGGTTTGCGTGGAGCCATTCGCTGCCGGCCGCGCATCCTCCATCAACTTCGCCAGCCCGAAATCTGCAAGCTTGCCATAGCCGCTGCGCGTCACCAGAATGTTTTGCGGCTTAATGTCGCGATGTAGAATCCCCGCCTGGTGTGCGCTCGCCAATCCGTCCGCCACGCCCGCCAGCAACTCCACCGCCTTACGCCACGGGCGCTTCTCTGCGCGTGCCCAATCCAGCAGCGTTCCGCCATCCACCAACTCGGTCACCAGGTATTGCTGGGCGCCAAGCTCTCCCGCATCGTGTACCGTAACGATGTGTGGATGGTTCAAGGACGAGGCCATCTGCGCCTCGCGCTGAAATCTGCGCCGCGCTGCCGGGTCGGCCATGTGCTGCGAGAGAAGCTTTACCGCCACCGTCCGGTTCAGCTTGGTGTCGCGCGCGCTGTAAACCACTCCCATCCCGCCCTCGCCTAACTTCGCGAGGATCTCGTACGTACCCAACCGCGACCCTGGCTCCGGAGCGGACAGCTCCCATACGTCGCGCTGAAGAAGCGACGGCTTCGCGTGCTCCAGCAGAGATTCGATTTCCCGAATCAACTCCTCATCGCCCTGGCGCTCCTCCACCAGGAATGCGGTTCGTCTGCCGGGGTCCTGTTCCAAGGCGGCATGGTAGATCGACTCGATCCGTTGCCAACGTTCCGAGGTCATGATTCCGCGAGCATCTGTGATTGTACTCCGTGGCGGAATCTGCCCTCGAATATTGCGGCAAATGTCATCGTGCGGGTTACAACCACGACCTATTGGTGCGCGGACGTCATCACCTGCTCTTCCATCTTTGAGAAGCGCATTCGGATCAGTTCAATATCTTCAGCGGCAAAACCGAATGAGCCCCGGCGCATCGCGCAGTAATCTCTGCCTGTCCACGATGCCTTCATCACCCCTTCCGCTGAATGCCGGTTGATGCCTTCGAGCACATGTGCGATCTCGTGGGTGATCGCATACCCAAGCACCACTGCCCGCGTGCCTGGTCCGTATGCCATGATACGGTCCATTGAGACGTAAATTTGCGTACCGCCGGCTTGGTAAGGCAGCGCATATGCGAGTGCGTCGGAATTCGAGGTTCGCGTGGATTTGGGATCCAACTGAATCCGGACGGCTATGCAGGATGCGTTCCTCTCCCGCGACGAGAAACCCTCCCAATTGATCTGGACGCCTACATTGCTGAAGACTTGGCCAGCGGCATATTCGGCTTTAACCCAATCGCCGATCGAAACCAGCGATTTCATTCTGACCTGCACGGCTACGCATCCAATCGTGGCGGTACCGCGAATCGTTGCCATTGCCGTCGATGTCGTCATCCCCGCGATCACAAGCATTTGCCAGGTCTTCATGGTGTGTTTTTCGTCCCTTCGCCGCTTAAGCGGAATTCCAGGGTTGAAATCTGCCATCGCCCTCAAAACTTTTTTGGTAGGATGCGGGAGAATCTCATGGGTGACCCTTCCGCGCCGCCGATCACGCGACTGTTGCAGGCCTGGACCGCCGGCGAATCCGATGCGCTGGGCCGGTTGATGCCGGTTGTCTATCAGGAACTCCGCCGCATCGCACACCGGCGCATGTCCTTCGAAAATCAGGATGTCTCTTTACAGGCGACCGCCCTGGTCAACGAGGTTTATCTCAAACTGATCGATGTCAACGGGGTGAGCTTTCACGAGCGTAGCCAGTTCTTCGGCTTGGCGGCGCAGATCATGCGGCGCATTCTGGTTGACGCGGCGCGCGCCCGTCACAGCGCCAAACGCGGCGGCGACATTGGAAAGGTTGCATTCGAAGACGGCTTCATGGCAGCGCCCGGTAAGGACCGCGAGATCGTCGCTTTGGACGACGCCCTGGAGTCACTTGCGAAACTGGATCCGCGAAAAGCGCGTGTCGTAGAACTGCGCTTTTTCGGCGGCCTCAGCATAGAAGAGACAGCCGAAGTACTGCAGATCTCTGTGCAGACCGTCCGCCGCGACTGGAACTTTGCCCAAGCCTGGCTGGCCCGCGCGATGAAAAAGGAAGACCAGGCCGCGCGCGCTAACGATCGGTAAATTAAATCTAGGCGTCGTCACTACGGCATATTTCGTTGCGCTACGTTTGCTTTCGTAGTACCCTGGGCTCAAATGCCTTCCTCCCGCCGCAAACGTCCGGCAACGCCACTTCCAACCGCCGCCGAACTCGATATCCTTGCCGTGCTCTGGAAATTGGGAATGGCCACCGTGCGTGAAATCCACGACGAACTCGGCAAAGATCACCGTTACACCACCACGCTGAAGACGATGCAGTTGATGACCGAAAAGGGCCTGCTCACCCGGAGCGAGCGCTTCGGATCGCACGTCTACGAAACCAGCCTCCCGAGGGAGCAGACGCAGCGAGAGATCGCCGGCGATCTTCTCAAAAGGGCCTTCGGCGGCTCCGCGCGAAGCATGGTAATGGGCGCCCTGACGGCGCAGCCTGCCTCACCCGAAGAACTGGACGAAATTCGCGGCATGTTGGACGCCTTCGCCAAAAAGAAGGAAAACTCGTCATGAATGCCGTGCAAATATTGGCGTCGGAGCCATGGGTCGAACGCCTGGGCATGACGTTGCTCCACTTCCTTTGGCAGGGTCTATTGATTGCGGCTCTATATGCAGCCGCGCGTCGAATGGCGCGCACGTCCACCCCGCACACGCGATACCTCTTCGCCTGCGGAGCGCTGGCGGCGATGATGGCGGCTCCGCTCGTTACGTGGGAGCTGTTACAGCCCTCGCGCACGAGCCTCATTGCCGCCGATCGCATTCGAACCACTTCCCCGCCCGCCCTCACCAGGGCTTCCCCAGTCATCCTGTTGCCCGGCTCCGTCCGCGCCACCGTGTCCGCTGTGCAGCCGGAACAGTTCCTGTCCTGGGTTGTGATCATCTGGCTCGCTGGCGCAACTGTGTTTTGGGTCCGCCTGGCGGGAGGCTGGATGATCTCGGCACGGATGCGATCAAGCCTGGTTCGCCGCGCGCCGCCGGAATGGCAGGCGACTTTAAGAACCCTTGCGGCACGCATTGGTCTCTCTCGCCCGGTGCGGCTGTTGGTCTCAGCACTGGTGCAGACGCCGGCGGTAGTCGGCTGGCTGCGCCCGGTAGTGCTCGTCCCGGTGGGGGCGCTCGGCGGTCTGCCTCCTGAACATGTAGAGGCGCTGCTGCTGCACGAATTGGCGCACATCCGCCGTCACGATTACCTGATCAACCTCTTGCAAGGCGTGGCCGAATCCCTGCTGTTCTACCATCCCGTGGTCTGGTGGATATCGAGGCACATCCGCGTCGAGCGCGAATTGTGCTGCGACGATATTGCCGTGTCCGTCTCTGGCGATGCCTTTGTGTTTGCCCGCGCACTGGAGCAACTGGAGTCATACCGCCCGTTGCATCGCGGGGTGGCGGTCGCGGCGAACGATGGATCTCTGGCGAACCGGATTGCACGATTGTTGGGCCAGCCACGGCCGCAGCCCCACACCCGTCTGGGAACAGGTTGGCTCGCGACCGCTATCCTGCTGGCGGCCGCCGCATACGCTTTGTTCGCCCAATCTGCCACCCGGCCCGCATTTCAATCGCTATCGATCAAGCCAAGCACAGTCAAGTGGAACGAACGCGCCCATCATCCGATGGGTGTGGGCGTGAACTCTTCCTTGCTACTTCTTATCCAATTCGCCTACGCCACTCATAACGCCCCTTACGCAGGGCACACAATCCCTTTGCCGGCTTCGCAAATAGCAGGAGGGCCGCCGTGGATCAATTCGGAAGGCTGGGACATCGCGGCCAAATCGCCCGCCGATCCGAACCAGCTCTGGACGATGTGGCAGGCGCTCCTGGCGGACCGGTTTAAGCTGCGGCTTCATCGCGAAACCAGAGAGCGTCCGATTTACGTGATGACAGCTGCGGAGAACGGCCTGAAACTTCCGACGCCGCGCAAAGACTTGGGTTGCGTCTCGTTTCCCGCCGGTACAAAGCCGCACCAAGTCCCGGGCAAGGTCGACTGCGGCTATGTCTCGGGGCCGGGGTCCGGGTTTGGGGCTCCCCGAGGCGAGCTCGGAATGAGAGGCCGCAAGGTCCATATCGACGACCTGATCAGCGAACTGGCGTTGGTCCTCGATCGGCCAATTTCGGACCGTACCGGCTTCACCGGCGAATTCGACGTCGATCTTCACTTCGCGCCCGATCAGGCGCTGCAGGGATTCGGTTTCGGGTCGGGCGAGCCGGCAGCGCCCAAGGCGCCTGTCGGCCCCAACATCTTCGCGGCGCTAGAGCAACAACTCGGGTTGAAACTCGCGCCCGCCAAGGGACCGGTTGAGGTTCTTGTCATAGACCACGCGGAGCGGCCCGCAGCGAATTAGTTTTGACATGTGTCTGATGTCCGACGACCCTCCCGCGAGCCCTTCCTCTAATCGCTTCGTGCGCTTCGCGACATCGGTAAGTCGCGTGCATTTCGCCTTAGCGCTGTGAAGAAACTTGCAATCTCAATTGCGCTATTTTCTCTATCTCTGTTCGGCGCCGACTTTCAAGCCGGGCTGGACGCATATAACAAGGGTGACTTCGCTACGGCGTTGAAAGAGTGGCAGCCGCTGGCAGAACAGGGCGAACCGAACTCTCAATACAACATGGGCCTGCTCTACGCGCGCGGTCAGGGCGTCCAACAGGATTACGCCAAGGCGATCGAGTGGTACCGCAAGGCAGGGGAGCAGGACGTTCCTGCGGCCGAATACAACCTGGGCGTAATGTATGCCAACGGGCAAGGCGTAAAGGCCGATCCGCAAGAGGCGCAAAAGTGGTTTCTGAAGGCGGCGCAAAAGGGAGTCTCAGAAGCCGTCAACGGACTGGCGACGGTGTACTCCGAGGGTGAGGGCGCCTTCCAGAATTACAGCGAAGCCGAGAAGTGGTACCGCAAGGCGGCCGATCAGGGCGTCGCGAGCGCCGCGTTCAGCCTCGGCGTAATGTACGACGTCGGCCAGGGCGTGCAGCAGAACTATGGCGAGGCGCTGAAGTGGTATCACAAAGCAGCGGATGCAGGTTATGCAAGCGCGATGACGAACATCGCCATCCTCTATTACAACGGCCAGGGCGTGAAGCGCGATTTGAGCGAAGCGTACGTGTGGTTCGCGCGCGCGCAGAAACTGGGTGAGCCACGCGCCAGGCAGATGATCAGTATGGCGCAGGACAAGTTGAAGCCCAAAGACTTGAAAACGGCGCAGGCTAAGGTCGATTCCTGGCAGCCCGCAACGAAGGCGGAGGCGCCGGTTTCAACCGCGGAGGTGCTGTTCAAGCAGCCGGCGCAGGGCGCGGAAAACACCGGCGTCGCGGAACGCGCTGCGGCGTCGCCGCCGAGCGCCGCCGCAGTGTCGAAAGGAATGGCGGAAGCTTCGGCGAAGTCCGCGAATGGAACTGCGACCGCTTCAGCAGCCAATCCATCGGCTCCTAATTCGGCGACTGCGGCGGCTCTGTCACCGGCGGCCAAAACGCCGAAACAGGTCTCGTCCGCGGTTTGGACCGGCGTGGAACGCGTGGTCGCCATCGGTGATGTTCATGGAGATTACGAAAGCTTCGCCGCAGCATTGCGCTCGGCTGGGCTTATCAATGGCAACGGTGACTGGACCGGCGGAAAGACGCATCTGGTTCAGACCGGCGACATCCTGGATCGCGGTCCCGACTCGCGCGCTGTGATGGATCTCCTCATGAAGTTGCAGAAACAGGCTGAGGCTGCCGGCGGCGCGGTGCATTGCCTGCTAGGCAACCATGAGGCGATGAACGTGTACGGCGATTTGCGCTACGTTTCGCCGGCGGAATACATCGCCTTCGCGCCACAGAACTCGCAGGCGGATCGCGTCGCGTCGTACGACGCCAGCAACAAGCAAATGACGGCTGCGGCAACGCCCTCGCTCGATCAATCACAGTGGGAACGTAACCGTCCGGCTGGCGCCGAAGAACGGCGCGCCGCATTCGGACCGGAAGGAGTCTACGGCAAGTGGCTACGCGGCGAAAACGCCGTCATCAAGATTGACCGCACGTTGTTCGTGCATGCGGGCCTTGGTCCCAAATATGCGGACTGGCCGATCGACCGCATCAATAACGAAGTGCACGCGGAGCTGACGGACTTCACCCGCCTGCACGGCGGCATCGTGACCGATGAACAGGGCCCGCTCTGGTTTGCAAATCTGGCAAAAGGGAACGAGCAGCAGCTTCAGCCTCTGGTAGACGCTCTGCTAAAGAACTTCGAT
>DATAUH010000476.1:0-10235 GCA_036268375.1 Bryobacteraceae bacterium | reverse complement strand
TCTAACGGTAGGACAGCGGCCTTTGGAGCCGTGAATCGTGGTTCGAATCCATGCCGGGGAGCCACGAAGCCCTTGTTGATTTGATTGAGTTCACGTCCTTGCTGCAGGAGGACCCGCCGTGTATTCGAACCTTCGCTCTTTGGACCGCGCGGGAACTTTCTCGGACAATGGGTGTCCAATTTACCAGCTTCAACCGCGTCTGCGAAATTTGCGTCGGCGGATGCGGTCCACTGAGAACGATCCAATGGCCAGCGCGCCCCCAGAGTGAAACGACGACCCGGGCAACCCTCAGGACTATTTTCATGAACTGTCGCATCTTGTTATCTGTGTTCTTGTTGGCACTATTCGCCCTGCTGCTCGCAAATTGCTCGGCATTTTCTGCTCCCTCTCTGGGCAAGGAATGCCAGGTTACCAGGTCGCCTGATCGTCCCTTCGTGCCACCCGCACCATACTCATCCGATGCAGGAAGCAACGAATTTTTGTACGGTAGCCCAGCCCTTTGGACCTTCGTTTATCCTGACTGGCACGTGCACAGCGGCGGGAAACTGCCTTTTTTTCGACAGGGCTATGACTGGAGGAAAGAAGGACGCCCAAACCTGACGGTTGTGGCTCGACGACTGGATCGCCAAGAGCCGTTGGTCTGGAACGGTCCGGCGGGCAGCGGTTATACGGACGACCGCCCAGCGGGAATGTTTATGGTGACGGGCATAGATATTCCTTCGTCAGGCTGCTGGGAGATCACCGCGCGTTACATCGATACTCCCGGCAATACCGGGACGCTCACTTATACGGTTTGGGCAGCACCGTAGAGTAATATGCCACAGCGAAAAGTGCAGCGGGATCGATGACGCGATTGCTCAGAAAAGTTCCAGCCTACGAAGGGGAGCCAGTCTTTATTTCAATACTTAAAGAGAATTTTTGGTTTGACCTACAGCTCTTGTACCTTATGTCCTCCCGCAGAACTCACTGATACTTACCCGAATAACACACAGAGCATGGATTTGAAAATGGAAGCCGTCCGGCAAGGATCTCGTACGAGTGCGCGCAGCAGGATCTGTGTTTTCCGCTGGGCCAATCGCCATCGAACCGATTGGGTATGAGCGCGCGGGAGAAGCGGTGTGGATGGTGCAGTCGGCGGTTCGGGTACGGGTGCGGCTGCTGACAGTTGCGCAGGTTCCGCGGCTTTCTGCCCGAGGGCGATGCGCACCGCGAAGCCGCGGCATTGATTCGACTCTTTGAGGGACCCTCGCTCAACTCGATATACAGCCAGTGCTGAAGGCGCGCGAAGTCCCGTATTGCCGGTTGACCGCGGACACGAATAACACGCCACGTCTAAGTTGGTTGGGGCGGCTGAAGGTGAAGGAGCCCGCCGACTGCAATTTATCGACTCCGCTGGGCGATGACGTGCTGCTGGCCCATGTCTGGCGAAGAGGCATTTTCACGGCTGTTTCACTTCGATCTGGAACTGGTTTCGGAGAACGATTCGATCTCATACGACTCCATCACGGGTAAGAACGTGACGGTCGGGCTCTCGCTTTCAGATAACGAGTCGCAACGCTATTGGAAACGGATACGTAAGCAACTTCTATCAGGCGGGACGCGACAGCAATCTGGCTGTATATCGCGCGCGCATCGTGCCGTGGCTTTGGTTTTTGGACCGTACAACGGATTGCCGCATCTTTTGGAACAAAACGGCGCTGGACATCATTACGCAGATCTCCGGTGAATACGGATTCAAGGATTACGGCAAGCGGCGAGTAAGGCAACCGTGCTTCATCTGGGATACGAACGCGCTGCGGCGCCGCAGCAGGACAAGGCAGGCGTGGCGGAGGCATTCGGTGCTCAACAAGAGCCACGTTATTGGTCGAGATCGAGCCTATTTTGAAGGAGCTGGGCGCGATACCAATCGATTGGTCGCATCAGACGCTCGTATCCGGGGGAAAGCGCGCGTGCGAAACCATATATGCTCGACATCCGAATTTGTCGAGCGAGGCGTTGAACGCGCTTGAGTGGAAATTTACGTTCGATTGGCGTTAGCGGCGCGACCAGGCTCTTTCTCTTTGGATTCTCCCAGCAAGCAGTAGAACAACCATGCGGCAAGCGCGGTTGTCAGCGACGCGAAGGTGAGCAGCGGGCGGTAGCCGAAGCGAACGATGGAGACGCCGGCCACGGCGGCTGATGCCGCTTGCGCGGCAGAGGTGATGAAGAAACTGAGCGAGGAGGCTCCGGCTCTCTCGTCTTCCGAAACGCGTGACATGAGTAAGGTGAACGTCGCGGGTTCGCTCATGTATTGGAAGGAGCCGAATAGCGCATAGATCGCGCCTGCGGCGATGGCGGGAGGTCCGATCGATAGGAGCGCCAGCGACAGAGCGACGCCTGCTTGCATTAACGCTATCCCCCTGATGTTTCCGAAGCGGCGGAGCATCATGGGGGCGAGAAGCAATGCGCACAGTTCAGCCAGTTGGGCGGCCGAGAAGGTGAATCCGATGCGCTCGGTAGACATGTGCAACTGGCGCGAGAAGTAGGCGGTGAAGAAGGGATTGAACGCTCCGACGCCGACGTTCCAGACCGCATAGGCAACGAGGAAGCGCATGACGAATGGGCTCCGTGGAAAGACTTTTGCGCCCGCGGTCCCGGACTTTGCAAGCGGCAAATGAACAAGAAGTAACGGCGACAAGAGTGCCGTTGCGCTTCCGATCAGGAGCGCAATCTGGCGGGCCGAGATGTCACTACTTGCGAAACCAGAGCTGCGGATCCAGCCGGTCATCGAGCCCGCGACTGCGCCCATGATGACGCCGAGTCCAATCCCCCAGCCGGTCCAGAGGCTGTATCCGAGTGCGCGATTGCCTTCTGTGGTGAGCGCGGCAACGGTTGGAACGAGCGAGACCGCCCAAACGGAAGAGATTGCGCCGGCAAAGAATGCGGTACCCATCAACCACGCGTGACTCAACGCGGCGGTGCGGCACATGCATAGCACTGCTACGCCCGCCGAGCCGAAAATAACGGTCCTCTTCAAACCCAGGCGGCGCGCGATTGCGGCCGCGGGCAGTGCACCGGCGATGCTGCCGATGCTCATGGCGCTGGTGACCCAACCGAGAAAGTCTTCGCGATAGCCGAGGTCGAGAAGGTACAGGTTGTAGAGCAAGACGAAGATGTAGAGGCCGATATCGTAGAGATTTTCGGCGAACAGAAACGTCCAGTAGTGGCGCGTGAAGCTGGTAATGCCCGAGTGGCCGCGTTCGGTTGTGGCAGGTTCGGGGAGCACTAGAATTCGAGCCGCAACGCGAATTGTATACGGCGCGGGTCGCCCACGCCGAAGATTTTCCCAAAGAGACCGGCGAAGTCCACGTACGGCAACGGAATCCCGAGGTTTGGATGATTGAGCGAATTGAAGAATTCGGCGCGAAAGTTGACCGCTGCGGATTCGTGGATCGGGAACCGGCGCTGAATGGAGAGGTCCAGCACCTGGTTACCGGGCCCGGGGATGATATCGCGGCCGGCGTTGCCGAAGGTGTAGGGCGCCGGATCGGAGAAGGCGTTGACGTTGAAGTATTCGGCGACGCTGCGTTGGGATGCGGGCAGCGAAACGGACTGCCCGGGAACAATGTTGGGGCGATTGACTGTGCCGGTGTTGGCGAAGTCGGAGAAGTAGTAAACCGGGTTGAGGGGCGTTCCGTCCTGCAGCGTCAGGACGGCGCCTACCTGCCAATTTGAAAAAACGAACTGCCCGAATGGCGCGGAGGGAATGCTGTAGGTGGCGTTGAAGGCCAGGCGACGGGGTACATTGGCGAAGGAAAGTCCACGTTCGAGGTGCAGGTTGCGCTCGTCCTGGGCGCCGGCGGAGTCGTAAGAGCCGACGATTGGGGAATCTGCGTCATCGATCGACTTTGACCAGACGAAGTTGGCGAGGAAGGTGAGGCGGTTGGAGAGGCGCTTTTCGGCTTTGAGTTGAAGAGCGTGGTAGATCGAGTTGGCGAGGTTCTCGCGGTAGACGATGGGGCCGAGAGTGGGGAATTCCCGGAGTGATTGGAGATCGCCGGGGCGAGGCGCGAGGTTTTCGCCATCCATCGTGTGGAGTGGCGTATTCTCCTGGCGGAAGCGGCCGAGTCGCGTGGATTTGGTTCCGGCATAGGCAGCTTCGAAGAGGATTTTGCCCGGGAGTTCATTTTGAAAGCCGGCTTGCCACTGTTGGACGTAGGGCGTTTTCGCGTTGGGATTGATGGCGTAGTAGGCAGGGTAGCCTGTGGATGCGGTGCGCGGAAAGCCGTTGGCGGTGGTGAGAACGGGAACGATGCCGTCGGCCTGATTCTGCTCACTTTGAATGCCGTTGAGGACGAGATCGTAAATTTCGACGGCAATTTCGGGACTGAAGTAGATGCCGTAACCGGCGCGGAACGTGGTGGAGAGGTGATCGAAGAGAGCGCCGGGTAAGCGCCAGGCGAGTCCGAGTCGCGGGCCGAAGTCTTTGGAGTCCGGATTGGTGGCTGAATGTTCGCGAACGAGAGACGGAGCCGCTGGTAAGTTCGAGAAATTGAGGTTCAGAAGGTTGTCGCGAGACTCCGACCAGGGCGAGGCGTATTCGTAGCGCAATCCGGCGTTCAGGGTCAGCCGCGAAGTGAGGCGCCAATCGTCTTGAATGAATGCGCCGATCATGGTTTGGCGCAGGTAGGCTTGCGTATTGCCGACGTTGCGGAGAGTGTTCTGCGGATAGCCGAGCAGAAAATCGGCGAAGGCATCACCCGTGGTGGTGGGATTGTTCAGATCCTGCGTATAGGCGCCGGTATAGGTGAACTGGCCGCGCTGATCCTGATCGCGCAGATAGTTGAGTTGGAAGCGGCCGCCCTGGACGCCGAATTTGATTGTGTGGCGACCGCGAACGAACGACACGGCATCCGAATAGTTCCAGGAGTTATCGCGCTGGACTTTCGGAAGAGTGGGATCGTCCGTGAGGGTTGCGTAGTTGCCAACGAGGAAATAGGGAAGACCGAAGGTGAATGGGTCATTTGACACGCCGGTGACGCCGAGGCCGGCGGCGATGTTGGCGCCGGATGCGCTCAAGGGCACGTCGAAAACTCGCAGCCGGGTGAAGGAGGCTCGGGCTTCATTCAGCCAATTGCCCGAGGAGCGGATGTAGCCTAACGCAAGCTGCTGACCGCGCGTATTCTCGGACGCGGGGCGCAACGGAAAGGCGCTGTTGACGCGATCGCGCTGATTGTTGATGGTGTAGCGCGCGAAGAGGACGCTTTGATTCGCGAATTGACGATCGACGCGAGCGGAACCGAAGTCGTGAGTGGTTCCGTTTGGCGTGGTGTCGAGATAGTTATCGACGGAGTTGGAACTGTTGGGCAACGGTTCGTATTGTTGGATGTATTTGGTAGCGATCGGGTCGAGGCGCGATTGCGGAATCGCGTTGTTGGGAAAGGGAGTGCGGTCCCCGGCGACATTGAGTGAAAGCGGGTCGAAAATGGCGCTGGCACCGGCGAAGTTTCCGCTGCGTACGAGCCCGGTGGGCACTTCGGCCGCCGAGGCTTTGGCGGTGCTGCCACGCACGCCTTCATAGGTTGCGAAGAAGAACGTGTTTTTGGGTTTGAGCGGGCCCCCGAGCGATGCGCCGAACTGATTCTGACGCAGGGTTGCGCGCGGCAGAGTGGGATCTTCGAAATAACCGCGCGCATCGGTGGCATCGTTCTGCAGGTAATCGAAGACGGTACCGTGAAAGGCCTTCTGACCCGAGTTGCTGACGACATCGACGATGGCTCCGCCGGCCTGTGCAAACTCGGCCGGCGCTTGCGACGTGACGATGCGGAACTCCTGCACGCTTTCGAGCGGCGGTTCGAGGGCCATGGCGAAGACCAAGCGGTCCGTGTTGGGCGCTCCGTCGAGGGTATAGGCGTTCATGGTGGCGCGGGCGCCGTTGACGGGAGCATTTTGTTGAACGAGTCCGCGCGCGCCTTGATAGTCGCTCGCGGTGTCGCTGGTGAAACCGCCCAGTTGGCGCGGCACGGCGCTCGCGCTAAGAGTTACGAGTGAAGCGACGTCGCGCGTGGAAAGCGGCAGGCTTAAAACGGTACGCGAATCGAGGCGATATCCCATGGATGCATCGCCGGTGTCGACGGGAGATGCGTTGGCTTGGACGATGAGGGACTCAGTGACGGCGCCGAGTTGGAGTTGCAAATCGACGCGAGCTTTTTGATTGAGCTTGAGCGTGATGGCACTGGTGATTTCCTGACGGAAGCCCTGTTTTCCGGCGCCGATCGTGTAGACGCCGGGAATCAGGTCGTCAATACGGTACTGGCCTTCGGCGCCGGTCTGAGCGTCGCGGGTGAACCCTGTGGACGTTTGAATTGCGGTGACTTTGACGCCTGAAACTGCGGCTCGCGATTGATCGGTTATGACGCCCAACAGACTGCTGGACGAAACTTGCGCGCCGGCGACGCTCGCTAGCGCAAGCAAAACGCAAGGTGAAAAGCGCATCACGATATGTTTCGAAGCCGTTGTCTAGTGATGCATAGGAAGCGGAGGCGCGGTGGGCGATTTCGGATCGAGAATTTGGACTTCCTGCATCATGCCGCGATCTTCGTGATCGAGGATGTGACAGTGGAGCACGAATGTGCCGGGGAAATCGACAAAGCGGCTGCGGATGCGCACGCGTCCGGGCGTGATCGTCGTGCCTACGGTTTTGGAAGCGGGAATCGCTATGGTGTCGTGCCAGTTGTACGGCGCTTGGAGCGTGACTTGCGCGGTTGCGTTGGGATCGAAGACTTCGAGCACTTGAAACGGGTTGACGTGAATATGAAACGGGTGGATGGAGCTGTCCCAGTAATTTTCGAGTATCCACTCTTCGGCGGTATTGAGCTTGATGTACTGAGTGGTGTCGGGTTTGCCATCGTAGGCGAGACCGTCGATAGCCGGACGGCCGGTGGGGTCGCTATTAAAACGAAGCGTGCGCTCTTTGCCGGTCGAAACATTATTGCGCGGATCTGTTTCGTTCCACTGGAGCCACGCGGGCATGGCCGGATAGTTGGACAGGGTGGGCAGATTCATCGCGGGACTGATGGGCGAGCCGGTGACATTCAAGTGAACGAGAATCAAATCGGGCAGGCTGGGGCGAACGGGGCAGCCGGCGGGAGGGGTGTGCAGCATTTGAAAGGCGAGCACCGATTTGCCGGCCGTTGCGGGGGCCTGCACGAGAATATCGATGCGGTTTCCGGGCGAGATGGTGAATTGCTGCGCGAGTCCGAAGTTTGCGTCGTTGTAGCGTTCGGGCGCGAGCTGAACTCCGTCATACGCAATCTGGCGAATCATCGGCACATAGCCCGAATCGGATGGGAATGGTCCGCCCTTCGACGCGGCGTACGCATCTTCGCCCAGGAACTGATAGCGCAACTGCGCCACTTGTTGCATGGTGGCATTCACAAAACGCCAGCGTTGAATTTCGCCGGGCTGCATGGCGATGGTGGGTTGCAATTGGCCATTCACAAGAGGCAGGGGATCACCGCCCGCGCAGGTGAAGATGGGCGGCCCGGGCATGACGGTGATGTTGTCGCCGATTTGCTGGATAACCATCACCTTTTCGGTTTTGCGCAGCCCCGGCATCAAAGCCTCTAGCTGATCGTCGAATTCGCCTTCGATGATCATTGCGCCGGCCATACCGTTCAAAAGCTGCAGCGCGACCGAACCGTGCTTGTGCGCGTGATACCAATGCGTGCCCGGAGCTTGCCCCATGCTGAAGGGCACAGATGTATCGGTGCTGTTCGAAGGCGGCGGAGGGAGCGGGGGAGTGAAGAGATTTTCGAACGATTTGCCGGGGGTGAGATCGACCATCACGTTGTCGCCATGGCCATCGGGACTCACATGAGTACCGTGATAGTGCATGTTGGTGAGGTTGTTTCCGTGCAGGCAGGAAGGCGGCGTGTCGCTGCCGGGATAGAGCGGGGTTGACTGCTGCGTCTGCGGGTTGAACGTGGTCATGACGTTGCATGACATGTCGTTCGAAGTGGTCTTTCCGAAGACGGAAGGATCGATTGCGTTTTTCAGTTTGACCTGAACCTGATCGCCGACGCGCATGCGAAGTGTCGGACCGGGGCCGGGGAGCACTGGATTGACGGGCCATTTCGCGCTGGGATTGTTCAGATCCTGCCCTTCGTAATAGCGGAGCTTCATGGAGCGACATTGATAACCTTGCCCGGCGATGGTGGCGACGCTCTTCTCTGTGGCTTTGACGGCCATGTTTACCGAGAGCTTCTTATTCTTGCTGACGAACTCGACCACAGGAACGAACGGGTCGCCGACTTTGGCGCAATCGGGCGGAGTGGCCGCGGATAAACCGGAGGGACCGATGACGTCGGCGAGAGAGATGCCGAGAGCCGCCGCCAAAGCGGATGCGACAAAATGGCGGCGCGATGGAACGATATGGCCGGGTTCACTGTTTGCGAGCGCTGATTCTTTCATCGTGTTCTCCTGCGGAGCGTCATACCGAAATCTGGACGGTCAGTGTGGCTTTCGCCTTTCCGCCGGTCAGCATTCCGTATGGATAGACCTGCGGGTCTTTCGGGGTGCCAGGGGTCCAGGTGAAGACCATGGGCGATGAGTTGGCGTCGTCGGTGCCAGCGGCGGTAAGCGTGGCCCAGACTTTGTTGGAATCGGGCTGGCCGTTCGTCGAGCCGGCGATCGTGTAGCCGACTGCATCGTGATTCATCCAGACGACCGAGTCGCCCCAGGCGATAGTCGCGTTTTCGATCTCGCCATTCTTGATCGCGACATAGTTTACCTTCGGTTCGACCGCAGGGAATCCCCCCTTTTTTGGCTTGCCCATGGCGCTCCTTTTGGATGAGGTTGTGGGGTTGATGGTACTAGGAACGGATAGAAATGTCAAAAGAAAATTAGGATAAGAAGTTAGAAGTTAGGAGTTAGAAGTTAGAAGCAAGGAGTCGTTCCCCACCCGCCTCTGGCGGACAACGAGGCATGAAAATTTTCGGGCCGGTATCGTGCCCTAAGATCAGTCGATTAGCGGGATTCAGGAGAGAATGGCAGGATTCCCCGGTGTCATTTGCGGGGGCAGACCGGTAGGGGGCTGCGGCGGGCGAGAACGGGGTGGTTGGCGGAGTGTTCATTTTATCGCGCGTGAGAATCGCTGCTTCCAATCTGCAACTTCGGAATAGAAGTAGTTTTCTTCGAAGAGCTCCGGCGCGTCGGCGATTACCTGGATGCAGCATTGATATGTGGATTCGAGAAATAGCAGCAGCCGGGCGGTGTAGATTGCGCCGTAGTCTTTGTGATGAAAGAATCCGCTGGCGTGAAAACCGGGATTCCAGCGCGTGTGAAGGCCGCCGATGTTCACTTCGATTGCGCTGAAACCGGTGTCTTCCAGCAGGGCGACGTCCCAGGCGAGATGCGCGCCGGCGACGATTCCGGAAGGCAGCGCATTGAGGATTCGCTGCACGTATTCGTTCGGGCCCTGACGCTCGCCGGGCGCTACCAGGCCTTGATGCCGGTGGACGGTGAGGTCTCCGATGATGCGGTCTTCGATCGAATGCACGCGGTATTCGCGTCGGATACGTTTGCGTTCCTGAACGATGAATTCTTCGTCCACAAGAGCGCCCGGGCCGGGAGCGAATCGCGCTCCTGACTCGATCCAGGCGAGCGCGGCTTCGGTTCGGGAATCGATTTCGGCGCCGGAGCAATCGCCCAAAGCGGTTTTGATGATGAAGCCCGACGGGAACTTCTGTTTGAGAAGCGCGCGGAGGTCGCGGGACTCGACGCCTTGCGTCAAGCGATCGAGACCGTGCGTGAGCGGCAGACTGTCCGCGCAGTATTGCCTGAACACCAGGGCTTGAACGAGCTTATGCTCTAAGCGCCAGCGGCCGAGCCGTTGTTCATCGAAATCGAGCGCGAGAAACGCCTGCCTTAACGGGAGGGCGCGTGTTGTGGCCGCAAGTTGCGGAAGAAGCGGCAGCGCAGCGGACAGGCGAAGTTCGATTTCGCTATTGACGGCTCCGCGGCATCGCGGAGAGGTGAAGGGTTCGATTTGATGAAGCAACGGCTCCAACAGCGTGGCCTCTGTTCTGAAATCGGTGGCGCGCGGCGGATGGATAGGAGCGAGTCCGCGATGCCGTTGCTGCCAATTGGACACTTCCTCGTAGAAACGGTTCTCAAGCGGATAGTCCGGAGCGTCGGCAATCGGTTTCACTTGCGCGCCGCTTGTCTGCTCGATGTAGTTCAAGAGGCGGGCGGTG
>DATAUH010000475.1:0-6969 GCA_036268375.1 Bryobacteraceae bacterium | reverse complement strand
TTGCGGCCGGCGAGGTGGTCCCAAAGGTTGGCGCCGGGGGGCGCGTCTTCGGGCGTGAGCGATGATGCCATGCCGGGGAAGGCGAGGCGGCCGGGGGCTGCGCTGATGCGAAAATCCTTCAAATTGCCGTAGGCCGCATTGAGAGAGGAACGCGTCCAGGCGTTGGGGTAGGCGCCTTGCAACCAGTGGTGCCCATCGACAGTGCCGTCGCCATCGGCGTAGAAGTTATCGCTGTAGGCGAATTGAGTGGCGATGGCGTGGGTGTTGGGGGTGACGCGGACGCCTTTGAGACTTAGGCGCGCGTGGCCGCCGTCGGCGAAGCCGCTCAGTCCATAGCGGGCGATGGCGGCGTCGTTCATGGCGGAGGGCGGGGAAGAGTGGAGATCGCCGAGGAGCTCGTCGAAGGTGCGACCTTCTTTGACGATTAAGACGACGTGGCGGACGGGCGGGGGCGCGGGGAGCGGCGGGGGCGTTGCGAGCGGCGAGCGGGCGAAGCCGGCATTGCGCATGACGGATTCGGTGAGGGGGGCGAGATCTGCGGCGGCGGGCAGCTTGAAAATCGAGACGGAGCCTTGAAAGAGCGCCGAGGGCAGCAAGGAACCGCGGGAAGAGTAGTTGGTGGGGGCGTCCGGCCCGATGCCGTGGCCGCGCGCGGTGCCCACGAGGACTTCGCCATCGTCGAGGGCGACGCTAGTGGGATACCAGGATGTGGGGATGTGGCCGAGGACGCGTTTGGCGCGCGTATCGACGACGGCGAGGGCGTTGATGCCGGCCTCGGCGACGAGGAGCCAGCCGGAGGGTTCGTCGAATGCCATACCGAGCGGGATGACACCGCGGAGTTGTTCCTGGCCGGGGATTTGGAGCGGGATGCGAGCGGTGATGGCGCGCGTGGCGGGATCTACGATGGCGATGGAATCGTCGTTGGCGCAGGAGACGAAGACCTGGTCTTTGGCGGCGACGACCGCGGAGGGGCTGAAGCCAACTTTGACGAAGCCTTCGAGTTTGGGAGCGGCGGGAGTAGAGACGTCGACGATGGCAAGCGAATTGGTTTCGGGCGAATCGGCGGCCGTGGCGGGCCAGGGCGCGGGGAAGGGCAGACCGGCGGTGGCGGCGTTAGAAGCGTTGACGTTGGGGAGCAGATGGTAATCGAAGACGCCTAGATTGGCGACGTAGAGTTTCTGGCGGTCGGGTGAGAGGGTGAGGGCGAAGGGCAGGCTGCCGACATGAACGGAGGAGATGACCTGGCGCGATTTGGTATCGATGACGGCGACACGGGCGTTCGCCTGGTCGGCGACATAGAGGATGCCGGCGGGGTCGTAGGTGAGGGCCGATGTATAACTGTCCAGGTATTTACCGCCGTTGATGTCGACGGCGCGGCGGCGGTCTTCGGAGGAGTCATAGAGGGCAACGCGGCCGGAGTTGCCCTCGGAGACCCAGATGGCGTGCTCGGCGGAGAAGGCGATGCCGTTGGAGATGCCGCGCCAATCGCCGGACTGGATTTTGGGGATGCCGAATTCGTCGAGAGAGGCGGGGGAGCGGGCGTCGATTTCGCGCGGTTCCCAGTGGCCGGAGCGGTCGCGATCGAGAACAGTGATGGTGTAGCGCCAGGGACCGGTATTGGCGATGGCAGCGATGTGGCCGGTGGGGCTGAGTGCGATGGCGAAAGGTCCGGGACCGGTGGCGTATTCCCGGCCGAAGGCGCTGACGATGCGGCCGCCGGGCAGGATAGAGGCGGCCTCGCGCCGCATGGCCTGACGGATGCCGGCGGGGGCGGTAAAAGATGCCGCAGGAGGCGGCGACTGCGCGCGCAACGCGAGGGCGAGGATAGCCAGAAGGCTGACGCGGCGGCGTGCGGCGTTCACTACCTTTATGATAAGGCGCGCGGGGGAGCAGGAAATTTTTTCCAGGGGGTGAAAAAGTTTACCTTTCGGACAACTAAAGAACCTGAGCTGTGTTTTTGTTTAAATAATGCAACTTACGGTTCTTGTTGAGTATCGTGCAAAATCGTCGTATCATTTGGCACGTGAAGTGCTAATTCAAGCGCTTGAAAGGTGAGGATCATGACGAGCTGCAGTGCCGCCGCCACCGTGTTGGCCATACTCGTTGCCGTTCCCGCTGTCGTGGTTTCCGCGCCCTTCGAAACCAGCCAACAAGAGGCTGCGCCCAAGAAAGAAGCACCCTCCGGAACGTCCTTGACGGGATGCGTAGATGAGCAGGACGGCCGCTATATCATGACCGACGATCGGGAGATGAAGCCGATCGCGAATCTGGAAGCGGACGGTTTTCCACAGGAGGGCTTTGCGAAGCACCTGGGTCATAAGGTAACGGTTCGGGGGACATCTACCCCGGGAGATCCAAGGCCAACATTTAAAGTCCGGTCGATAACGACCGTGAGCGAAACTTGCGCGCCGCAACGGCAACAGTAAACGTTTGGAGGAAAACTCATGGCAACCAGTCCGTTGATCGCAGTCCCACAGAAGCCTCTAGAAGATCCGCTAGCTCACCTGCCTTGTTCCAGCATCGTGGAATACCGCAAGGGCCAGATTATTTATAATCAGGACCAACCCTCCACCAGCATCTTTCTTGTTATCGATGGCAAGGTAAAAGTTTCGCGTTTGGCCGATGATGGCCATCAAGTCGTGGTGGACATCTACCAATCGGACGAATTCTTCGGCGAGTCGGCGTTCCTGAATCTGGAGCATCGTTCTGAGCAGGCTACGGCGCTCGAGAACACAAAGCTGATGATGTGGACGGCGACGGAGATCGAAGACATCGTAATGAAGAAGCCGCGGCTGGCGGTAGCGCTGCTGCAGATCCTGGTGCAGAGGACGATTGACTTCACGCACCGTATCGAGAGCTTCAGCGTGGACAATATCGCGCGGCGGCTGGCGCGTTCGCTGATCCGTTTTTCGGAGAGGCTGGGGTCGGCCGAGGACGACGGGTCGATCCGCATGGTGCCGTTTACGCATGAGCTGCTGTCGCAGTATGTAGGAACGTCGCGCGAGATTGTGACGCACTACATGAATCAGTTCCGGAGACAGGGCTATCTGCGGTATTCGCGCAAGGGCATCATCCTGTACCGGGATGCGTTTAAAGATTGGCTGAAGAACGACGCATAGGCGCAAGCGCGGCGTCCGGCCGAAGATCTAACTGCTTAGAACTGTGCAAACCTGGGGCAAGCGTTTTGGGCGCTTGCCCTTTTTAATTGGGCTGGAGCATGCGCGCTCGCAGGCTCAACGGTTCGATCATCCTTTCGCGGTCTGCGATAGGAAGGACTGTGTGGTAGCGTGCTGCGGAGAGCCGAATACCTTTGACGGCGGTCCGTTCTCAACGTCGTAGCCATCGGCGAAGACGTGAATCTGGCTCGCAACATTGCGCGCAAATCCCATAGAGTGAGTGACCACAATCATGGTCTGCCCGTCTTTAGCAAGGTCTTCCATCAGCGCCAGAATCTCGCCCGCCATCACAGGGTCAAGCGCGCTGGTCGGTTCGTCGAAAAGGATGACGGCAGGCCCCATCACCAGGGTGCGCGCAATCGCGACCCGCTGCTGCTGGCCGCCCGAGAGGTCCCGAGGGTAAGCGCCGCATTTAGAGGAGAGCCCCACGCGCGCCAGTAACTGCTCCGCGCGTTGTTTGGCCTCGCTACGTTTCAGCTTCAGTACATGGATGGGCGCCTCGATCACGTTTTCCAGCACCGTGAGATGCGGAAAGAGGTTGAACTGCTGGAAGACGAAGCCCACCTGCCGCCGTACTGCCTCGAGGAGGCGCGCGTCGGACCGCGGGTTGGTCATCGGGGTGAGCACGTGACCGCCTACACGGAGTTCACCCGACTGGAAGTTCTCGAGGCCATTGATGCAGCGCAGGAAAGTGCTCTTGCCGCCGCCGGAAGGCCCGATGATGGAGTGCACTTCTCCCTTCTGGATTTCGAGCGAGATGCCCTTGAGGATTTCATTGGCGCCGTACCGCTTGACCAGGTTCGCGACGGTGATCATGCCTGCTGCTCCAAGCCGAGGCGCGTCTCGATTCCGCGCGCGATCAGGGACATGGGGTAACTCATCATCAGGTAGAGAAGGGCCGTCATTCCCATCAGTTCTACCGTCGCCTGGGTGCTCATCGAAAGCACGGAGAACCGCTTCGTGAGCTCCACGATGGTGACAACCGAACAGACCGAGGTGTCTTTGAAAAGCGCGATAAAGTCATTGACCACCGGCGGAATCACAATTCGAACCGCCTGCGGTACGACGATGCGGCGCAAGGCGAGTACGCGCGACATGCCGAGGGAAAGCGCGGCCTCCATCTGCCCTTTGGGGATTGCCTGCAGGCCGGCGCGGTAAATCTCCGACTCATAGGCCGAGTAATTTATGGCCAATCCCAACACAGCAGTCCAGAAGGCCGGAACCCGTATGCCAATCTCCGGCAGAAAAAAGAAGATGAAGTAGAGCTGCAGCATGACGGGCGTACCGCGTAAGAACTCCACGTAGGCGGTAAGAGGCATGCGCAGCCAGGGACGCCCATAGAGCCGGCCGATGGCGATGATCAGGCCCAGCAGGATCGCAATCGGGAATGAAAGAACCGAGAGCACGACGGTCATTCCAGCCGATGCCACCAGGATTCCTCCGTAATCCTTCACTACTTCCCAACCGTGTTTGCGGCTGTCGACGATGACCGACGTCTCGGCCGGCATCTGGTTCATTTGAATTCGCGACTCGGTAGCTTTGGAGTAACCGTAGAAGCGGCCCTTCTCCGTAATGTCGGCGAGCTCCGCCTGTTGCGCGTCCCAGATGCCATATTTGCGGTAGATGCGCTCGAGGTCGCCGTTGCGTTGCATCAGCACGATGGCCTCATTCAACGCGTGCAATAGGGCGGTCTCGCCTTTCCTCACGTAGATGACGTAGTAGCCCGGCTGCACGGGCGCGCCGATGCGGCGCAAGGCCTTGAAGCGCGGAGCATAGAAGGAGGCAATGGGAGTATCCTCGACCGTGGCCGCGAGTTTACCTGTCTCTACCTCCCGCATAGTGTCGGTGTTTCCGTCGTAGGCCACGACTTCGCACGAGTTGCCGCAAAAACTCCGCGCGTACGTTTCTGCGGCCGAGCCGTTCAGAACGCCAATTTTGATGTTCGAGGCTCCCTTGCCGCTTTTCAGGTCCGCCCAAGAATTGAGGCTGGTGTTGTCGCTGCGCGCCATCAGTTGCAACGCGTAAACGTAGTAGGGGATGGTGGCGTCCATTACTTCGGCGCGTTCGGGCGTGAGCTCATACCCGTTGATAATGGCGTCGATCTTACCGGTCCGGAGCATGTCGGGCATGCGGTCCCATTGCCCCTGCGTAAATTCCGGTTTCAACTTCAGGTACTCTCCGATGCGGTTGGCAAGATCTACCTCGAATCCCGTCACCTGCGAAGGATCCTGGTCCTGCGGGAACACGTAAGGACCTCCGCCCTCCTGATCTCCGCCCCAACGCATCGTGCCCGCTTTGCGCATGTCCGAAAGTGCGTCGCCGGACAGCGTATACGGCGAAAGCAGGGCTAGCAGAATGCAGGCCATGAGGGAATCGCCACGCCGTTGACTCAATCGAACGCTCCTTCAAATAATTTGTGTACGGACTGTACTTCCATCGAAAGAGACTCGCGTGAGGGATCGGCTACAAATGGTTGTGCCGGGCCGCCGGGCGCACTCATCCGATCACCAAGGCGGATTCTAACACTGTGGGCCGTGCGCCATGACCTACGGCAAATCCCGATTGACGTATGCGAAGCGCCCCTCATCGCACCGGCTTCAGCAAGCTCGCGTTTACTGTGCGCGCGTAGCAGGGCTGCTAGTTGCAGAGGGTTCGTTTCGGGCAGTAAACATAAGTTGCGAAAAGCAGTGCTAGAACTATGGCGCGCTTCGGCGGCAGTACCGCATTCCCGGCGTGAGGGGTTGGGCGTGACTTATTTAACCGATTGATTCAAGCAGCGCACTGTAGACTGGCTTCCAGAAGTAACTCGGAGGTGAGTAATGGCTGCAATGCCGCAAGCGCTGGTCGCGGCCCGGACGCCGTCTCTAGGTGACGCGACAGTTCAGGTTGTGGTGCTGGCTTTTGACTTAGTGGGCGGACAAGCGGGGAATCTGCCTGCGTTATTAGAGAAGAGCTTAGTGGACCCGTCGGTACAGACGGCGATCCGGTCGGGGCTGGATTCGTTTCTGCTGAAGCGCATGACAGCGGGGACGAGCATGAATCCGTTGACGCCAAAAGATGCGCAGGATCTGCTGGGAGCAATGGGGTCAGCGGCGGGCGGAAAGCTGGGCGACGCGGCGCTGAAGCAGATCAAGGCGACGCCGGAATACAAGAAGCTGGAGAAGGCGATTGCGGATTTTCAGGCGGCGGCGAAGTCGGCTCCGCTGGGCGTCTGGATCGATTCTGGCGTGGGAATTGTGTTCGTGACGGGCATCGCACTGGCGATCGGCGGGGCAGTGGCGCTATACGCAACCAAGACGGGCGGCACGGTCGTGAACGTGGCGGCCGGCGCGCTGAAGAACAAGCCGTTTCAGATTTTCAAAGTGGGCCGCTTTACGCTGCAGGGGCAGATGCTGGCGTTTCAGCCGGACACGCAGACATTGGGCGCGGGGGTGGTGGCGACGGAGAAATGGAAGCAACTGCAGGTGTCGCTGAGCCTGGGCGTGATCGCGTCGGGAACGCAGGCTCAGCAGGTGAGCGGGCAGGCAGTGGTGAAGACCGACAACGTGTCCGTAACGTTCAGCGCGACCGATACGCTGGCGCAGAAGAAAATTGATCTGGGGTTGAGCGTGGGATTCCCGAACGGTCCGCTGTCATCGCTGAAGTTTGGCCTGGGCGCGGTGGTGACGGATGGGACGGTGACGAGCACGTCGCAGGACGCGAGTTGGAAGACGAAGTATGGAGACTTCGGAGTGAAGCTGCAGGAATCGAACAAGCAGTTTCAGGGGCTGGGGACTTGGAGCGTGCCTTTGCC
>DATAUH010000474.1:0-4692 GCA_036268375.1 Bryobacteraceae bacterium | reverse complement strand
CCATTGAGAGGGCGGGGACCATCCCGCCAGCGAGCGCTTTCCAGTCCCACCTAATAGCCATGCAGAGACCGCGGCGACCACCATGGTCACTCCGGCGAGGCCGAAGATCCGCTCGATCGATTGAAAGCGCAACAGCGCGACGATAAATCCGAGAGCCACCGCGGCTCCCGCTAGCAGCGTTTTTTCTGGCAAACCCGTCATCAAATGTAAAACGATGGCGACACCGCCAAGTTCCGCGGCGAAGGTAATGAGGTTCAACAGGTTCGATGCGAGAAGGACGGCGAATCCTAACCGCTTGCCCAACCTGTCCCGCACGATTGCAAATACCGGTTCGCGCGCGATGACCGCGATACGGCCGCACATCTCCATGTAGACAATGATCGCGATGGCGCCTACGACAACGGGCCAGAGCAACGCGTACCGAAAAGAGGCGCCTGCCTGCAGCGTGAAGACGATCTGCCCGAAATCCACGAAGCCACCGAGCGCTGTCATGATTCCGAGCGTGATGCCAAGTAGTTTTCGCATGTCCGAAGAGCCCGACTACCGAAGCATGCAGGAAGACCCCGCAAAGAAGAGATACCTGTCTTTAATGCGCGATGTAGAGTAGCCGGACGTTGTCATGGGCGTAAGCTTGGAATCTTGGCGAACGTCACTCTGCGTTGCCATAGTCGTTCATTTTACTGAATCGATGCTTCTGCAGTTTCGCGCCTAAGCTTTCAACCGGCTAATACGCCGTTATTACCCGCGCCGGACAGCAAGCCAGCCGGCAAAATTCAGATCTCAAACGGCAATCCCACCAGTTCCGGAACCGTAGCGGCAGACACACAAATTCTCGCCAATCGTGCAACTTTCGCTCAATTTCTGTTCTGACCGGGAACGCTCGCCTGGGCGCTACAATTTCAAAGAGCCATGAAACGCATCCTACTCCAACTATCGCTTGCGATTCTGCCGTTCGCCCTGCCGGCTGCGTCTGCGCCGCCGAAGATCGCCGTGATTGGGCTCCTTCATTCGCATGTCTGGACTCAATTACCGAACATGGTGCGCGGCGACGTCGTCCAACTGGTGGGCGTCGCGGAAAGCCATCCCGAACTGGTCGCCGAAGCTAAAAAACTCGGCGTGGCGGATAACCTGTTTTTCGATGACTACCTCAAAATGCTCGATCAGGTGAAGCCCGATTTCGTCTGGGCATTCGTCGAAAACAACCGGCATCTCGAAATCGTGAACGCTTGCGCCCCACGCAAGGTGAACGTAATCTTTGAGAAGCCGCTCGCATCCACCGCGAAAGACGCCGAGGCGATTCGTCAAATCGCGAACAAAAATGGCATCTATGTAATGACGAACTATCAGATGGCTTGGTGGGCGGCTAACTACACCGCTCGCAAGCTGGCGGAAACCAACGCTCTGGGCAAAGTGTACCGCCTGCGTGGAGTCGTCGGGCATGGCGGTCCCGGTTCCGAAGGTCCACGCAACAGCTTTTTCTTCGCCTGGCTCACCGACCCAGTGAAGAATGGCGCTGGAGCGTTGATGGATTTCGGCTGCTATAACGCCCTCTGGAGTCTCTGGTACATGGGCAAACCGCAAACCGTCTATGCGCGCGCCGATCATCTTCAGCCGGAGCGCTTTCCGAAAGTCGAAGACAACGCAACGCTGGTGCTTGGCTATAAAGATGGTGTCGGCATCTTTGAAGGAAGCTGGGATTTGCCGCGCAGTTATCAGGACCTTGAAGTATTCGGCCGCTCGGCCAGCATGACGATGGTGAACGGCAAAGTGGAAATGCGCAAAGGCCGCGGAGCCGCCGAATCCATGACCATCGATCCCTTGCCGAAGGATCGCGCCAGCCCGCTGGCATACATGGCGAACGCGATTCAAGCTCACCAGCCCCCGGAGGGATTGGTTGCCCTTGACATTAACGTGCAGGTGGTGGAGATTATCGAAGCAGCAAAGGAAAGTATCCGGGTAGGCAAGCCGGTTACGCTGAAGTAGAACTTGGTCACGAATCGGAGGATGGGAATGGCATTCACGAGACGGTATTTCTTTTATGGCAGCCTGTTGGCAGGCGCTATCCCGCGCGGCGGCTTCGGCAGCACGCCGTCCTTGAAAGCGGCTGGTTACAAATCTCCCAACGAGAAATTGAATGTTGCGTCAATCGGCGCGGGCGGACAGGCAGCGTCGAATATCTCGGCTGCGGCTCCCACAGAAAACATCGTGGCGCTCTGCGATGTGGATGATCGGCGCGCCGCAAACATGTTCAAGCGCTTTCCCAATGCTCCGAAGTTCAGAGACTTCCGGCAAATGCTCGACAAGGAAGGCAAGAACATCGACGCTTTGATCGTTGCGATTCCCGACCATATGCACGCCACGGCAGCCGTATGGTGCATGGAGCGCGGCAAGCACGTCTACGTGCAGAAGCCGCTGGTGCGCACCGTTTGGGAAGCCCGCCAGATGCGGGAAGCAGCGGCGAAATACAAAGTCGCCACGCAGATGGGCAATCAGGGATACTCCAACGAAGGCACGCGGCAGTGCGCCGAAATCGTTTGGAACGGCGATATAGGTAACGTTACCGAAGTGCACGCCTGGACCAATCGGCCCGTATGGCCGCAGGGCCTGACGGAGATTCCGAAAGAGGATCCGATTCCCTCCACCCTCGATTGGGATCTTTGGCTTGGTATGGCCGAGAAGCGCCCATTCACTGCAGACGGAAAGACCGAACCCGGCCCCAACGGCGCATTTTTCTATCAGCCCTTCAATTGGCGCGGGTTTTATGATTTCGGTTGTGGCGCGCTCGGCGATATGGCCTGCCACATTCTGGGCGCGCCCAACATGGCGCTGCACCTTTCCGACCGCCGGTTGACTAGCGTGGAATGCGTCAAGCAAGAGGGCGTGAGCCCATTCATGTTCCCGAAAGCCTCGGTGCTCCGCTTCGACTTTGCCGCTTACCGCGACATGCCGGAGCTGAAGGTCTTCTGGCACGACGGCATGAAGGAGAATCCAAAGATAGAAGGCGTCCCCGAAGGCGAGTGGCTCGGTGACCCGCCCACCCCTCCGCGCCCGCAAGGCGCCGGACGCGGGGCCGCCGCGACCGCAGGCGCAGGCTCGCGCGCCGACTTCCGTTCGCCCGGCCGCGTGTTCGATTGGGACGAATATCAGGCGCTCAAAGCGTCTCCTACTCCGCCCCGCGCCCCCTCCCCGAATGGCAGTCTCTTTATCGGCGATAAGGGTATGCTCACCACCGGCACTTACGGCGAAGTAACCCGTCTCATTCCGGTCGAGAAGATGAAGGACTACCGCATGCCTGCGCCGCTCTTAACCCGCTCGCCGGGACACATGCGCGATTTCATCCGCGCCTGCAAAGGGGGCGATCCGGCATGCTCCAACTTCGACGTTGCCGCGCCCTTCGTGGAATGGATGCTGCTCGGCGTGATCGCGCTCCGCCATGAAGGCAAGCTGGAATACGACGCGGAAAAAATGCGCATCGCCAACAACGCCGAAGCCAGCAAGCTGCTGAAACCGGTCTTCCGCAAAGGCTGGGAGTTCCACGCAGTTAAATCGTAGGTCGCAAACCAATAGCGCACTGCAGCCCCGGCGCGTGCGCTATTGGCTGCTCAGGTAGTTCGTCAACGCAGGCCGTCTAACAGATTCGGCACATGGCCGAAGTCGTAGTAACGCTCCACCACTTCGCCCGCGTTCACCTTAACGGCCCGGAACCCGGAAGCGCCGTCTCCCAACGGCTTGCCCACTGGACCCGTCGTTATCATCTGAAGATCGCCGTCGCGTCCTGTCGCATTGCGATGGTAGTGCCCGGCGAATACTTGCTTCACGCCGTATTGGTGAAGCACTTTGAGATATCGTCGGCGCGTCTCCAGAGGAATATTGAAATACTGGTCGGGTTCATTCGGGTCCTGGAGAAAAAACGAAATGTGCTGGAAAACGATAATCTGCGTCCCGGGTTCCGCGTGCGCTTTGATCAACTCGGCTTTCAGCCACGCTTCCATCTTGGCTGCTTCATCTGGCACTTTCTCCGCGCCCTTCTCCAAATTCGAGTTCAATACAATGCCGATCACCCGCTCAGCGCGGAAACTGTAGTAGTCCGGCCCGAAGCGCTCCCGATATCGCGCCAGCGATTCCGCCGTGGGCTCGTTCCCCACGTCGTGATTTCCCGGCACGTTGTAGAGCTTGATATGTGGATCCAGTTTCGCCGCGATCCGCTTATACTCGGCTATCTGGCCGGAGTTTCCGGATTCGTTCGTCAAATCACCGGTTACGACAACGAAATCCGGCTTCAGGCGGTTAGCGCTCGCAATCGCGAATTCGAAATTCGCGGTCTCCTGCTGGAAGTTCTTATTGTCCGCGTTCATTCCAAACTGCGGGTCGGACATTTGCAGGAATGTCTGGGCTGCCATCGATCCCGCAACTATCAATCCGAGCGCGATCCCTCGACACGTCATGGCCATCAGAATCTCACACGCAGCGAAAATTGCACAATGCGTGGATCGGTGTGGACATGATCGTGGCCCGCGTAGACCTGCTCAAGGCGTAACCGGGCGGATCCAAGTGCGTCCGGGCATGACGGAGTAATCCACGGGAAGCGCGCTGATCCCGACCGATAGGCCAAACGCGATCCCGATGATTTCCGGCGTCCAGCCGGCGAACATAGTGGGACTAAGCGGCCACACGCCGCCGGGAGGCGCGCTG
>DATAUH010000473.1:0-4599 GCA_036268375.1 Bryobacteraceae bacterium | reverse complement strand
AAAAAGCCATCGCACAGGCCCTCGGCCGCTAGCCATCCGCGCTACGACTGATCGCGCATCGCGTCACTGCTTTGGCCGGAACGTCCCTACGGTCTTTCCGGCCTCGATCCACTTCTCGTCAAACCGCATCGCTTTGATCGTCTTCCGCTGATACGTGTACGCCACGTTGATCTTGCCATCAGTGCCCTGGGTCACGGTTGGGTACGAATACTCCTCGCGTCCCGGCTCTTTGCGGTTGGGGTCCGTCCCCGCTTGCGGCGCCTCGCCCGTTTCTAAATCGCGCACCCATCCCCAAGTCGCCCCGTCGTCCTTCGAGAGCGCGATCGAAAGCGGTTTTCGCGGACCGGCACGTTTCACCCCGGCTACGCTTACGGGTCCCGAATTATCAAACACCAGCACCAGATGTCCGTTTGCCAGCCGCGCTAATTGTATGGACGCGTTGTTGTTCGGCAGTTCCGTCTTCTGCGGCGCAGTCCACGCGCATCCATCCGCAGAGGTCGCACGATAGATAAAATCTGCCGCCCGGCTGCGGAAGAACGCCACGTATTGATTGCCGGAGCGAACCACGTCCGGCTGTATGTATCCCGCCGATTCCGGCACCGGGCAGTTCTTCCATTGCGCGCCGTGGTCCGCTGAAATCTTCATCATCGAGGTGTTGTTGCTCGACGTGTAAAGCGGCAGCATCCAGTCGCCATTCGGCATCACCACCAGCGGTTCGCGCGTAAATGCGCCCGCTTCACCGAACAGAACTTCGGGCGGATTCCAATGCACGCCCTTGTCCTGCGACTTCGTCACCAGCGTCTTTGCGTGGGATTCCCCCGCGCCGGCGCCCTGCGTGCTGTGGAACAGCCACAGTACTCCGTCCGCGGCCTCAAACAGCACCGGGTTCTGATACGACTCGCCCTCGTGATGATCCACCACCATCGGCTTACCCCACTGCGATGAGCCTTTCGGCAAGCGGGCGAGGAGAATCGCAACGTCCGAATTCCCTTCCCACGTCCCCGAAAACCACGTGCACAGCAAATCGCCGTTCTTTAACAAAAGCAAATTGGCGGCGTGCGACGACGGAAACAGCGTCTCGAGATAAGCCTCCTCCGCGCCCGTAAGCGCCGAGGGCCGGTATTTCCCATTGAAATCCGCCGCGCCAGTGTCCGCACCATACGCCGCCAGCGCCAATGCCGTCGCGGCCAGAAACCCACCGAAGTAAGTCATCCTCGCCTCCTGGGGATTAGATCAGCTTTTCGATCGCTTCCGCGTCAAATCCCAGTACGATCTGCCGCCCCTTCACTAAGATAGGCCGTTTGATCAAGTTCGGGTGCACCGCCATCAGCTGCAGCGCTTCCTCGCGCGAGGGCGGGTCCGATTTCATCCCACGCTCGCGATACAGCTCATTGCGCGTGTTCAGAAACTGCCGGTAATCGCGCGCGCCAATCAAATCCTCCAACTGCGCCACCGTGAGCTTCGCGTTCAGATCGGTTTCTTCGAACTTCGCGCCCTTATCGCGCAGAAAACTCTTGGCTTTGCGGCAAGTCGTACACGTTGGCTTCAGGTAAAGGTGCAGCACGCCCCCTATTATCGCCAACGGGCCGACGTATTTCGGCTCTTCGCCGGATCATGATTGAAGGTTGTATCGATACGCGGCCGGCGGCGCCGAAGCGGTGTCGGGCGGCGCACGGTTGCGTTCATGCGCCGTCCGGAATGGCTGGGCCTTGCGGGATGGAGAAGGCTGGCTGCGCGCTGATCATCGTCGGCGCCGACCGGGTATGCCCACGCTGCTGCGTGCTTCTCCTCGCGTTCAGCAATAAGCCCACGCTAATGGTGGGTGTAAGTCGATTTCCAAGAAACCGTTAGCAATAATTGCCAATGATGATGATGATTGGATCGGTAGGCATTTTCCTTAGCTCCGATGAAGTCTTCGGCGGATTAAGGGAAAACCTTTAGGAATGGCGGGCGCTATTACCTAGCCGAAAAAACGAACTCGCTTAGGCGGATGAGTACTGCCGCCTCCGTAGTTTGAGGCCGCAGCAGTTAGATCGTGGGAACTGGAGTTGTCTTACGGACGGTGATAGACAGACGGGAAGAACGCGACCAGCCGCGTTCTACTGCAGCCGCAACCGGTCCTGCTCGTTTAGAATCAAGCCATCGAAGATCGCCAGCACCTGCTTACGGTAAGCGTACACACGCTGCAGGTTTTGCCGGAAATTCGACTCGAAGTCTCGCGCACGCATCCACTTATCCATCATGCCGCGTGGAATATCGATGTCCTGACGGAGCGCATCTACGTCGTGCCCTCGCAAGAACAGGCCGTAGAAAAAGGCGGCTTCCCTCTGGGGAGCTAGCGGATCGTATTCTTCTCTCGCCGTCATACTTCTCAGTAGCGAAAATGCCAGTATACCGGTCTAACTCGAGTTCCGGCAAGTCATTTCAGTTCTGAAACGCGCCGCGCCTCTCGTGCAAATCACGGTAAAATAGCATGTTACCCCGTCCGACTTTTCGCGGGCGAGGTGCGTCTCTATGTCAGGAGTCAGAGATTGATCTTTCGGGCGGTCGAGGATGCGGACCTCATTCGCCAAGCCGCAAAAGGGGCAGTGGAGGCCTACAACCTTCTTGTGTCCCGTTGGGAGAAAAGGGTTTATAACTATCTCCTGCGCATCACCGGCCACCGTGAAGATGCTCTCGATTTGACGCAAGACGTGTTCCTGAAGGCCTATCAAAACCTTCGCAAGCTCGACGACCCAGGCCGCTTTGCGCCCTGGATATACCGTATCGCGCACAACGAAGCCTACTCTATGTTCCGCAAGAGAAGGCCCGAAACCGATGTGGATGAGATCGAGCCAGGCAGCACGGATAACAGCATCACCGTCGGCGGCAGCTCTGTTTTTCCCGTTGAACTGAGCCTCGCCGTCGCCAGTTCGCTCGAACGGCTCTCGCCTGAACAGCGGGAAGCCGTGGTGCTCAAAATCTATCAGGGCTTTAAGTTCGAAGAGATGGCCGAAGTCCTCGGCTGCCCTGTATCTACTGTCAAATCAAGATTATATACCGCCCTGGAACTGATGAAGGCGGATCTGGCTCCGGTACGAACAAGAGGCGTATCATGAGTTGCTCGCCATTTTCCATTGACGATTATTTCCTGGAAGAGTTGTCCGCTCCCCAGGCCCGGCAGGTAGAGGCTCACGTCAAAACCTGCGCGGCCTGCGGCGAAGAGCTCGACCGGTTGCGCATTCTCGGCGCTGCGCTGCGTTCCGTTCCCGATGAGGAAATCCCGCAGCGCATCGCATTCGTTTCCGACAAAATCTTTGAACCTTCTCCTTGGCGCCGCCGGCTGGCCGCGTTCTGGAACTCCGGGGCTCGCCTCGGATTTGTCAGCGCGGCTATGCTATCGGCGTCGCTTGTGGTGTTTGCACTCCGTCCGGCTCCCGCACCGGTCGTGGCGCAAGCGCCTGGCGCATCTACGCCGGCCATCACCCAAGCCTCTGCGCCGTCGCTTTCGAGGCAGCAGATTCAGGATCTGATCCAGGCCGCTACGGACAAAGCCGTCGGGGAAAGGTCCGCCGAGTTCAACCGGCAATTGACCGATATGCGCGAACAGGTCTCGCTGACGTCCTATAGCTTGGAGATGATGCAGAAGCGCTACCAGACTGCAGTCGCGGCCAACTACACGCTGCCGAAGGAATCGGTGGCGAAGCCTGGGGACAGGCAATGAGACGCGTCGCGCTGCTGCTGCTGTTTTCGGTGTCAACCCTTGATTCGCAGACTGCGCATACCGTTTCACACCGCTTGGGAATTGCGGCCGCCGCGCCGCTGCCGAGCGTTAAGATCCCTCAAACCACGCTCCGCGCTCTTGAGAAGAACTTTGACGATCGCCTGCTCACGCTCGATCCGTCCGATCCAGTCGACATGCTAGGCGGCACGCGCGCGCTTTACATTCCGGATTACGGAACCATCTTCACGACTGAGCTCAACCTGGCCGTCGCGCCCGGCTTTACGCCTTTTGGCAACAACCTCTACACGCCCGAATTCAAAGCGCGCCTCCACCAGCGCAAAGCCGCGCACGTTCCTAAGCTGGAAGAAGCGATGAAGGAGATGGTCCGGCTGAGCGCTACCAAGCTGCCGATGTCCGACGATCAGAAAATCATCTACGCCATCCGTCTGCGCTACTTCCCGCTCGAGGATTCGAGCGGACTGCCCGCTCAAATCGTCATGAGGGCGGACAAAAAATCGGCCCTAAACGGCGATATTAAAACGGAAGTCGAATAAGTGGCCGCCACCATCCCGCCCATCCCCGATGAAGCTCCCACGGCGCCGCCGGATGCGCCGGTTTCGCGCGAATATCGCCGCCTGGGCGAAATTCTGATCGCGGCCAAGAAAATCGAAGAGGACGAACTCGATCGCGCCCTCGAATTGCAACTGGAACGCGGCGATAAACTCGGCAAAATCCTCGTCGACATGGGCCTTATTGCCCAGCGCGACGTGCTGGCCGCGCTCTCCGCGCAAATGGAAGTGCCGCTGGTCACGGTCGACGGTCCGCCGCCTTCCGCGCCCGAAATCGAAGGCCTATCCCATCGGTTTTTGCGTCAGTGCCGCGCCTATCCCATCGGG
>DATAUH010000472.1:0-6118 GCA_036268375.1 Bryobacteraceae bacterium | reverse complement strand
GAAGACCGGCATTCCAATTTGGGCAATTACGTTCGCAGATCCGGCGGCATATCCGAACCACGAATCGGAATGGCTGCGGGAGATCGTGACGTCGACGGGCGGGGCCGAGTTCGTCGCTCTGGATCCGAAACAAATTGAAGCGTTTGCAACGGCTATCGCGAAATAGCTGGAAGATTCCTCGTGCGCGGGCCAAATGAAAACGCTCGGGAAGCAGGTTCATGCTTCGCATTTCGGCGGGAGAGGCCGCGCGGCCGCTGGTGGGTTCGACATCGAAGGTAAGTTGATAGATCCAATCCGGCGCGGAAAGCTGAAAGGCTGCCAGGTCGAACGCTCGCAGGATCAGAGCGCTAAGGCTGAGGTTCCTGATCTCACGCGGTTAGGCAAGATGCTCAATTGGATCGGCCCCACTTTCGACTTCAGCGGCTTAATGGACGCGGCTTCGAAAGTGAGGCCAGTTTGATCCTGCGCTGAAGCCGCCGTATGCTGCGCTTGTGACAGCGCCGAAACGCCAAGCGCGCCGAGCATGACGGCAACCGGCGCTGAATACCGCAGTACGATCTGCCAGCGAACGGCCGGCATGTCTCGTCTCTCAGGGATGAGCGGGCAGTACGTCCCAAATCGCAGGATCTTCCTTGCCCAGCACCCAGGAACAGAAGCCTTCGAGACCAGCCGAATCGGCGAGATCGTAGCGATCTTTGAACGTGCGCGCGTCGGTGTAGAAGACCCATTCGCGCGTGGCGTCGCGGTAGAAGTAGAACCAGGAAGAGCGATCGTCGCGGTCCCACTGAATCTCGGGATGGAAGGTCTCAAGAAGGCTGTGCACGTCGGCCGCGCCGACTGTGATTGCCGTGGGGTTGGGCTTGCCTTGCGGGCCGGGATCGCCCGCGTACCAGCGATATCCATACACTGGAATGCCGAGCGAGAGCTTTTCTTTTGGTACGAATTGCAGCGCGTAGTCGAGATTGGCGCGGGTCCAGATGTAGCCTGCGACGGGCCCGGGCGGCGTGTAGCGCGTCTGCTCGTCGTAGGTCATGAGGCAGAGCAGATCGACGGCGGCGCCGATCGCCTTCAGGTCGTAAGCGGCGCGCCAGTTGGAGAAGATCCATTTGGAGAAAGCGCCGTCGCCCGCATGGCCGGGCGCGTTGGGAACGGTGGCGATCGAGAGTTGAAAATTGGATTGGTGCAGCGCGGTGGCGGCTTCCGTGACTAAAACGGAGAGGGCGTCGCGATCGGTCTCGATGATGTTTTCGAAATCGAACTGAATGCCCAGGTAGCCTTGACGCGCGCATTCGGCGACCAAGTAAGTAATCATCTTGCTGCGCGCCGCAGGATTGGTGACGAGCTTGTGAAAGTCGTCCTGGTTAAAACCGGGATTCACGATGATCGGCATCACGGGAACGTGCGCCTGTTTGGCGGCTTGCATCACCTGCGGGTCGGGCGCGCCGGATGCGTTGCCTGCCGAATCGACGCGATACCAAGTGGGAACCAGGATGTCGATTTTGGAGGCGTGGTCCAGGAAGGACTGGACGCCGGCGGGGTCGGACGTGAGATAGAAGAGGCTTTTGGGGCGCGCCTGTAGCGCGCAGGCGGCAAGAAGGAAGAGAGACAGACGCCGCATTTCGGCTATCCGACCGCGCTCTTTTCGGCCGGCCAGTAGAGCTCCTCTTTGACCGACTCCTTTTCAAAGCCGTTGCGTTTGAGCAGGCCCTTCATGTTCTCGGTCATCTGCGGGTTGCCGCAGAGGTACGCGGTGGTGTCGGAGGCGGTGAAGCCGGCGGCGTCGAGGTACTTGCGCGCGATGTCTTCGGCGCGGCCGCGTTCGCCCTTCCACGATGGATCGAGCCAGCAGCGGCTGATCGTGGGGATATATTCAAACCAGGAGTATTCGCGCGCTGCGGCGTTGAGTTCATCGATGTAGCCAAGCTCTTCGGAAACGCTGCCCGCATGCAGCAGGACCATGCGTTTCGGCGCGGGCTTTCCCTGCTCCAGGTCGGTTCGGAACTGGCGCAGCATGGCGATATAGGGCGCGGCGCCGGTGACGGTGGCGACCATGAAGTGGTGGGGATGTCCGCTTTTGACATCGAAGAGGAAGGCGCCCTTGGTGGAGCGGCGGATCTGAATCTCGCCGCCGACAGGCACTCGGTGAAGCGCGGGCGTGAGCTTGCCGTGCGGGACGAGTTCCAGGTAGAACTCAAGCTCATCATCGTATGGTGACGACGCGATGGAGTAGGGCCGCTCCACCATCTTTTGGCTTTCGCCGGCGGGCAGACCGAGAGTGGCGTATTGGCCGGGATTAAAGCTGACTTTTGATGCGGGCATTACGCGAATTACCCAAAGTTCGGAGCTTAGTTCGCGGCGCATGGTGACGACGCCTGTGACGTACTTGGAATCCGTGGAGGGCGGGGTCATAGGTTGACGGGTTGACGCTCAGGTTCAAAGCTACAGGGTTTCGAGCGGCGATGCAAGGCGGCGGAAGGGCTAGCCTGCAGTCCCACCCAGGTTCTGCGACGGCGCGCGAGAAGGCGGTGATACTTCGTTGCGCTCGTTGACCGTGCTCGCCGCGCGGCCCTCCGCGCGCTAACCTACGCGGGCCTCATAGCCACGGCCCTCTCACGCGTCTCGCGACGAACCTACGTGAGAGATGCAGGCTAACGCTCGGGTGCGTTGTGCAGCCAGACTTCGCGCTGGGGAAAGGGCATGGAGATGCCCTCTTCGCGAAAGCGCTTGAAGATGCGCTTGCGGACTTCGTGGCGCACACTGTACTGGTTGGAGAATTCGGCAATTTGGAAGCCAAGCTTAAAGCCGAGCGCCGAATCGCCAAAGCCAGGGTCGAGAGTGACGGAGGGACCGGGTTCGGGCAGCATGCCGGGCACTTCGGTGACCGCTTTGCGCCCGATTTCGAGCAGAACGCGCTCCACATGATCGATATCGGATTCGTAGCCGACGCTGACTTCCACTGACGTGCCCATACGCTTTTCCGGCAGGTAATAATTTGTGACGTTGGCCTGCGCCAGCTTCGCGTTGGGCACGATGATCATGTTGTTGGAGAGGCCGCGCATGGCGGTAGAGCGCCAACTGATGTCGGTGACGTAGCCCTCTTCGCCGGTGTTGAGCTTGATGTAATCGCCGGGGCGGATCTGGCGCGCGACGCTGATGTAGAAGCCCGCGAAGAGGTTCGAAAGCGTATCCTGCAGAGCCAATGCGACGGCCAAACCACCGACGCCCAATGCCGTGAGGATGGGCGTGATTTCGATGCCGATGACGCGCAGGCCGATCAGAATGCCGAGGATGAGAACGGCGAGTTGGGCGAGGTTTTGCGAGAGGGTTGTGACGGGAACGGCGCCGGGAATCTGGTCGCCGAAGTTGCGCACCAGATCGCCCGCCATGCGCATGAACATCACGGTGAGCGAGACGATGAAGAGCACTTGCAGGACTTCGGGCGCGTGGCGCGTGACGGCGCCCGGCAGGTCCGACGATTGAATGGCGAAGTGCACCGCGAGGATGAAAATCCAGATTTGGGTGGGGCGGCGCAGGGTGTCGTGCAGGACGGCGAGCGCGCGGGCGCCGGAGCGTTCCGCCCAGCGATGCAGTCCTCCAAGGAAGATGCGGCGAACGACATATGCGATGGCAAGCGTGATCAAAAACGCGACCACCGGCTTGATCCAGATTTCGGGATGACGGTGGAGCGATTCGAGAATTTCGTTCATCGTGGCGGCTATCCTCTTAAGATCGCATAGGCCGGGAAGAGGAACACGCGGGCCATTCCACGGGGCACGGCGTTCAGAATTGCGTAAAGATCGTTTGCACGTTTTCGTACGCGCAACCGTCATTTGCATTGTGAGGGTTCTTGCGGCCGTGCTCTGTTTACTGGTGTCGGCCCCGGTTTTGGCAGATGAACCATCGGCTTGGGATCTATACGAGCAGGGGCGCGCGGCCGAAAAGGCGGGGCACATCGCCCAGGCGTATCTGTTTTACGCCGAAGCGGCGGCGATGGACCCCAAGAATACGACTTACTGGCAGCACAGCCAGGCGATCCGCACGCGCGCGGCATTAGAAGGGCTGGCGATGCCCGATTCCAAGGGATCGGCCGATGCGGAGCCGGAGCCGAAGCCGGAGTACTTCAAACCAGAAGACGCAACGGCGCGCGACTTGTGGGACGCGGCGCGCGTCACGTCTCCGCCCGAGTTGGCTCCTGACGACGGCACAGGCGACATCGATCTCCACGGCGATTCCAAGCAGGTTTGGGGCGATCTGGCGAAGATCTTCGGCCTCGAATGCACCTTCGATACCGATTATGAGCCAATGCCGACGTTGCGATTCCGCTTGCGCAGCGTGAACTTCGACGTGGCCATGCAAGGGCTGCAGGCGGCGACGGGAACCTTCGTGGTCCCCCTGACGAACAAGATGTTCCTGGTGGTGAAGGATACGCCACAGAAACGCACGGAGCGGCAACCGCGCGTGGCGGTGGCGATTCCGTTGCCCGACAGCGTGACGCAGCAAGATTTCAATCAAGCCGTGACGGCGGTTCAGCAGGCGGTGGGGCTCGAAAAGGTCGCATTCGATACCCAAACCAAGACCGTGATTCTGCGCGACACGCTGGCGAAAGTGACGGCTGCGCGCGGCCTGTTTAAAGACTTGGTGAGGCCGCCGGCGCAGGTGATGGTGCAACTGAAGCTGTTGGAAGTGACGCGCAACGACATGGTGACCTACGGCGTGGACTTCCCGAATGTCTTTTCGCTTTCGATGCTCACGAACTGGTTCAACAATCTGGCTACGCCTCCCACGAGCATTTCGGGGTTGCTGGAGTTCGGGGGCGGAAAGACGCTGATCGGCTTGGGCGTCATGAATGCCGCGCTGGTGGCGCAGATGTCGAAGAGTTCAAGCTCCAATCTGCTGGATTCGGCGCTGCGCACGACGGACGGGATTGCAGCCACCCTGCACATTGGTCAGCAGTACCCGGTGATGACGTCGCAATACGAGGGGCCGGCAAGTTTCACGCAGGGGGGCACGGCGTATACGCCGCCACCGTCGTTTCAGTTTGTCGATCTAGGGTTGACGCTGAAGGTGACGCCGGCGATTCGCTCGCGGGAACTGGCAACGCTGGATGTAGATGCGGAGTACAAAATCTTGACGGGCGATTCGGTGAACGGAATTCCGGTGATTGGGAACCGCGCGTTGAAATCGAACGTGACGCTGCAGATGGGACAATGGGCCGTCGTGGGCGGGCTGTTGGATGCCGAGCAGGCGCACACTATCGCGGGGCTGGCGGGCGCATCACGCATCCCGGGATTAAGCGCGCTGACATCGGTGAGGACGAAGACCAAGAGTGAAGACATGATTTTGCTGGTGATCCGGCCCGTGCTGCTTTCCCTGCCGGCGGCCGAAGTCGACCCTGGACGCGCCTATCGCATGGGCTCAGAGACACGCCCGTTGACGCTGCTATAGCCGCTCGGATTTCCCCTTTCGCGCCGAAGAGGCGAGCGCTACAATCAGCTTTTCTTGCATGCCTGAACTTCAATCCCTATCCCCAGAACTCCTGATACATATTGCCCAGACGCTCCAGGTTTCGATGAAGAGCCTGCTGGCCACGATCGAACTGCTCGATGAGGGCGCGACGGTGCCGTTTATCGCGCGCTATCGCAAAGAGGTCACCGGCAATCTGGATGAAGTGCAGATTCGCGCGATTGAGGAAAAGCTGCAATATTTTCGCGAGCTGGTGACGCGGCGCGAGTCGATTCTGGCGTCGATTCAGGAGCAAGGCAAGCTTACGGACGAACTGAAAGCGCGCATCGAGAAGACGCTGGACAAGAGCGAGCTGGAAGATTTGTACTTGCCGTACAAACCGAAGCGGCGCACGAAGGCGATGATCGCGCGCGAGAAAGGGCTGGAGCCGCTGGCCGAGTATCTGTGGAAGCAAGAGCCCACGGGCGCACCGCTCGAAACATTTGCGGCCACTTTTGTAGATGCGGAAAAAGGTGTTGCGAATGTAGAGGAGGCGCTCGAAGGCGCGCGCCACATCATCGCGGAGACGATCAGCGATGACGCCGACATTCGCAAGCTGCTGCGGCAGGCGATGTTCGACGAAGGCGTGATTGTCAGCAAAAAAGCTACGGACGCG
>DATAUH010000471.1:0-4898 GCA_036268375.1 Bryobacteraceae bacterium | reverse complement strand
ATCCCCACGTGTCGTTCATCGTCATGCAGGATTCCCAGTCGCGCCCCGGATAGCCGCGCGCCGGAATGTACTGTTCCGGCGTTTCGGTGTCGCCCTGATAACCACCGCCGAGGCGATTATTCCAAATCAATTTTGGATGCTGATTGAGGACCGTCACAATCTTGCCGGCTAGCTCCGGCGTCATATCCTTTGTCGGAGTATCGAACCACACGATCGCCGGAAATTCACCGTAGTTAGTCAGCAGCTCGCGGATCTGCGGGATAGCCTTGGTTTCGAGGTAAGTGGCAAAGCTGCCATTCTGGGCGGGGTCCCAATGGAAAGTCGGCGGCTGGTGATCGCCGGTCCTGTACGCCGCCCCTCCGGGCGCGGTCCAGTCCTGATCCTGAGAGTAATAGAAGCCGAGCTTAACTCCCTGCCTCCGGCACTCGGCTGCAAGTTCCCTGAGCGGATCGCGCCTGAAGGGAGTTGCCTGGACGATATTGAAAGGGTTCGCCTTCGAATCGAACATCGCAAAGCCGTCGTGGTGCTTCGACGTGATGACGATGTACTTCATGCCGGCGGATTTTGCGAGGCCGACGATTCCGGCGGCGCTGAACTGGGTGGGATTGAAGCGGGCCGCGAGAGCCTTGTACTGAGCCACGGGGATCGAGGCGCGGTTCATGATCCACTCGCCGATTCCCGGGACTTCCTTACCCTCCCAACGGCCGGCGAGAATCGAATACAGGCCCCAATGGATAAACATGCCGAAACGCGCTTCCCGGAACCACTGCATGCGGGCATTTTTCTGTTCGGGTGTTTCCCTGTCCTGGATCGCAGGCACCGGATGCACCGTGGTGGTGTTAATGTGTTCTCCCTGCACCTGAGCCAACCCCGGCAATGCGCCCGCAAGGGCACGTCCGGTGGCGGTCAGTGCGCAAACCCTGGCAAAGTTTCGTCTTGAAAGATTCATTTCCGACCCTCGTTTCAGATTTCGTGAAGATGATTCTGTTACGTAAGCGAAAAGTATGCTCAGCATTCGCTGAACTCGCATAAGTACACATCCGGTCATGGGCTGTCGTGCGTGAAGGGATGGCGCTCGACAATCCCGCGCCCTTCGCGGACGACGATCCATTGATTCGCGTTCACGTCCGGAATGGTCTCCACGTTAGTCACCGGGCCGTCAGGCCAGCGGATCGTCAGATCTGCTTTGGTGGCGCGGCCCATGCCGAAGTGGACGCGGAAGTCTCCCTGGGAAATGTGATAGCCGCCGCTGCGGACTTCATCGATCTCCTTCCGCCCGCCAACCGTCAAAGTCAGTCGCGCACCAATGGCGTCGCGGCCGGAAGAGGTTACGGCGCGCACAAGCAGCGCGTTGCCTCTGGCCCCGAAGTTCTTCAGCAGCGAAGGCGCCTCGAAGAGATTGACGGTCACAATCTCCTCGGAGCCGTCGTTGTCGAGATCGCCGACGGCGATACCGCGGGACGCGTGTTTTGCTGTAATGCCGGGGCCGCCGGTCGAGGACATATCGAAAAACTGACCGTCGCCGCGGTTCCAAAACAGCTGGCGAGGCTGTTTGAACTCTTCTCCAAGCTTGTACTTCTCGACAAATGGATAAACGTGGCCATCGGCGATAAAGAGGTCGGGCCATCCATCATTGTCGAAGTCGAGAAAGGCAGTTCCCCATTTCACATACTGGGTATGCGTTGCCAGACCGGCAGCGCTGGTGACGTCATCGAAGCTGTTATTCCCGAGATTCCGGTAGAGCGTATTGGTGTCGTTGGAGAAATTTGTCTTGAGGATATCCAGGCGCCCGTCGCCGTCGTAGTCGGCGGCGGTGGCGCCCATGCCGGCCTGTTCGCGGCCGTCCTCGTTCACGGCCAGTCCACTGGCGAGACCCATCTCTTCAAATGTCCCATTGCGTTTGTTATGGAAATACAGACTGGGAGTGGAGTCGCAGGTAATAAAGATATCGGGCCAGCCGTCGTTGTCGAAGTCGCCGGTCAGGACAGTGAATCCGTAATACTCGGGTGGGGTCTCGATCCCGGCCTGTTGGGTGACATCGACAAAATGCCCATGCCCATCGTTGTGATACAGGGTCATCGTCTCGCCCTTAAGGCCGCGCGGTCCACAGGGGACCGGCATGCCTCTCCAGTTACAACCGCTCTCGGTGCGGGGTGGGGGCGAATCCTGCGCTTTGAAATTGACATAGTTAGCCACCACCAGATCGAGATACCCGTCGCGGTCGTAATCGATAAATGCGCATCCGGTGCTCCATCGCGCTTCCGGCCGATAAAGACCGCGCTCCTTCGTCTCGTCGCGGAAGGTGCCGTTTCCGAGGTTGTGCAGGAAGACGTTGTGGCCCCACTGGGTGACGAAGAGATCGACATGACCGTCGTTATCCGGGTCGCCGGCGCAGACTCCCTGCCCCCAGCCGAGGTGGCCGATACCGGCTTTAGCGGTGACATCCTCGAAGTGAAGGCCGCCGAGGTTGTGATGAAGGTGCGGAGTGAGCGGCGCTCCCGTATTGTGCAGACGGTCACCCTGCACGAGGAAAATATCGGGAAGGCCGTCGTTGTCGTAATCGAAGATAGCAACCCCGGTGCCGGTGTTTTCGACAATGTATGTCTGATCCAGATCGCCGGAGATGATCTTAGCGGTCAGGCCGGCTTGTGCGGCGATATCGCGGAAATCGACAATCGGCGCCGTCATGCCGGGGGGAAGAGGACGCACCGGCTGATCGGTGGCATTCCCGGAAACCATCTGGGAAAGAACTTTAACCCCGATCACCAGCGGCGCGGCCAGCGCGAGCGTAAGAGCGAGCAGGAGAAAACTGCGCACGGACTGCACTAATACGCCTTCCCAGCGGCCGGGGCCGAATGCTGGTTACGAGCCTGGGCAACCAGTTCAAGCGCCGCCTGGGTAACGGGATCAGTTGGATTGAGCGCCTTCGCCGCCAGCAGTTCTTTTTCGCCGTCGTGAAGATCCCCGGACTGGCAATCGATGATACCCAGTTTCCTGTGAAGGTCGGCTTTTGCAGCGCAGTCGCCGCACGCAGCGATCGCTTCCTTCAGCTCTCGGACCGCTGCGGGCCAGTCGTGAGCAGACGCTGCTTCAATCCCGTTGTTCCCCAGCGTATCCGCGCGGTCCAGGATTCTTCGTTCTTTCTGCACGGCGACGTAGCGCGCGAGCAATTGCTTCGATTCAGCCTCATCCGTCGATCGCAGCGCGCGCCCCAGGCTGAACAGGGCCTGGCTGAACTTCGGATCGATCGCGATCGCCTGCCGCCAGGCTGCGATCGCCTCCGCGGTCTCCGACTCCTGGTCAAGAGATTGGCCCAGCATGTACCAAGCCCTTACGTTGCCGGGCTGTAGTTTCACGGTTTCCTGGAGCAGACTGACCGCCAGCGCGTACTTACCTTCCTGCCTGTCGATCAGGGCCAGAAAATAGCGAGGCTCACCCATTTGCGGAACCAGTTGGCACGCGGTTTCGAATTCAGGCCGTGCTTCACTCGTGCGGCCCAGGTCGTACATAACCCGCCCGCGATAGAAATGCGCGACACCGGATTGCGGAGCAAGACGTACCGCCTCGTTCGTTTGCACCAGGGCCGCGGAAAGGTTGTAACTGTCGGCGAGCGCCAGCGCCAGATCCAGATGGGCCGCGGCCAGATCGGGCGCCAGATCGGCCACTTTCCGAAGGAGCGCAATCCCTTCACTCGCATTGCCCATTTGCATTTTCGCTTTTCCGACGGCCGACAAAGTTGCAGGATCCTGCGGCGCAAGCGCGACGGCTTTGTCCAGTTCCTTCTCAGCGTCGGATTTCCTGTCCTGCCGGACAAGGATCAACCCCAGTTCCAGGTAGCCTTCCTTAAATTCCGGATCGTCTTCAAGAGCCTGACGAAGGAGCTTCTCGGCGGTTGTAAAATCTCCCTTTCTGGCATCGATCATCGCCAGATTCCCGCGGGCATCGACCAGCTGCGGTTCGAGGTCAAGGGCAGACTGGAGCCACTGCTGGGCGGACCCTATGTCGCCGTCCGCAAGTTCTAACTGGCCTAACTCGGCGCGAATCTTTGCCAGTTTCGGGTCGATGCCGATCCCTTTGCGCAGTGCCTCCTCCGCACCCTTCGTATCGTGCATGGCCTCCAGAGCCAGCGCGAGGTTATAAGCCGTCCAGGCGCTGTCCGGCTTCTCTTCCAGCATGTGGCGATAAATCTGCGCAGCTTCCGCCGGCTTCCCCGCCTCCAACAGATCATTCGCCTTAATGCCATCGGAGGTCAGCTGGCTGTTCCGAAACTCGACATCGGTTGTCTTCCGGAACTGCTCCACGATCTTTCCCGCCTCCTGGTTCTGGCCAAGAGCGCGCAACACTGCCGCGAGCTGGAACTGGGCCGACTTATCTCCCCGGTTCAGCGCGACAGCTTGCCGCAGTTGAGGCAGAGCCTGGTCGGGTTTTCCGAGCTTAGCCAGAACGAATCCGAGTTGATAGCGCGCTTCAAAATCGTCCGGCGCTCTGGCGGCTCCAAGTTCGAGTTCCGGCTCGGCCTTCGCGTAATCGCCAAGGCCGCGGTAGATCATCCCCAGGAGGACGTGTCCCGAGGAATCGTCCGGCTTCTGACGCACGTAGGCCCGGGCCGGGGCCAGCGCCTCAGTATAAGCACTGGCGTCCACGAGCGCCTTGACCTCGGCGGCCAGGGCAGTCGTATCCCCTGGATCCTGTTGGACAACAACGCGGTATTCATCGGCAGCTTCACGAAACCTCTGCTCGTTCGCATAGATGCTGCCGAGAGTAAAGTGCGCCGCGGTCATGCCTGGATGCCTGCCCAGCAACTCGGTCAAAAGGCGAATCGCGTCCGCCACCGTCGAGCCATCGAGAGGCGGCAACCCGTCGCCCTGCCTGGCTTTTGCAGCCTTGTAAGTAGCCGT
>DATAUH010000470.1:0-3131 GCA_036268375.1 Bryobacteraceae bacterium | reverse complement strand
GGCGCGCGATAAGGCTGTGCCTACTTCGTTGCGCTCGTTCAGCGTGCTCGACGTACTGTTCAAGTACGCCTCCGCGCGCTGACCTTCGCGCGCCTCGTATCCACGGCCTTCTCACGCGCCTCGCGACGAACCTGTGTGAGAAATGCAGGCTAAGCGCAACGAAGTAGACGCGGCCTTATCACGCGCCGCAGTAGAAACGGTGTGAGAATCCGGGCTAGGACCCAGGTCGGCGCCGGTGATATTGCCGGGCATCAGGTCCGGCGTGAATCGCATCGTCAGACTGCGGTAATTGCGTTTGTGCGCTCGGCCAAGCGTCCGGTGACGCGCTCCTGATTGCGCAAGCGGGCGGCGTCTACAAGCATTTTTCCGGCCCACCGGTACACGTTGAATTGAGCCAAGAGAGACCGCATCGAGGTCATGCGATCCATTTGTTCGTCCAAGGGCATTGTCAGAGCGGCGGCGAGGGCCTCGCTGCTGCCTTCGAGATCGTAGGGATTGACGATCAGCGCTTCGGTTAGTTCGCGCGCCGCGCCGGTAAACTCACTGAGCACAAGCACGCCTTTGAGATCCGTGCGCGCGGCCACGAACTCTTTGGCGACCAGATTCATGCCGTCATGCAGGCTGCTTACGTAACAGAGGTCGGCCGCCCGAAAATAGCGGAAGACCTCCGGCGGCTCATGGTGGGAGCGCAACAGGATGATGGGGTTATAGTCCTTTTTCCCGAACCGCAGATTGATGCGTTCGGCCAGACGCTCCACTGTTTCGTTGAGGTCCCGGTAACGCTCGATCTTGACGCGGCTTGGCGCCGCGAGTTGCGCGAAGCTGAAGCGGCCGCGAAATTCGGGATGCCGTTCTAAGAGCAGTTCCACGGCCAGCAATCGTTCTTCAACGCCCTTGGTGTAATCGAGACGGTCCACGCCGACTCCCAGCAGCGCGTCGCGCTTCAATCCAAGTTCGCGCCACACCTGCGCGCGGCACTCTTCGGGGCTGGGCGAAGTCTCAACCCATCGGACGGGCCATTCGAGCGCGATCGGATACGGACGGATCAGAGTGCGGTGGCCCTGCATCACTACGGCGTTGTGCTCGCGGTCGATACGCGTTTCGAGATAGCGGTCCACAGAGTCGAGGAAATTATTGGCGTGTAGCTGAGTGTGGAAACCGAGAATGCTGCTTCCCAAGAGGCCTTCCAGGATCTCATTGCGCCAGGGGCAGATGCCCATCTGTTCGGCGTTGGGCCAGGGAATGTGCCAGAAAACGATTACGGTGGCGGTGGGCAGCCGCTTGCGGATCATCGCTGGCGCCAGTGCGAAGTGGTAATCCTGTACCAGGATGATGGGATCCTTGGAATCGACTTCACTACAGACCGCATCGGCGAACTTTTGATTGACGGCGCGGTACTGCCGCCAGTCTTCGGAACGAAATATCGGCCGAGCGTGGGCGACGTGGCAGAGCGGCCACAAGCCCTCGTTCGCAAAGCCGTAATAGTAACCCTGCTGTTCGGCGTCGGAGAGCCACACACGGCGGATGTGATACGACTCTTCGCCGGGTGGGACGCGGACGTGATCGTGGCGGTCCACCGTTTCGCGGTCGGCGCTGCCGGCTCCGTGGGCGATCCATACCCCGGAACAGGCGATCATCACCGGCTCGAGCGCCGTGACCAGACCGCTGGCGGGATGCTGAATCTCAATCTGGCCATCGGCCCTGCGCTGATGGATGTAGGGCTCGCGATTGGCCAGAATGACGATTTTCTCGCCATGCAGATACCGGTTTAAAGTCTGTTTCAGGCGTTCGGCGGTCCACTGTCCGGGAGCGTCTTCGCGTTCGTTGGACATGCGCCCGATCAATTCGCGCATGTCGCTGAGGATCGGTTGAAATTCACGGCTTTGCTTCCCGCCGCCACGCAGCAGGCTGCGGAGTTCGAGGCTCCAGTCAGAACGCGCCCGCTTGGCGACCAGCATGGGTACGCCGAAGGCCATCACCGCCAGGAAGCCGAAGACCACGATCACGAAGGTTCGAGCCGCGGCTTCGCGGCGATCGATGAAGCTCAAGTCATGCACCATGATCGCGAACCCGAGCGCTTGTCCCTGGGCAGGGATCGGCATGGCGCTGACGTGAACGCGGCCGGTGGGCAGCGTCGCGACGGTGCTCCACTCGTGGAGATGCTCCTCGGGGCTGTCGCCGATCGAGTCGGCGGCGCGGACGCGGGACCCCACTGCAGAACAGTTGAACTCGTCGGGGAACCCGGAGGTTTTGGATAGCAGAGTCAAGTCGCGGCCGCAGGCGGCCACGGCCATGACGCGCTCGTCATGCGCCAGCGCTTGCAACTGCTTGTCGAGATTGGTGGGGTCGAACCATGCGTCGGCCAACGACTGGCTGGCGCCAGTCAGTACCAACTGTGCACGTGAGTTTATATCGCGCTCAAACCACTTGCTCGCGGTGGTTTGCACCACACCGGATGCGGCCCACATCAGGAGGGCCAAGCCAACGATCAGGGCCAGTATGAACCGCGCCATGCGTCGCATTCCTCTTTATTAAAACATTTTCATGTTGCGAAAGAGGGTGATCCTATCGAGGCATCGAAGACGGTGGAGCGAAAGAGGTGGACGGTGGTGATGAACGCGATCGATTTGCATGCGCGGAGAGCAGGCAAATGGAAGACAAGGGGTGAATGACAGGCAGCGCTTCATCAGCGTTGTGGAGCGGAACGGCCAGAGCGGGATTAGCGCGAGTCGTAAGTCTTTTTGAAGCCGTTGCGCATGTTGGTGATGGTGTAGCGGCCGGAGGAATCGACGGAGGCGACGATGCCGGCGCCTTTGCAGTCGCGAGAGTTTTCGAAATTGGCGATCAGGTCATCGGCGCTGTTCTGATCGCGCGGGGTACCGAGGGCGAGGTGGAGCTGCCAGAGGTCTTCGAGTCCCGGAGAGTGGCGCAGGATGTCGAAGACGCTGGGCGTGCCGCCTTTGTGAGGGCCGTTGTTCATGACCATCACTTTGGGCTGGAGTGCCCATACAAATTGCGGAGAGTTGGAACGCGGAAGGCCGTGATGAGAGGTCTGGAAGAGGTCGATTTTGCCGACCAGGTTGTTGGGGCAGACGAGCTTTTGTTCGTATTCCCAGGTGAGGTCGCCCATA
>DATAUH010000469.1:0-1785 GCA_036268375.1 Bryobacteraceae bacterium | reverse complement strand
CGAAGCCCGCCTGAATTCCAACGGCAGCGTGACCATCCGTAACGTCCCCAGCTACCGCAGCAGCACCGGCGTTCCACTCGAAGTTCCCGGTTTCGGCAAAATTCACGGCGATATCGCCTGGGGCGGCAATTGGTTCTTCCTCGTCGGCGATCATGGCCAGGAGCTTTCGCTCCGCCGCCTGGAAGCTCTCACCGATTACACTTGGCGCATCCGCCAGGCGCTCGAAGCCAATCACATTACTGGCGCCGACGGACGCGAGATTGATCACATCGAACTCTTCGGACCGCCCACCGCTGCCGGCGCAGATAGCAAAAATTTCGTCCTCTGCCCCGGCAAAGCCTACGACCGTTCTCCCTGCGGTACCGGCACCAGCGCCAAGGTCGCCTGCCTCTACGCTGAAGGCAAGCTGAAGCCAGGACAGGTCTGGCGTCAGGAAAGCATCGTCGGCAGCGTCTTCGAAGGCTCCGTGTCGCTCGAAAACGGCAAGCTCTACCCCGAAATCACGGGCTACGCTTACGTCAACGCCGAAGCCGATCTCATCCTCAACGAAGCCGATCCATTCTGCTACGGGATCCGCGCCTCATGCGCACAAGCTTCGACGTAGCCATCGCCGGCGGCGGCATCGTGGGCGCATCGTGCGCCGCCGAATGCGCGAACTCCGGTCTGTCCGTCTTCGTAGCCGAGCCGCACGTCATCGGCGGAGGCGCCACCGCGGCCGGCATGGGCCATCTCGTCGTCATGGACGATTCGCCCGCCCAGATCGCGCTCACCAACTACTCGCGCTCTCTATGGCTGGAGCTTGCGCCCCAACTGCCCGCCGATGTCGAATACCTCAACGCCGGCACGTTGTGGGTCGCAGCCGACGAAGAAGAGATGGTCGAGGTCGAACGCAAGCGTGTCGTCTACGAAAGCATCAACGTGCGCGCCGAAGTGCTCGATGCGCGCGCCCTCGCCGAAGCTGAACCCAATCTCCGTCCGGGCCTCGCCGGCGCGCTACGCGTTCCCGACGATGGCGTCTGCTACCCACCCTGCGCGGCGCGTTACCTGCTCGATTGTGCTTCAAAGAAGGGCGCCGAAGTCCGCGTCGGCGTGGGCGCGCGCGAACTCACGGGAGGCGAGATGAAGCTCTCCGATGGCTCTACGATCTCTGCGGGCATCGTCATCAACGCCACTGGCGCTTGGGCGCCGGAACTTACGCCCGGCATCGAAGTCCGCAAGCGCAAAGGCCACCTCTTGATCACCGATCGCTACCCCGGCTGGGTGCGCCATCAGCTCGTCGAACTCGGATACCTCAAGAGCGCGCACTCCATCTCCACCGATTCGGTCGCATTCAACGTCCAACCGCGAAAAACCGGTCAACTGCTCATCGGCTCCTCGCGGCAATACGGCGCCGAGCACTCGTCGATTGACGCGCACATGCTCTCGCGCATGCTCGATCGCGCTCTCGAATACATGCCCGGCCTGAAAAACATTTCGGCCATACGCTCCTGGACCGGCTTCCGCGCCGCTACCCCCGACAAGCTTCCGCTCATCGGCCCCATTGCATCCGATTCGCGCCTGTATCTCGCCACTGGACACGAAGGCCTCGGCATCACAACTTCACTCGCCACCGGAAAACTGGTTGCCGACCAGATTTTGCGACGGCCGTCGGCGATTCCCTACGAACCCTACCTCCCCGACCGCAAACACGAGGACGCGCATGCCTAAACTCTCCGTCAACGGCCGATCCGTCGAAGTTCCCAACGGCGCGATGGTCTCGGGCGCGGTCGCCATCGCAGGCGTCAC
>DATAUH010000468.1:0-12517 GCA_036268375.1 Bryobacteraceae bacterium | reverse complement strand
TCGAGGTTCGAAAAATACGCGAGCGGCAGCGCGGCGAGCATCGGAGGAGCGCCGGTGGCGAGCGCGGCGGTGAAGAAGGCGGGATAGAGCGCGGTGATGTGCGCGGTCATGCTGGCGAAGCTGTAGTGAATGTATAAGTAGGAGATTACGAGCGCGACGAGGGCAATCTCCCACGGCCAGCCCGTCATGACATGAAACAGGCGGCTGGAGAGCACGCGAATGGTTCCGCCGCTCACCAGCATGTCGGACATCATGACCAGGCCTGCGAACCAGACGAGCGCATCCCAGGCGCGGCTCTCCGACAGGAGGTCCTGCCACTCGAGAACGCGCGACAGCAAAATCGCAGAGACGCCGCCTAAGGCAACGACGGTGTTTGATAAGCCGTGCCAGGGCGCCGTTACCCATCCGGCCATAACGGCCAGGAAGATTACGACCAGCCACTTTTCCGCACGCTGCATGGGGCCCATGCGCTCCAGAGCCTGGCGGGCAAATTCGCGCGCGGACGTGGTGTCCTGCAATTTCGGCGGCGCTAATTTGTGAATGACGATGGGCGCGAGAATCAACGTGAGTAAGCCCGGGACGATGGAACCTTCGAACCAAGTTCCCCAGGTGAGGTGGACGTGACCGATGTTGGCTGCGAATTCGGCGATGAGCGGGTTGGCGGCCATGCCGGTGAAGAAGATTGCGGAAGCGGTGTAGGTGGTGTGATAGGACACCAGGATCAAAAACTCGCCGATCAGTTTGGATGTGGGACCGGGTTCCGATCCGAAGTCGGCGGCGACGCTGCGAACCACTGGAAATACGATCCCGCCGCCGCGGGCGGTGTCGGATGGGATGAAGGGCGCGAGGAAGAAATCGGCGGCTGCGAGCGAATAGCCCAGACTTAGCGGAGTGCGCGCGAATCGGCGGATAAAGAGGTAGCCGACGCGCGTGCCGAAGCCGGTTGCGGTTACAGCGCGGGCGAATAGAAACGCGGTAAACACGAGCCAGACGGTGACATTGGAAAAGCCGGAGAGGGCTTGGGCGGGGGTGAGCGTTCGCGTGAGCGCCAGAAGAGCGATGGCGACCAGGACGCTGACGCCCATGACGATAGGCTGCGCGATCAGTGCGACTATTGTCGCGACGAATACCGCTAAGAGGTGCGATTGCGGCGGCGAGAGCCCAGCAATCGGCGTGAACCAGAGCAGTAGGCCTGGCAGCAGTACCACCATCCAGCGCCACGGCTGGTGGCGGGGCGTGCGCATTGGGTGATTATAAATCGGAGCGAGGTTGGGACGCGTTGTTGCGCGAGCGGAGTGATGGCGGCGAGGGCGTCGAAGGCATCTTAAGGTCTCCCGGCTGCGATGTTGGATTGACATTTGGGAGTCGACGCACGAAAATGCGCAGTGTGGTCAGAGGGCCATTCGGTTTCGCGGGCCGCCCTGTCATCGTGCTGATTTTTGCGGCCGGCGTCGGAGGCTTTCTCGCATGGACGGGGAGCGGCGCGCAGTTTAGCGTAGCCGCGGTCGTGCTGACATTCCTGACGATCTATTTGATTAACCGGTCGCGCTCCGGCTGATGGGCGAGCTATTCCGACAGGCCGCGGATCAGTAAATCGACAATGGTTTCGGCGTACTTTTGCGACGGCGGCTCGTTTCGCACCAGGAAACGATAGAACAGCGGCCCGTAGAGCGCGTCATAGACCAGATCTAACTCCGCATCTTTGCGCAATTGTCCGGCGGACTGCTTCCGGCGCAGCATCTCGCGTCCTTCTTCGCGTCGCGGGTCCAGCCAGATGGAACGGAAGGCGGCGGCCACTTCGGGATCGCTGCGCGCCGCGACGATGAAGGACCGCAGCATTCTTCCGCCGCGACCCGCGAGGAGATGTGCAAAGTCTCGCAATTGTCGCGCCAGGTCTTCCCGTAGCGAACCGCTATGGTGCATGGGCAATTGCGGTGCGAAGGTGGCGCGGAACGCCTCGACTATGACCGCTGCCTTATCTGGCCACCAGCGATAGACGGTGGCTTTGCTAACGCCGGCGCGCTCCGCGATAGCCTCGACGGTGACTTGGGCGAAGCTGATTCCGTCTATTAAGTCGAGAGCCGCCTGAAGAATCCGGCGGCGCGCCGCTTCATCCCGCGGTCTCCCTGGCCCGCGAGGGCTATTTTCTTGGGTTTCGCTACTGTGAGACAATTTTAAAATATAACCTAATTTCGAAACGCAGACGTCTAGTAATTAGGCGAAATGCGACTGGATTGACCCCTGGATGTGGATAGTCCGACTTGCGCTAGCGCGCCCCTACACCTTTATTGTGCTGGCGCTGCTTATTTTGATTCTGGCTCCGATTGTAATACTCAGGACCCCAACTGACATTTTTCCGAACATAGATATTCCGGTGATCGCCGCGGCGTTCAACTACACCGGTCTGAGCGCGGAGGAGATGGAAGAGCGCATCACTTCGATTTACGAGCGCATTCTCACCACGACCGTGAATGATATTGAGCACATCGAATCGCAGTCGATCGATGGCCGCGCAATTGTCAAGATTTTCTTTCAACCAAGCGCCGATATCAATGCCGCGGTGGCGCAGGTAAGCGCAGTTTCTCAACCCGTATTGCGCCAACTTCCTCCAGGCACCACGGCCCCATTCCTGTTGACGTATTATGCTTCGAGCGTTCCCATCATCCAACTGGGACTTTCGGGCCAGGGAATGAGCGAACAGGCGCTGTTCGATTACGGCGTGAACTTCATCCGCACGCGTCTGGTGACGATTAATGGCTGCGCGATTCCATACCCGTACGGTGGAAAGCAGCGCCAGATCATGGTGGACATCGATCCGGCGCAGATGCAATCGAAAGGCGTCTCGCCGGCGGACGTAACTAATGCAATCGGTGCGCAGAACCTGATCATTCCCGCCGGAACCTCGAAGATTGGGCAATTCGAATACGACGTCGATCTGAACTCGAGCCCGACGACGGTGGAGGCTTTCAACGATTTTCCGGTGAAAGTTGTAAATGGAACGCCCATCTATATTCACGACATCGGGCACGTACGCGACGGATTCTCGCCGCAGACGAATATTGTGAGGCAAGATGGCGGCCGCGCCGTGTTGTTAACGGTGATGAAAGCCGGCAACGCTTCCACGCTGGAAGTGGTGGACGGAGTCCGCAAAATGCTTCCGGTGGTTTCCGCGACGCTGCCGCCGGAACTCAAGATCCAGCCACTTGCCGATCAATCGGTGTTCGTCCGCGCGTCGATTGCGGGTGTGATCCGGGAAGCTGTGATTGCGGCCTGCCTCACTGGGTTAATGATCCTGATCTTTCTGGGTAGTTGGCGGAGCACGCTCATCATTGCGATTTCGATTCCGCTATCCATCTTGATTTCGATCATCACGCTCAGTCTTCTGCACGAGACGATCAACATTATGACGCTCGGCGGACTGGCGCTGGCGGTGGGAATTCTGGTGGACGATGCGACGGTGGAGATTGAGAACGTCAACCGGAATCTGGACGAGGGAAAGGAGATCGAGCACGCCATTTTGGATGGCGCGGCGCAGATCGCGGTGCCGGCCTTGGTTTCGACGCTGTGCATCTGCATCGTTTTTCTCCCGATGTTCTTTTTGAGCGGCGTTGCGCGCTATCTTTTTGTGCCACTGGCGGAGGCCGTGGTGTTCGCGATGCTGGCGTCATATGGTTTATCGCGAACGCTTGTTCCCACGCTGGCGAAATATCTGCTGCGGTTGCAGCATCACGGTCCCACGCGAAATCCGTTTATCCTGCTGCAGCGGACATTCGAGCGCGGTTTTGAGCATTTGCGCGAAGGTTACCAAGCCATCCTCGCGGTACTGGTTGGCCGCCGGCTTTTGTTTGTTCCACTCTTCCTGCTGGTGTGTCTCTCAGCATTTCTGCTGTACCCATGGCTGGGGCAAGACTTCTTCCCAGCGTCCGATACGGGACAATTCAAGCTTCACCTGCGCGCGAAAACCGGCACGCGTATTGAAGAGACGGCGCGGTTATGCGACCTGGTGGAGCAGTCGATCCGGCGCCAGATTCCGCAGAGCGAGCTGCAAAATGTGCTGGACGAGATCGGTTTGCCCTATAGCAGCATCAACACGATTTACAGCAACTCAGCGCCTGTTGGCCCGGCAGACGCCGATGTTATGGTGTCTTTGACGCAGGAGCATCGTCCGACGGAGGAGTTTGTCAGGATGTTAAGAACTTCTCTGCCGCGGGAGTTCCCGGGGGTGGAGTTTTATTTCCTGCCGGACGATATCGTCAGCCAGATTTTGAATTTCGGGCTTCCGGCGCCGATTGATGTCCAGATCGTGGGCAAGGATGCGGACTCAAATCGCCAGTTGGCGGCCGTCGTCATGGAGCAGATGCGCCGCGTTCCGGGCATTGCCGATCTGCGCATTCAACAGACTTTCGACGAGCCAAAATTTCACGTAATTACGGACCGCATCAAGGCAGCGCAGAGCGGATATACGCAAAACGACGTGGCGCAGAGCCTGTTGATCTCGCTGAGCGGTAGTTTTCAAACGCAGCCGACATTTTGGCTGAGTCCGCAAAACGGAGTGAGCTACAGCGTGGTGACGCAGGCGCCGCAATACGACATTCAGTCGTTACAAGCGCTGCGGAATTTGCCGCTGACAACGCGTCCGGGCGGTCAGACGGAGATCCTGAACGATGTGACGACCATTGCGCGCGGCGGCGGCATGGCGTCCATCAACCACTACGACATTCAACGCACGATCGATATTTATGGGGGTGTGGACGGGCGCGATCTGGCGAGCGTTGGGTCGGAAATCGATCGGATTATGGACGCAGCCCGCAAAAAGCTGGTGCGCGGGTCGGAAATTCGCGTACGCGGGCAGGTGGATACGATGCGCAAATCGTTTTCCGGCCTGGTGGCGGGACTGGCTTTTGCGATTGTGCTGGTCTATCTGTTAATCGTCGTCAACTTCCAATCGTGGCTGGATCCTTTCATCATCATTACGGCGCTGCCGGCCGCGCTCGCCGGCATCGTCCTCATGTTGTTTGTAACGCACACGACTCTTAGCGTGCCTGCCATGATGGGCGCCATCATGTGCATGGGCGTGGCGACGGCGAATAGTATATTGGTGATCAGCTTCGCCAAAGAAAAGCTGCTGGAGGGCATGAACTCGGTGGATGCAGCGCTCTCGGCGGGGTTCACGCGCTTCCGGCCTGTCATTATGACGGCCTTGGCAATGATCATCGGCATGGTGCCGATGGCCATGGGAATGGGTGAAGGGGGCGAGCAAAACGCTCCGCTTGGCCGCGCCGTGATTGGCGGCCTGCTGTTTGCGACAGTGGCTACTTTGATCTTCGTTCCCGCTGTTTTTGCAATCCTGCATGGCCATACGCGGCGGCCGCCGGCGGAGGTTCCAGCGCATGAGTAGCCACGTAGACGCTCCTATAGGGACGCCCAAGCTGCCGCGTTGGGCCTGGCTCCTCATCGCGATTTTAGTGTGCCTGGTGGCGGGTTTGATTGGCTTCGCAATTATGACGGGTATTGCGACGCGTGTGCATGCGGCCGACTCATTGAAGCAAAGGACGCTGGACATGTCCGTTTCCACGGTGTCCGTTGTCCATCCCAAGAGAGGAGCGCCCGTCGATGAGGTCGTGCTGCCTGGAAATGCGCAGGCCTACGTGGCGACGCCGGTTTGGGCCCGCACCAACGGTTATCTGAAGGCGTGGTATTTCGATATCGGCGCGCACGTCAAGGCAGGCCAGTTGTTGGCGGAGATAGAAACTCCGGAGGTGGACAAGCAGTTGGACCAGGCGCAGGCCGATCTGGCAACGGCGCAGGCAAACTACGACCTGTCGCAGACCACGGCGACGCGGTATCAGGCGCTATTCAAGAGCGATTCGGTTGCGAAGCAGGATGTGGAAGACCGCGTGGGAGATCTGAACGCCAAAAAGGCCATGGTGGACTCGGCGAAATACAATTTGGAACGCCTGAAAGAGACGCAGCGGTTCGAAAAGGTATATGCGCCGTTCGATGGCGTGATCACGGCGCGCAATACCGATATCGGAGCCTTGATCAATGCAGGTTCTAATGCGCCGGCCAAGGAGTTGTTCGACATCGCAGCCACCAACCGGTTGCGCGTGTACGTAAATGTGCCGCAACAGTACTCCCGCAACGTATCGCCGGGAGGGGCGACGGATATAACGCAGGCGGAATATCCCGGGCGTCGATTCACCGGAAAGATCGTGCGCAATGCGGAGGCGATTGATCCAACGTCGCGCACCCTGCTGACGGAGGTGGATGTCGACAATCCACGCGGCGAACTGTTGCCCGGCGCTTTCTTGTCGGTACATCTGAAGCTGCACTCCAAGAGTACGAGCGTAATGATTCCCGTGAACGCGCTGATCTTTCGCTCCGAAGGAATGCAAGCGGCAGTAGTGCGCGACAACAAAACGGAATTGCGGCCGATCGCGATCGGCAAGGATTACGGGACCGAAGTGGAAGTGGTTTCGGGGCTTTCGCCCAATGATGAGGTGATCGAGAATCCATCTGATTCGCTGGTTTCGGGCGCGGAGGTGCGAATTGCCAGCAAGGCCGCGCGTTCCGGAGGAAGTCAGTGAGAACGCGGGGCGGCTTCGTCGCAGCCGGGTTATTGATGCTGTCCGGCTGCGCAGTGGGACCGAATTACAAACGGCCCCAAGCTCCGATGGCGCCCGCATTCAGTGAGGCTCCTCCGCAATCCTTTACGGAGTCCCAGGGATGGAAGCAGGCGCAGCCGGCCGATGAAACGCTGCGGACCGATTGGTGGCGTTTATTCGGTAACGAGGAACTGAACCGGCTAGAGGATCAGATAGATCCGTCGAATCAAACGTTGAAGGCCGCCGAGGCGCAGTACCGGCAGGCGCGCGCTCTGATTCAAATCAACCGTTCGGCGCTGTTTCCGACGGTTTCGGCTTCGCCTTCGGTGTCGACGAATCGCCTGTCGGCCAATGCGCCGACCGGCACGCACGCCGGATATTACGGCGCATACGCGCTGCCGGTGGACGTCAGCTATGAGTTGGATGCATGGGGGCGGGTGCGTCGTTCGGTAGCGGCAGCGCGAGATGAGGCGCAGGCCAGCGCGGCCGACCTGGAGACGGTTCGGCTTAGTCTGCATGCGGAACTGGCGAGCGACTATTTTCAGATGAGAAGCCTGGACGCGCAAAAGCGGATCCTGGACGAAACGATGCTGGCTTACCAGCGGGCGATGGAGCTCACAGAAAGGCGGTACGAGGGCGGCCTGAGCTCACGCGCCGAGGTGGCGCAGGCGCGAACGCAACTCGAAACGGCGCGCGCGCAGGACGTGGGCGTGGGCGTGGCGCGCGCGACCTTTGAACATGCGATTGCGGTGCTGACAGGCCGCCCGCCGGAGACGTTGCGGCTGGAAGAAGCTCCTTTGCAATCGCTGCCGCCCGTGGTCCCGGTGGGTATCCCATCGCAGCTTTTGGAGCGGCGGCCCGATATCGCAGCGGCCGAACGGCGCGCCGCGGAGGCGAACGAGCAGATTGGGATTGCGCGCGCGGCCTTTTTCCCGAACTTGCTGATTACGGCAACGGGCGGATTTGAAGGCGGAACGTTTGTGAACTGGTTGGCATGGCCGAGCCGGTTCTGGTCTGTAGGTCCCTCGATGTTGGAGACGATCTTCGACGCGGGAAAGCGGCGGGCGCAATCGGAGTCGGCAGTGGCTGGCTTCGATCAAGCAGTCGCGAACTACCGGCAGGCGACTCTGGGCGCGTTTCAAGAAGTGGAAGATAATCTGGCCAGTTTGCGCGTACTGGAAGAGCAGGCGAAGGCGCAGCGGACGGCAGTGGAAGCGGCGCAGCAGTCGCTGGCGCTTTCTTTAAATCAGTACAAGGGTGGACTTGTAACTTACCTAGACGTCGTGACCGTTCAAAGTATCGCGCTGCAGAATCAACTGACGGAAGTGAATATTCTCCAGCAAAGAATGAACTCGAGCGTGATGCTGATCAAGGCGTTGGGCGGCGGTTGGGACGCGACGAAGTTGCCCTCCTGAGGGCGGCGGCGTGCATATTGGGTTCGGGCGCGGGGCGAGAATAGAAGCAGGAGTTTTTCATGATTAAAATTGGAGCGGCGCCCGCAACCATCGACTCGCCAGTGGAGCATTTGGTGGCGTGCCATCGGCGCATCGAGCAACGGCTCGATACGTTAGTGAATGCTGCCGCCCATCTGGAGAGTGATCGCGCGACTGCGCTTGAGGCGATCCGTAGAAGCATCCAATTCCTCGATACAAGCGGAGCGCTGCATACGCGAGATGAGGAGGCCAGTCTCTTTCCACGTCTGCGGCCAAAGCTGACCGCTGCCGAAACGGAGTTTGTGGATTCTCTCGAGGCGCAACATGTGGGAGCGGAGTCGATCTTTGCGGAACTCAAGCGACTGGCTGAGAGTCCGTTGGAAGATAGCGGCTTCGTAGCTCGTTATCACGAGAGTGCCATAAGACTTAGGTCGCTGTATCGCGATCATATTCAGGCCGAGGATGAGATTCTGACTGTACTGGCTAAGAGGCTGCTGAGCGGCGATGAGCTTGGCGAAATTTCGAAGGAAATGCGTGAGCGGAGGGCGGGTTAGCCGGCGCGAAGGAACTTCGGCTAATCGAATGACGGCGTCACGCTAATTCTGGGCCGGGGTTTTGGCGATGCTCTCGACCACCAGAATCGAGATGGGTGCGTGGCGGCGTTCGAGACGTAAGCCGAGTTGTTCGTTCAAGGCGCTGAAGATTGAGGCGGCCGCGACGCCGGTGCTTGAATCGGGACTCCACTCGAGGGTAAAAGCATATGTTGCCTGGACCCCAGACCGGTTGACGACGATGCTGTCTAGTTGACCCGAGAGCACCTCGGCGAGATAGTCCAACGAACAGTGACGGCAGGAGAGTTTAGTGGTCTGCGGAAAGCGAGACAGATCACAGTCATTCGTTATAGTCGAGCCGTCGTTGGTGGGCTTTGCTTTAATCCCGTCTTTCATCGTCAACAACGCGTACGCCGGCTTGTCCTGAAATGCAGTGTGGGCCTTCAGCCGGAATCGCTCGATGAGAAGAGCTTTCAGCATTTGACGAAGCTGGGTTTCGGCAACTGGGCCATCGCTTTTGGCGTTGATGTCGAAGTTAATGGAGGCTAACCAGCCAGGGCCAGTCAGGGCGTAATCCTTCAGATCATATGCCCATAGAATAATGCGCCGTAACGGCCAGTTTTGCAAGATGAGCGAGTTCCGCTCCGTTCGCTTGAAACTGCTTCGATCTCCGGAAGTGTTGGGCTTGACCGAAGCAACATCAAACGCGGGTTGGGCAGTCCCGATGGCGACGAAGAGTAGGATAACGAAGAGCGTCCTCAAGGAGATTGGCCTTCGCACAGTTTGACGGTTCGATCCGCCTCCGCGTGGATGCCAAGCCGGAGAGCGCGACAATTCCGTGACCCGCGAATAGTCCGGTAAAGACAGGCAATCCCGTTTACACCTCGGCGCCCCGCTTGGGATACTCTGAGAAGTTTATGAGAGCCTTACTCGTATTTGCCGCCGCAGTTCCGCTCCTGGCGCAGCAGGCCGAACCCAAGATCACGCGTCTATACGTGTTTGGCGATAGCTATTCCGATACTGGCGCGGGTTACGTGGATGGCGACGGGCCAACAGCGGTGGCCTATCTCGCGCGCCGACTTGGGTTCGAACTGACGGCGTCCACCAAGCAGAGTTCACCTACGCAAAGTCTGAATTTCGCGGTGAGCGGAGGGCAAAGCGGCCTCGGTGCGGGGCGCAAGGTCAAAGACGCGCTGCTCGGGCGCGGCATGATGGATCAGGTGGACGAGTTTTTGGGGCTTGTTCAAACGAAAGCCGTAGTTTTCGCGCCTGAAGAGACTCTTTTCTTTCTGGCGGGCGGCTTGAATGACAGAAGGCTTCCTAGTTCGGAGACGGTTGCCAATCTGGAAAGCGAAATTCGCAAACTGTACGCCGCGGGCGGCCGGCGTTTTCGTGTGGCTCTGCTGCCGACCGCTATACCGGCGTTCAGCGCGGTTGGAATACGCCTGAATCCCGAACTGCGGAAGATCCCAAGTCAAATGCAGGCGGAATTTAAAGATGCGCAGGTGGCCCTGAGCGATTGGGGGCTGTATTTCGACGACGTGATGCAGAACCCATCGCGTTATCACATCGACAACACGAAGGATAAGTGCGCCGGCCGTGCGATTTTTGACGAAGATGCTACGGCTTGTCCGAATCCGTCGGCTTTTTATTACTATCACGAAGGGCATCCTTCCACCGCGGTACACAAAGTGGTCGGGGACAAGTTATATGACGAACTTACTGTCGCCGGTAAAGGGAAGTAGCTCAGGCTGCAGAGATTCGGCCGGTTAGATCTGATGAATTCGGACTCGCGCCATCATTTTCGAGATGCAAACGCGTCGATGGTCCAGCCTCTGTCGTCGCAGCAGTGGTCCTGTCCTAGGGTTTTCGCCAGATTCCCGACGCGCGCGGCCTCTTGCTTCTGGCCGGTCTTCTTCAAGAAGGCTGCATAGCTGGTGAGTGTCTCACGTACGTGCGGATATCCAGAGATACTTCGATCTTCGGCGATGTGATCTGCCCGGCTCCAGGTAGCTGTCGCGTCGGTGAAATGTCCGGACGCGGCTTGGACGGTCGCGAGATTCACCAGCGACGGCAAAAGCATAGGATGATTGCGTCCTAGCGCGGCTTCGAGCACGCCGAGCGCCCGTTCAAAGAGATCTGCTGCTTCGGCGTCCGCTCGGCGATACTGGCGGATTACGCCCATATCGTTGAGCGCTGCCGCCAGGCGGTCGTCGCGATCGTGATTTGCCTCGAGCGTGCGAATCGCATTCTGGAGCAAGTCCTCAGCTTGGCGAGACTGCTTACGTTTGAGCAGAACTTGGGCAAGGGAGACGCGGATCGACGCAGTAGCGGAATCGTTCTCGCCCAATCCCGCGACATGGATGGCCAAGGCTCGGCGAAGAAGGCCTTCCGCTTCGTCAAAGCGTCCCACGCTGCTGTAAAGCAGCGCGAGGTGAGCTGAAAGCAAAGCTGAATCGAGGCTGTTTTGCCCCTCGAAAGTCTTGACCAGATTAAGTGCCCGGCGTAGATCGGCTTCGGCGCTGGTAGCGTCGCCTGAAGCAAGCTCGGCGTCGCTGAGTTCGTCTAAAACCTGCGCCAACCGCGGATCACGCGGTGACGAGCGTTCGAGGGTGTCTGCTGCGCGGCGGAAATAGGTCAGCGCCGCTGCGTAGTCACGCTTAACTTCTGCTTTGTGACCGTCGGCCATAAGCGCGATCCAGTCGGCGTCTTGAGCGTAACTTGCGAGAGACGACCATGTGACTAATAGACACACTGTACATATTGGGCGCATGACAAACGCTCCTGTGTGACGAGTTATCAGTTAGCAAGTAGCTTCTTACGGGTTAGACGCTGCGTATCAGCAATGTGTTGTGGGTGTTCGCAATATAAATCGCTGTGACTATGCGGCACATTATGTATAACGAACGAGATCGGCCGTTTTCCGGCATAACTCTAATACCAGTCGCCGACATTTTCCTGGGCGCCGGTTATGTAAGCCGCAGGTGAAAACTTAACCGCTTCAGTCCGTCAAGATATCCGCTTTGCGGAGTTCCAAAGACTTGTATCCAGTTAAGAAGCAGCAATCTGTGAATGCCCAAAATCAGTTGGGTGAATGTCGGATCGAGATGAGAGAGCAGGTTTGTGTAACGCTTAAAGGCTCATGAATTCAAGGCAAGAATCGTGATCCACCGGGCGCGGTTTGATTCTATGAATCAACGGCGCCGTAAAGCCGCGGAGTGACGTACGCGAATTCTACAATCGTAAGGGAGTAGCGTGAAGCTAAATCTGCACAGGTTCTGGCGCGTGACCCTTCGCAAGGGTTGGACGGCGCGGGGAAAGGGAGTCGCGGCGGGATTGCGCCGGACCATCGTGCGGGAACGGAGCTATTGCGCCTCTTGTCGCTGCTCAGCTTTTTTAGCGGCCTTTTTCTGGCGTCGCGGCAAGCGGTGCTTGTTCTTCTTTGCCAGCTTGGGAATTTTCGTCGATTTCGGCTTGGCCGGAGTCGCGATCCCAACCGTTGCCGCAATCTTTCCGGCTGTTTTGCCAATCACCTTCGCTGCTGCTTCGAGAACGCTGTCCTCGGAACCTGTTTCCGCTTTTTTCTTCGCCATCGCAGTCCATTCTAACCTAACTACAATTTCAACAATACAAACGGCGCTGCCTGCACGGAAGTTGATCCGGCGCCGAGATCTCGATCGCGACTCCAGATTCGCGCACGACCGCAGCCTCAGTGTTTCACCGAAGCGCCGGAGGCGTTGCCTTCACCCAGTATTCGCAGTCTGCTCCAGTAAAGGCCGATCGGCTTTTTGGAATCTGCTGTGGCGCTTGAGGCCACGAATCGGATTGCATATTCTCCGGGCGTAAGGTTAGCGGGAATGCCGATCTCGCCTTTAAATATGTACCTGCCGGCGCTCGTTTCGAGTGCCAGCGACTTCGGGGGGCCTAC
>DATAUH010000467.1:0-2860 GCA_036268375.1 Bryobacteraceae bacterium | reverse complement strand
AATAATCATCGGATGCCTTTTGTAGACGCCCGTCTCCTGCTTGAGAAATCCTACTTACCCAACTATACGGGCCGAGAGCGGAACGGCGATAAGTTGCGGTCCGCCAATCCCGGTTACTTAGACCTCTCCCAGCGGAGATGTAACTTTAATGAAGCCCGATGACCGCTTGTGATCCATTTAGGATCGGGCAGTTCGTGGGCAGGTTTCAAAGCGATAGTCAGCCTGGGCATGCAGCACATTGGCGAAGGTACGGAATACTTGCTGTCTATTCTGGTTCTCTTATTACCCGCCACGCTCACAGGGAAGGCGGTCGGCTGGGCAAGCTACGGCGGCGGCCCCTACCGCTTCGTACGCCTGCTCAGAGTGGTTATCGCCTTAACCATCGGCCATTCGATCACGCTGCTTGCTGGCACGCTGCATTGGCTTAAGTTGCCCCCACAGCCAGTTGAGGTATTGATCGCCTTCTCTATTCTGGTGACCGCACTTCATGCCATGCGGCCCATCTTCCCGTGTCGGCGGAGGGTTGGGCTTCGCACGATTGGCTCTAGCTGGTCCGCTTGCGGCTGGCCGGCGCGGGCTTCGGCTTAGTTTTGGCCATCAGATTGAGCGCCACTGCAGCACGGATGAGGTCCGTCAAGGCCGCTTCGTTGATCTTTTCGCCTTCGTGGATGTCGATGGCGCGCCTGACATTCCCGTCGAGGCTGGAGTTGAATAGGCCGGCCGGGTCCTTCAATGCGGCTCCCTTGGCGAACGTCATCTTGACGACCTTCTTGTAGGTCTCTCCCGTGCAGACGATGCCGCCGTGGGACCATGTTGGCGTTCCCCTCCATTTCCATTCTTCGACGATCTCGGGGTCTGCCTGGTGGATAAGGTCGCGCACATTGGCGAGCATCTTCCCGCGCCAATCGCCGAGTTCCTTGATTCTCTCGTCGATTAGTGCGGAGGCAGATTCTTGTGGGCCGGGCGTTTTCATGAACAGCTCCAAGGGTTGGCAACCATTTTAGTGCGAGCGGCGGGGAAGCGGCGCTACAAAGGGTGAACGCCACAAAACAGAGGCGCAGCGGTAACTATTGGCCGGCCAATTCCAACGCTCTTGCCAGCACCGGATCGCGGCCTGTCTTCCAGTCTGCGAGCGATGGCTTCACTTCGACATCTGGCTTAATGCCGACGCCTTCGAACGGGGCGCCGTCCGGCAGGTAGTACCGCTTCGTGCTGACGCGGAAGCTCATGCCGTTGCCAAAGTCGAACATGTACGGCTGTCCGGAACTGCCGTTGGTCGTTTCGCCCACGAGCACGCCGCGGTGGCTGGCGTGAAAAGGCTCGACGAAATCCTCGCAGGCTGAATTGCAAGCGCCGTCTATTCGCAAGAATACCTTTCCGTTATACGCATCCTTGGCAGGGGGATGCAGCGGGCCGGGCGTGAGGATTGGGTGTTCTTGAATTCTTCGTAGGCATCGAGATAGCCCTTGTCGTACTCATTCTGCTCCAGGGTCGGAACCATGAGGCGCACCTGGTTCTGCGCGCCTGCATGGGCGATCGAGAATGGGGTCGTGAAGCGAAAGTCACGCCACGGGCGATTGAGCAGAGCTGCAATCAACTGGCTCGGTGTGGACCCGCCGCCATTCCCGCGCACGTCGAAGATGATCGCATGGGCGGACTGCAGCTCCTTCACGCGCTTAACAGCCGACAGTTCGATCTTCGGGTCCTCAAACGATGAGAGCCTCAGGTAGGCGATGCCGGCGGGGAGCTTCGGTTCCCCTTGGGGAGTTTGAAATCCGCGGGTGCGCTGCAGCGTCTGTTGGAGTCGATCGATGGCGACTTGTTTGCCGCCCGCAAGCCCGAGCTCGAACTTAGCGGGCCAAAGGTATGTCTGCCACAAAAAGCGGCGCCGGCGCGTGCTCTCCGATGATCCTTCGATCATGCCGTCGTACTCGGCGTAGAACTGCTCGATAGGTTTGCCGCCGACGGAGAAAACGATGTCGCCCGGGTTCAGATCGGGCAGGCGGCTGAAGGTGACAACCCAGCCATCAGTCATGGGAAGCAACGTGAAGCCGAGATTCTGCCCGCAGTTCTTGAACAGCCACTCGTCATAGAAGAAAGGAGTGGCCGTTGCGAAGCTTGCCCATGAACGCCATGGAGGCGAGGTCGAATGTACGGCGGTCGGGTGCGGCAAAAGCAGCTTTGAGGTGCTGCTGGAAGTCGCGATCGAGATCGAATTCCGGAGCGCCTTCGGCGTGCGCGAAGTACATCTGGATGCCCGAATAGAGTTTCGTTGCGACCCAGACCTTGGTCTCGACCGGTAGGGTAGAGCCTTGGGATTGAGTGTGAAGTGTGGCGGCCAGTGCGATCATAGGCAAGATCAAGCGCTGCATCGAACTTATATTGACATAGGACGCTACGTCGCGCTTTGTTGAATAGTAGGGGCGGTGCGGCATTCGCGCCGGCACGTTAGTGAGCGCCGGTGTATCCACTCTCGGCGAGGAAGGCCGGGGCGTCAGACATGCGCAGGATGTGCGCGACGGCGGCCTGCTTGTCGGGCGTGCGGCGGTAATAGGCCTCGCAAATGCGGTAGCCGATATAGTAACCGAGGTCGGCGGGACGGCCCTGCGAGCGGTCGCCTTGAAAGAGCCAATTGCTAACGTCAGCACCGGTCATCGCCTTTTTAAATTCTTCCCAGAGAACCTGTTCATGAGCGTCGCCGTAGGTGCGCTGGGCGTTATTGATGATGGCGCCGGAGATCAGCTCGCCGAGAAAATCCGCGGCGCCTTCTCTGATGGCAGCTTCGAGGAGGGTTGGCTTCGGTTTCTCGTCGGGCTCCTGGATGTGAATCAGTTCGTGCGCGACTATGTGGGGCAAGTTG
>DATAUH010000466.1:0-6016 GCA_036268375.1 Bryobacteraceae bacterium | reverse complement strand
ACCATACAGAAAGTAGGTCGAAGGCCGTGAAGTACGGCTTCATCCGAGAGCTAAGATAACCAGCAGTAGACATGCAACCGAACGAGATTGAGGAGCTTTTCTTAAAATTGGCGGTTAACCGGTCTCGATTGCTGTTTACGCATGTCAAAGGCGCAAATCGCGAATACGATCGGCTCTATCGTCTGAAAGACAACCTCCGATTAGTGCCAGACCGAGGCGAAGCAATTTTGAAACGGGTGGCGCAACATTCCAATCCGGACGTTCGGAACACAGCGCTGGGCGATGCCAGTCGCAGGTGACGAAGGTGATGCGATTGACGGACTGAAAGAAGTTGCCGCCTCCGATGACGGCCTTCATTCATTTGACGCCGCAATGCTTATTCGGGGAGTGGAATGCCGGGAATGTCCGAAAATATTGGAGTTGAACCTCCAATGCGCTACTGGCGCACAATGGAAATCGCGACTGACGAGTCGATCAAATCGATCGCAGCAAATAAAAAGATTGGCATGTCGTAAATATGCCATCCGAAAATACAGGGCGAAACTATTGCTGTTTGGAGGCGTCTTTCGGAGCGGCGCCATTGGCCGCGGAAAGCTTCTGAATCAACGCCGCCGCGCCATCGACCGGACCCGCCAGAACCAGCGGCGTCTTGCCGCTTGCATCCGCCGCATTCAAGTCCGCGCCCTTTTCAGCCAGAAACTGGATCACCGCGCAAATATCTTCCGGCGTTGAAACGGCCGCCGTATTGGTCAGCGCTGCATGCAGTACGGTCGTGCCTTTCTCGGTTGCGCTTTTCACGTCGGGCGCGATTTCGAAGGCATACTGCACCGCATCCAGGTGTCCGCTCGAGGCCGCCGCGATCATTAGCGTCGTACCGTCCTGCGCTGTCAGTTTCGGGTCCGCGCCCGCCTCCATCAGCGCGCGCATCGCTTCCACATGGTCGCCCTTGGCCGCCATCATGAGCGGGGTCTGCTCACCGGGGCCGGCGTTGCGATTGCCACCGCCCCGCCCGCCTTGCGTTTTCGCGGTCTTCGCGTTAACGTCGAGCCCTTTGGCGATCAAGCCCTTCACCATATCGACATCGCCCAACTGCGCGGCGCTGTGGAGCAGCGTGCTTCCATTCCGGTCCTTCGCTGTCGGGTCGGCGCCTTTCGCAATCAACAGCTCGACCAATGTGGGTTTATGCGCCGCCATCGAAATCGTCAGCGCGTTCATTCCCGCGGGGACAGAATAGTTGATGTCGGCTCCGGCCGCGATCAGGCTGGCCGCCGTCTTCGGGTCGCCATTGCTCGCCGCGAAAATCAAAGGCGTAAATCCGGCTTTCGATCCAGTGTTCGGCTTCGCGCCAGCCTTCAGCAGCGCGTCCACGGCTTCGGAATGGCCTTCGGCCGCCGCCCACATCAGCGCATTTTGTCCCTTACGTGATTCCGTAGCGTCTACCGCCGCGCCGTGCTCCAGCAGCAACCGCACAGTCTGGGCGTTGCCAGAGCGCGCGGCGATCATCAGCGGCGTTTCGCCATTCCAGCGTGCGGCATTCGCGTCGGCGCCCGCCTTGAGTAACTTCTCAACGATGGCCACGTTCCCATTCGCGCAAGCCAGCGACAACGGCGTCTCACCATACTGATCCACCGTCGCCGCTTTCGCCTTCGCGCCTAGCAACAGATCGACCGCCGCCTCGTTATCTTCGTAAGTCGCCCACGCCAGCGCCGTCGATCCATCCGGCGACTGCGCATTTACATCGCTGTGCGCCGTAATCATCGCCTTCACTTCGCGCAGATTGCCGTTGCGCACCGCCTCGATCAGGTTCGCGTCGCTGGCGAAACATGCTGAACCAAGTAGTACCGAAGAGAGCCCGATTCGCAATAGCACGCTACACCCCGGCCAGCTGATCCATCTTGCCCGTACTATCGCCCAATTGATCGACTGCCAGACCCGCGCGGTCCAGCAGCGTCACCAGCAGATTCGTCATCGGCGTATTCGCGCTGGAACGCACGTGGCGTCCTCCCTGAATTCCCGCCGATTTTCCACCCGCCAGCAACAACGGCAGATCCACGTGGTCATGGGTATTGCCGTCGCGGATTCCCGCGCCGTACAGCAGCAGCGTGTGATCCAGCAGCGTGCCATCGCCGTCCTGCGTATCCTTCATGCGCTTCACCAGATACGCGAATGACTTCGCGCGGTGCTCTTCCACCACCTGCGCCTTCGCAATCTTTTCCGGATTGTTCTGGTGATGCGTCACCACATGGCAGCCTTCCGGTACGCCCAGTTCCGGAAACGCGCGGTTCGATCCCTCGCGCGCAAACATATATGTGATCACGCGCGTCATATCGGTCTGGAATGCAACCACCATCAGGTCGCTCATCAATCGCGCGTGATCTTCGAACACCTCCGGGATGCCTGCCGGCCGCTGCATCAACGGCGTCTTGATCTCCGTCTGCTGCTCGGCTTTCTGAATGCGCCGCTCGATATCGCGAATGGATTCGAAGTACTCATCCAGCTTGCCCTTGTCGCGTGCGCCCAGCTTCGGTTCAAGCCGCGCCACGTCGCCGTTCACATAGTCGAGGATGCTGCGATCCTGCTCCATCCGCTTCAGGCGGTCGGCTGGATCCGTTGTCTCTCCATCGCCGAATAGCCGTTCGAATATCACGCGCGGGCTGATCTGCACCGGGTTCGGCGACGTCGGTCCGCGCCAGGATATCGTATTCGTGTACGCGCAGCTATAGCCGGAGTCGCATCCGCCGACGAACGAAGGCTCTTCGATGCCCAGTTCGAGGGATGCGAACTGAGTCGCTTTACCCAACTCTTTGGCCGCAATCTGATCGGCCGAAATGCCCGCGCGAATCTCCGCGCCTTCCGTTTTTTTCGGGTGTACGCCGGTGAGCCAGGTGGCGCCTGCGCGCGCGTGGTCTCCGGCGCCGTCGCCCAAAGCCGCCGCCGTGCGCTGCGTCAAATTGCTCACCACAATCAGGTCCTCGCGAAATGGCGCCAGCGGACGCAGCGTCGGCGTGATCTCGAAATCTCTTCCTTCTTTCAGCGGCAGCCATCCCTTGGGAATCATTCCGTTCGGCGTATACACAAAGCCCAACCGCATGGGCGCCTTCGAAGCCGCGCGCGCCGGCATCATCGAGTCCAAAAGCGGAAGTCCCAGGGCCGCCCCCAACCCTCGCAGCACCGTGCGGCGATTGAGAGCGCGATTCGTATTGATCCTCATGACTGCTTGGTTCTCCTCATCTGAAATTGGGGACTCTTCACGATGGCCTCAATCAGCGCCTCTACCGTGATCCCGTGTTTTTCTGCTTCCCGAACGATCTCGCGCAGCGCCGGCTGGTCGGATGCTTCCACCCCGCGGCCCATCGCGTATGTCATCAACTTCTCCGTGAAGGTCTCGATAAATTCGTCGCGATGCTGCGTCAGCAAGAGCTTTTTCAGACCCGCCGGACCGGTAAACTCCGCGCCGTCCGGCAGTTTGCCAGACGCATTGATCGTGACGCCGTTGTCCTTCGTGCGCCATGCGCCGATGCCGTCGTAATTTTCGAGCGCGAATCCGATCGGATCCATACGGGCATGGCATGACGCGCACACGGGATTCGCACGGTGTTGCTCCATGGCCTCGCGCATAGAAAGTTGCCGTCCCTTGCCATGCAATTCAAGCGCTGGCACGTCCGGCGGCGGCGGAGGCGGGGGCGATCCAAGCAAGCTTTCGAGTACCCACTTGCCGCGCAACACCACCGACGTGCGCGTCGGATATGACGTCGCCGTCAGGATGCTCCCCTGTCCCAGCAGCCCTCCACGATTCGGATCCGTCAAATCCACCTTTCGGAATCGCGATCCGTACACTCCCGGAATCCCGTAAAACTCCGCCAGGCGGTCGTTGAGAAAGGTGTAGTTGGCGCTCAAAACCTCCGTCAGAGGACGGTTCTGACGCAAGACGTAATCAAACAGCGACTCCGTCTCCTGCCGGAATGCGCGCCGCAAGCTTTCATCGAAGATCGGAAACTGCTCCACATCCGGCTTAATCAAATCCACGTTGCGCAACAGCAGCCACTGTCCGGTAAAGTTGCTGACGAAGGCCTTCGATTTCGGATCTTCCAGCATCCGCGCAATTTGCTCTTCGAGCGTCTTGGCGTCTTTTAACTTGCCGTGTTCGGCCAACGTCAGCAACTCCTCATCGGGAATGCTGGACCATAAGAAAAACGAAAGGCGCGAAGCCAACTCCAGATCGCTAACCCGGTAGACGCTGCCCGGCGCCGCATTCGCGGGGTCGCGTTCGATGCGGAACAGAAATTCAGGCGAAAGCAGCATCGCTCGCAGCGCCATCTCGATGCCGCGATCGAAGCTACCCTCCTTGCGTCCTTGGCGGTAAAACGCCATGAGCGGGGTTAAATCCGTTGCCGTAAACGGCCGGCGAAAAGCGCGCCGTCCCAGCGCGGACAAAATTTTACCGGCGCACGGCTCCTCTTCGCTGGCCGTGGCAGGCCGGCAAACGAAAATCCGCTGACGGCTGGCTGAATCGCCCGACCCTGTGATGTTGTACGGTCCGGCGATATCCATTTCGTTGATCTCGCGCCCGCGCTGGCCTTCGGGCACGTCGTAGAGTTTCAACCGCGCGCCGTCCAATCGCAAATCCAGATGCGTCGGCGGACCCGTGGCAGCGCCTCTGCCACCGCCGCCACCGCGCGCTGCTCCCGGCAGTGTCTCCGCCAGGGCATCGGACCGCATGAAGGTCAGTCCGACCTGCCGCACTCCAGCCTTTACCGGAACTTTCAACTCAAAAACCTGTCCGACCGGCGGCGCGGTCTCGCCAAATCCGGAATTAGGCCGCGCCATTTTGATCGTAAACACATACTCGGCATCGACCGGGAACGTGTATTGGAACGAGAGTCCGCCGACGGAGTCGAAAGGAAGGGCTTCGCTGATCCGGTCGTTGCGGCCGGCCCGCTGTCCTTTCGCTCCGGTCCGGACTTCACCTAGCGCATCGAAAACATCGATCGCCGGTTTGATGTCTGTTTCGCCGACTGCCAACCGCGCCACCTGCCGCGCCACGGATAAATAGCGCTCCACGAGCACCGGCGACATCGAGAGCACGTCGCCGATATTGTCGAATCCATACCCGCTGTCATCGGGCGGGAGACTCGCGCCCGGATGAATATCGAGCGCCAGCAGATCGCGGATCGCATTGCTGTACTCTGCGCGGTTTAACCGGTGAATTGTGGGACTTCCCGGATTGGGATGCGTCGCCGCTGCGTGATCCAGTTCCGTTTCGAGAAATGACGTTAGCGTATGCCGCGCTTCATCGGACGGCTTGGGCAATCCGGCGGGCGGCATTTGAGCGGTACGAAGCTTCCGGAGCGCCTTCTCCCACAACTCTGGATTGCCGGCGACTCGCGCGAGATCGGCGCCATCGAACGAAACCCCGGCCGTTTTTAGCGAATTATTGTGACAACCAGAGCAGTATTGCTTGATGACTGCCGCTTGATTTTGCGGGTTTGCCTGAGCCTGCGCTGCTGCCGCGCTGGGGGAAGAAACAAGGAGTAGCGGGACGGCCGGAAGCAGACATCCAATGGTTCGGCCCATCCATTTCCTGATACCTGCTGGCATTAATATCGGATCCTCTCGACCGCCCGCAGTCTCAAAAGCACCATACCGGGGCGCCTGCGATAAACGGTTGAAGTATATCGTTCCCGCTGGTCGCCTCAAATCGGCCGCCGCTCGTTTATTGTTAAACTCTGGATCACGGTCTAAGCTGCTGGTGATAAAGCAGTTGATGGGACGTTACACCGGCGCTCACAGCCACTTGGCCACGGTGGAAAGGACCGTTCGTCGTGCGCTGCGCGCTGCCCCCATCTGCTGACCGTGCCGCCTCGCGAAAACAACGGCGTCTCTCTGGCGGAGAAATTCGTGAGCTCCTATAATGCCTAGCGGATGCCCCGCCTCCGATTTCGCATCGGATTCTTCCTCGCTCTCGTTTGCTTTGCCTCGGCGCAAACCGGCGCCCCCAACTCCGTCTGCGCCTCGT
>DATAUH010000465.1:0-10139 GCA_036268375.1 Bryobacteraceae bacterium | reverse complement strand
ATGATTCGGCCTATTCGATTTCCCGATTAGAACTTGCCGAACTCCTCGCATACGCAGTCGCGGTTGTCGCGCTTACATGGAGATTCGTGGGAAAGCGCCCGGCGCCTACGACACTTCTGGACCGATTTGCATTGACCTTTTTTGTTCTGGCCACGTTCAGGCAAGTAGTGATGCCCGACCGGTTTCCGCCTTGGTCTCTACTGCAGGGCGCCGTTGGGCTACTCATTGCTTGGTCGGTTCACCGTCTAAACCGCATACCTGGCCGGGAGCGTGCGAAGAAGCAGCGCTACGGCGTACCCGAATCGCTCGGCAAAGAGTCTGCTTCCAGTCAGGCTAAGTGAGATTTTGCAGCGTGATCCGAAGGTCTGCTGCGCCTGGAGAGGAGTGCGTTCCTCTCCGCCGATCAGTAGCTGATTTGTAGTCGAGATTTGTCGCGAGAGGGGCCACTTTCCCCCTGCGATCTATTCTCTGCAGATTCCGCGTTCGCTAGAGCGTACGAACTTCACCAGATGCAGTGTATCGGGCGTCGGAATCTCGGTCTCGATACGCGCCAGAGCCTCTTCGAGCTTCAAACCGGAGCGGTACAGAATCTGGTACGCCTTTTTTAGCGTGGTCAAATCGGACGCCTTGTACCCCGCGCGCTTCAAGCCCACTACGTTCAGGCCCTTGGCCTCCACGTTATAGCCTGCATACAAGAAGAACGGCGGCACGTCGCTATTGATGCGCGTGTTTCCGCCAATCATCGCCAGTCGCCCTATCTTCGAATACTGGTGGACCACTACACCACCGGAGATGAAGGCCTGATCCTCGACTTCCACATAACCGGCCACCAGCGCACAACTCGCAATCACCGTATTGCTGCCGATCTTGCAGTTGTGCGCGATATGTCCCGAAGTCATGATGTAGTTGTCGTCGCCAATCTCGGTTGTGGACTCCGGTTTCGTGCCGCGCGAAATCGTGTAGTGTTCGCGAATCTTGTTGCCGTTGCCGATCTTCAAGTAACTGCGCTCGCCTGTGAAGCCTTTGTCCAACGGGTCCGTTCCCAGTACGGTTCCCGCGGAGATTTCGTTGCGCTCGCCCATGGCCGTCCAGCGTTTTACGTACACGTAAGGCTCAAGCACGCACTCCGGCCCGATTGCGACATCGGCTTCGATGATGCAAAAGTCTCCAATACGCGTCCCCGGCCCGATTACGGCATCGGGATGAACACGCGCGGTGGGAGCAACGACAGCGGAGGGACAGGCGGACATGAAACCGTATGATAGCGTCATGCGCGGCGTACACCGCTCTCTGCGCCTAGCTATCATGGGCTGATGCGGGTTCGTGAACTGGCCGAGTGGTTGGGCGCAACGTTCGAAGGCGATGGCGACTGGCAAGTCAACGGCGGCGCGGCGCTGGAAAATGCCGGTCCGTCTGACCTCGCTTTCGTGGGTACGCGTAAGGCCGCTGAACAATCGGGGAACTCCGCCGCCGGTTGTCTCCTGGTTCCGCTCGAGTGGCCAAGCCCCTCACCCCGTACCGTAATTCGCACAGCCGATCCGCGCGCCGCGTTCGCGCGCGCGCTGAATCGTTTTTATCCGACGGCCGAGTTAAAGCCAGGCGTTCATCCAACGGCCATCGTCGGCAAGGATGTGAGCCTTGGCGCGCTGGTCTACATCGGGCCGCACGCCGTCATCGGCGACGGCGCTCGTATCGGCGTTGCATCTTCCATCGGCCCCGGATGTTTCGTCGGAAAACGCGTTGGGCTCGGCGAAGGCTGTGTGCTGCATCCCAATGTGACGGTTTACGAGAACTGCGATATAGGCCGCGGCTCCATCCTGCACTCCGGCTGCGTGATCGGGGCCGATGGTTTCGGCTATGTGATGGAGCACGACCGCTGGCACAAGTTTCCGCAAGTAGGCCGCGTCGAGATCGGCGACTTTGTCGAGATCGGCGCCAATTCCTGCGTGGACCGCGCTGCTCTGGGGGTGACATCGATCGGCGAAGGCACGAAGCTGGACAACATGGTTCACGTCGGCCACAATTGCCGCATCGGCCGGCATGTGGTTGTGGCGGCGCAGACCGGATTTTCGGGCGGCGTGATTGTAGAGGACTATGCCATCATCGGCGGTCAGGTCGGAATCGGCGACAAGGCGCGGATTGGTTCGCGCGCCGTACTCGGGTCTGGCTGCGGAATCTTGACGTCGAAGATTGTGCCGCCGGGAGTTACGGTCTGGGGCACGCCGGCGCGGCCGCTGAAGCAGCACTTGACCCAGTTGGCCAATTTGTCCCGTCTTCCCGACCTGCGGCGTGAACTGATCGAGTTGCGCCGCCGCGTGGCGGAGTTGGAGCGGAAGCGCTGATGTTGATCGTAGTGGGCGGACACTCCCGCAACATCGGAAAAACTTCCGTCGCGGAGGGTCTCATTCGGGCGCTGCCGGAATTTCAGTTTGTGGCTGTCAAGATTACTCAATTCGGCCATGGCATCTGCTCCAAACACGGGCACGCGTGTGGATGCGAAACCGATTCGGAGCACCCGTACTCATTGAGTGAAGAGTACGAGGCCAGTTCGACCGATTCGGGACGCTTTCTCGGCGTTGGCGCAGTCCGTTCTTTCTGGCTCCGCACCCGTACCGGCGAGTTGAGCGCCGCGGCCGCTCCGCTGAAAAAGCTTCTGAGCCAAAACGAAAACGTGATCGCGGAGTCGAACAGTCTGTTGGAACTGGCCGATCCCGATCTTTACCTGATGACCCTGGATTTTTCTGTTACCGACTTTAAAGCTTCGAGCGCACGTTACCTGGAACGCGCCGACGCTTTCGTCGTCATCGACCGCGGCATCTCGAAACCAGGCGCGTGGGACCGGCGCCCGCAATTCATCGCCCATCCGCCGCACTATGTCTCACCTGAATTAGCCGAATTCTGCCGCGAGCGCAAGCGGCAATTGACGGGAAAAGCTTCCGTTTAGTTTAGTTAGCCGTTGTTTATGCCGCGACAAGCTCCGGTTCGAAGATCTCCACGCGATTCCGCCCGTTCGCCTTGGCGCTATACAGCGCAAGATCGGCTTCACGGATTAGCGCGTCGGCGTCGGCGGGCGTTGCATGAGCACGCCAGGACACGCCAAAACTGCAGGTCACATTCAGACTGTGGCCACGAGAGGTGACCGGCGAGACTGTGAAGGATTCGCGCACGCGCTCCGCCTGAGCGCGCGCCCCGGCTCCGTCCGAACCGGGAAGCACGACCAGAAACTCCTCGCCGCCGTAACGTCCCACCACATCATAAGCGCGCATTGCGGACTTCATACGGGCAGCGGATTCGCGAAGAATGTCGTCGCCCGTTTGATGCCCGAGCGTATCGTTGATCGATTTAAATCGGTCGATATCCGCAAGCAATACTGCCACCGGTCCGCGTTCCCGGGCGGCGCGCGACAAGGTTGCCTGCATGGCTTCGAGAATGGCGCCCCGGTTCATCAAGTTCGTGAGCCCATCATGAGTTGCTTGTATGCGCAAAGCCTCACGAGCCGCCACGAGCTGCGACTGTAGCGCCAGTATGCGACGTCCGGCGCGCAGCCTGACGCGCAGTTCCTGGGCCACGAACGGCTTCGTAAGGTAATCGTCGGCGCCCGACTCCATGCCCTCGACGAGGTCCTGGGATTCGGTCCGCGCTGTCAGCAGGACGATGTATATATAAGGTTCACGCCCCGCGGCTCGTACGCGCCGGCAAATTTCCACGCCGTCGAGCTCAGGCATCATCCAGTCCAGAATCGCAAGCCGCGGGGCATTTTCCGATTCCAGAATCTGCCAGGCTTCCGCCCCATCGCGAGCAATCACGGGGTCGTAGCCCCATTTCTTGAGCATCGACCGCAGCATCGACTGGAAAACGGGATTGTCTTCAGCCGCCAAGACTCGAATGCCTTGGCCTTCTCCGGCCGCTAACGGCGATGCGACGCCTTGTTCGCGGTCTAACGTCATAGATCACCCACGTGCGTCTTATCGACAGACGCGGAGAAATTGTTAGAGCGAAAATTTACGGCTTTTTCGCTGGTAGACAAACTGCCGGGCTATTTCCCGGCAATCTTCACCAGGCTCGATTCTGCCACCGCGGCCGCTTCCTCAGCTGTAAAGCTCTCTACTTTGGAGGAAATATTCATCGAGCAGAACTTCGGCCCGCACATGGAGCAGAAGTGGGCGTCCTTAAACCCTTCTTCTGGAAGGGTTTCGTCGTGCATGGAGCGCGCAGTCTCCGGGTCCAGCGAAAGATCAAACTGGCGGTTCCAATCGAAGCTGTAGCGGGCGCGGGATAGCTCGTCATCACGGTCGCGGGCGCCCGGACGGTGTCGGGCCACGTCCGCGGCATGGGCTGCAATCTTATACGCAATAATCCCAACCTTTACGTCGTCGCGATTGGGTAGCCCCAGGTGCTCCTTGGGAGTTACGTAGCAGAGCATGGAGGCTCCATGCCAACCGATCATGGCTGCTCCGATAGCGGAGGTGATGTGGTCGTAGCCGGGTGCTATGTCGGTAACCAGCGGGCCTAGCGTGTAAAAGGGCGCCTCGTAGCACAGCTCGCGCTCTTTCTGCACTTGCAACTCAATCTGGTCGAGCGGAATGTGACCCGGGCCTTCGATCATCACCTGGACGTCGTATTCCCACGCTTTTTTGGTGAGCTCGCCCAGGGTCTTGAGCTCCGCGAACTGGGCTGCGTCGCTTGCGTCCGCCAGGCTGCCCGGCCGCAAGCCGTCGCCGAGAGAGAAACTGACGTCGTGCTTCTGGAAGATTTTGCAGATGTCCTCGAAGCGCTCGTACAACATGTTCTGGCGATGGTTTTTTACCATCCATTCGGCCAAAATGGAGCCGCCGCGGCTGACGATCCCGGTGATCCGCTTGGATGCCAGCGGAATGTACTGCACCAGCACGCCGGCGTGAATGGTCATGTAGTCGACGCCCTGTTCGGCCTGCTCCTCGATTACCTCGAGCATCAAATCGCCGGTGAGGTCTTCGACGCGGCGGACGCGCGAAAGCGCCTCATATATCGGTACGGTGCCGATCGGGATCGGCGAATCGGCAATGATGGCTTTGCGAATCGCCGGGATATCGCCGCCGGTGGAAAGGTCCATCACGGTATCGGCGCCATACTTCACTGAATAACGCAGCTTTTCGAGCTCGGTATCGATTTCCGAGGTGACTGCGGAATTGCCGATATTCGAATTGATCTTGCACTTTGACGCCACGCCGATGCACATCGGCTCCAGATTGGTGTGGTGGATGTTGGCGGGAATAATCATGCGGCCGCGCGCCACTTCGTCGCGTACGAGCTCTGGCATGATCTTTTCGCGGCGCGCGATATATTGCATTTCCTCGGTGATGATGCCCTTGCGGGCGTAGTGCATTTGCGTGCGGATCGGATCCGCTTCGCGTTTCGCTACCCATTCTTTACGCATGAAATTGGCTCCCGTCGGATGGGATGAATATCGCGTCCCATTTTGGTTGGGGCGGCGTTGGAATATCGCCTCCGATTTGCGCTCGGACGCTGCACCCGCCCCTCTTTCTATCGCTGCACCTGCTCCGGTTCGTGTAGCGGCTGCCGGGTTACTTCTTCTTTTTCGGCTTTTTTACTTCCTTTTTGGGGCTTCTGTCTTTTGCCATGGTTAGATCTCCCTTAGTCGAATTATACCCGCTTGCTTCTTCAAAGCACGAAAAAGCGCACGATTCGCGTGCGCAGGCGGCTGGTTTGCGAACGTCGCGGGGGCAGCGCGGGTCAGGACCGCCGGGGACTGGTCTTGCGCATCTTGCTCAAGTCGTACGAATGGCCACGCCATTCGATGATATTGCTCCAGGCGGAAGTCAGGAATGAAATCAGCCAAACCCAGGTACCAAGCGGGACGAAGGCGACATGGGTCCATGAGTTTCGCCGAAACCAGGCTGCGGATTCGGGTAAGCAGCGGCGCGCCAGGCGCGCACGGAGCCCGCCCTGAATCATGCCCGGCAGCAGTTGGACGGCAAACGCCGCCGCAGCCGGGCGATAACCACGCCAGAGCTCGATAAGCGATGCCGTCATGGCGACGCAATAGAGTAAGTGGGCGATCAGGCCACGCTGCCAGAGGCGCGGATAGTAGACGCGCGTGATCGTCATCTGGCGCGCGATCCAGCGGAAGAAGGGGATCGCGCGGGGGCGGTCGAAGGTGCGCGTGAGCGCGCCGGGCGCGTAGGCGATGGTCAATTTAGCCGCATGCACGGCGGCGCTGAGAGCGTAATCGTCGCTGACTGTACCCTTCCAAAACTCGGGAACGTGGGCGGCGTAGAAGGTCTCTTTGCGCATCGCCATGGCGCCGCCCCAGGCGAATGCGTTATCACCGGGACCGAGCATGCCGCTGACGACGGAGTTCCAAACGCCCGCCATCAGACTCCAAAATGTGGCGGGCTGGGGCGTGAACCAGCGAAATCCTGTGGAGGCGCCGACGCCCTCGCGCTGCAAGGGCGCGACCAGCGCGCGCAGCCAGCGGGGCGACGGGCGGCCATCGGAATCGGCGAAGGCGAAGACTTCGCTGCGCTTGCTTACCGCGCGAACGGCGGCCTGTAGGTTGCGAACCTTTTCGCCGGCGGAGGCGTCGCCGCCGTGGGCCAGGACAACTTTGATGTTTCGCGGCAGCACGCCGACTGGGATATCGGCGGCGGTTTGGGCAACGACGAGCAGTTCGTAATCGGGATAGTCGAGGGAGGCCAGCGCGGCCAAGTTTTCACGTAGGCCCTCATCCGGGCCTTTTACAGGCACGATGACGGTTGCGGGCGGCGTCCAATCGTTGGATTGAGCCAACTGCTCGATGATATACTTCGACCTTCTTTGCTGTCCGAGGAGTCCCGCTGCCGACAGCAACACTGCGGGTGTGACAAGGAACCAGTACGAGAGCACGGAAGCACGTAGGATAACAGGTGAGCCGGACTACGCCGATAGCCTGGCGCCTTTCGTGCAATCGGTTCTTCGGAGGTAAGTAGAAATGCGAATTGGTTTTCTGGTTGCGGCGGCAGCGATGTTCGCGGCGGGTTCTTACGCACAGGATAAGGGTGCGGACGCAGGAGCGATCAACGCGCTGCAGAACTCTGCGTCGACCGATCGGATTACGCGTGAAGTGCGCCACGAACTGGTGATGTTGCCGTACTACGGAGTTTTCGACAACCTGGCTTACAGCGTGAATGGCGGAACGGTAACTCTGCTGGGTCAAGTGACCAACCCGACTCTGAAGAGCGATGCCGGAAACGCGGTGAAGCGGATCGAAGGCGTCACGAAAGTCGATAACAAGATACAAGTGCTGCCACTGTCGCCTATGGACGACCAGACGCGGCGTGCGGTATTCCGGGCGATTTACTCCGACCCTTCATTGAGCCGATATGCGATGCAGGCCGTGCCGCCGATCCACATCATTGTGAACAACGGAAAGGTAACTCTTACGGGCGTAGTGGGCACGGATATGGATAAGACTCTCGCCAACACACGCGCCAATAGCGTGGGCGGGGTGTTTTCCGTAGACAATGAACTGCGAGTGGAAGGCAAATAGGACCGGCGGCGACAGGTTGCGGTCGAGATGTAAAGAAACTCACGAAATACGCTGAGTGCAGACGGACGGCCACTTTACAATGTGCACATGAACCCCCGTCTCAACCGGTCTTCAATAATGCTCGCAGTTTTTGCGGGCGTGATTTCCGCGCCCCTTTTTGCGCAGGCGCCCCCGCCTCCGCCACCGATGTTACCGCCGGCGCAGTTGGATCAGCTTGTCTCCCGGATTGCTCTGTATCCGGACCCATTGCTGGCCCAGGTTCTGGCGGCGGCCACATTTTCCAACGACATTCCCGCCGCAGCGCAGTGGGCAGACGAGCATCATTATCTAACAGGCCAGGATTTGGCGAACGCGATCACTGGTGACCAACTGCCGTGGGATCCGAGCGTGCAGGCCCTGCTGCCGTTTCCGTCGGTGCTGGAGATGATGGCGTCAGACCCGAACTGGACGGCTGACTTGGGCAACGCATTTTTGGCGCAGCAGCCTGACGTAATGGCATCGGTGCAACGGGAACGCGCGCTGGCAGCGAACTATGGCTACTTGCGGTCGAATGGGCAAGTGGTGGTTGGCGCGGGACCGTACATCACGATCGCGCCCGTCAATCCGGCGTTTATGGTGGTGCCGGTGTATGACCCAGGGCTCGTATTCTATGCGCCGAGGCCGGGCTTTGTAGTGGGCGGGGCGGTCCGCTTCGGCTATGGAGTTTCGCTGGGCGGCTTTTTTTCGCCGTGGGGATGGGGCGCATCGCGCTTCGACTGGGGCGGACATGCGGTGTTCATCAATAATGCGCGTTGGGGCCGCACGTGGGTGAACCGCGGAACGTATGTGCACGCCTATCCCGCGATTCGGCGTCCGGCGCCTGGATTTGTGCGGCCGCGCGAAGCGCACCAGATGGAGCGCAGGAGCGATGTCGAGCGCAATGCGGCGCACGAGGGGCGGGCAGTACCGCACGAAGAGCATCGCCGGGGCCGTTAGCCCGCAGCTAAGGCAGACTTCCGCGTTACGGCGCCTCGATCAACCGCGGCGGCCGCGCATCCGCTTCCAAAAAATAAATCTTCCGGTCCGGGTAATACTCGTGCAGCTTCTCGTCCGCTTCACCGCCACGGTCGATCGCCCGCACAATGCGCTGCCCATCGATATCCGCAGCGTTATGAATCCACTCATGAAATCCATGAATCGACGAGTAATGCACGAACACCAGCAGCTTTCCCGGAATTGCGTCTAACTGGCGTTCGATCGCAAGCCGTCCCTCCGGGTCGCCTTCATTCAAGTAGTCCCAAGTCTCGTACTTCGACATCGCCAGCCGCACATTTTCATCGCGCATCGCGTGAATTCCGTACCAGAAGATGAAATGCGCCGCGCACAACAGCACGATCAACCTTGCACCGAACCTCGACCAACCCGCAAGCCGCTCCAACCCCGCAATCGCGACCAGTAGAAACAGACAAGCCAGCGCGGCCACATAGTGCGGATAGAAGTAGGGGTAAAAGTTGTCCGCCAGGCCAAATAACGCGATGGTTGCGGCCACCCAGGCGAGCCGCCGCTCGCGCAATCGCAGCAAAAACAGCGGCAGCGCCAGATATAGCGGCGCCAGCAGGAAAAACCGATAGAATCCGGTCCGCTCCACCAGCCGTTCCCAGAATCCAGGCCCGTCATGCACCGCCGATTGCGCCCGATAATCGAGATTCTGTTCCTGTGTGAGCGTCCTGTGCGGCTCCGGATTCGGTTGAAAGGTGAAGGTCGTGGGCACGCCGTACTCGTAGCGGCTTACTTCGTAAGGCAACGTCGTGAAGCTGCCGCTCACCGCAAAATTTTGCGCCAACATCAGCAGCACGGCCGGTGCGAATGCCACAACTACGCCGCGCCAGGGCAGCTTCCATCGCCGCTCCAGCGCAAAATACCCCGCCACCGCCAGCAGCATCACTGCAAACTCAAATGGCCGCGTCAGCAACTGCAAACCTAGTCCCGCGCCGAGCGCCACGCCGTCTCGCATCCGCCCAAAACTGCGAATTCGCGGCAGCGCGCCAAACACCAAACAACCTCCGCACGCCGAAACCGCGCCGCCCCAATATGTGTTCACCCAGTAACTCAGCACTCCGAACTGCATCACCGCGAGCAGCCCGCCCAACACCGCCCAACCCGGCGTAGTCCATGCGCGCAGCATCCAATAAACCAACGCGCACAGCGCCGCTACCGACAGCAATACCCCGGCCCACGGAGCCCCAAACACGATCCACCCCGCCGCCATAGCCAATCCTTGCCCCATTGGAAAAATCGAACTATAGCTGGGCTCCTGCAGCAGAAACACCGCTTCGAAAAACTCATGCATCGGATGCGTCGCGTTGGCCAGGCGGAAGTGGCGCAGCGTATCCGCGAGCAACCAGTAGCTGAAATCATCCGACCCCGCCGCTGCCGGAACCGGCGCATGCGCCAACAGCCCCAAACGCAGCACAACGGGCAGGGTTCCGATCGCCAACATGCACCACCCGGTGCGCGCCGCAAAGCGCTTGGCCGCCGGCTCCGCCTCCGCACGCACGAACATCAACAGCACGAGCAGCACCGCCAACGTGAGCTCAATAAAATCGCTCGCGCCGAAACCGATCGGATTATG
>DATAUH010000464.1:0-7830 GCA_036268375.1 Bryobacteraceae bacterium | reverse complement strand
AGCAACCCTGCTTTTCCCTGGACCTTGGTGGCATTCGTCTCGCTTCTGGCGATGCAGCTCGTGTTTTGGATGGTCACACAACCAGTGAACCGCCATTGGGTGGCCGGCCTCCAATTGAGTGGTGTTGCGCAAAGCTTTTTTTCGCCCGGTCGGGGCGCCACTCAGAACGCCGGTGACGATCAATGGAAACGTCTCCGCAACAGGTGGGAATACTCGCATATCGTACGAGCCGTGCTTGCCGTGCTCAGTCTTATTTCGGTGACCATCGCCATTGTTGTTTACAGAAGCCGCTAATCGACGCAAATACATTTGGGCGATCTCAGGGCCAGTTCGTAAACCTATCCAGATTTCCCAGATGCGGCGGGAATTCCTCTTCCGTAGCTGCGGGCGCTGGTTGCGGCAGCGCAAAATGATTCCGCCGGACGAAACGAAAGCGGAACTGCGGGGAGTTGCGGCATCGCGTCGCCGCTCTTCAAGAGATCACATCGGATCGGTAGACCCAGATGCCTTGAAATGCCCGGCCGACGTCCCGGCGCGGAGATCGTGGAAGCCTCCGGAGAGGAAGATCGCCTTGCCTTTTGCGAACCCGACGAACCCGTACAAAGACCGCGTGTATTCCATTGCACGCTATTTCTTTCACGGCGACCATGTCGCGGCGCGACGTCCGGGCAATCACGTGCATTCGGCAATCCGTTTGCTCTGTGGAACAAAAGGAGATTCGATGTTATGAAGACAATCACCGCAGTAGCGTTAATGTCAATGGGGCTCGCCACCAGCCTTATGGCAGAGAATTTCAAAGGTGTCGTCATGGACGAAAAATGCTCCGGTATCGCCAGCATGAAGAGCAACGTCGAATGCATACAGAAATGCATTAAGGAGGGATCACCAGCCGTTCTCGTGACTTCGGATGGAAAGGTCTACAAGGTCGCCAATCAGGACAAGGTTCTGCCCAGCGCCGGCAAGAATGTCACAGTGAATGGCAAGCTGGAAGGAGACACGATCACCGTCGCGACCATTAAATAATGTGCTTGCGATAACGAACTGGTGGAAGCAATCCCGCTCTCAACTACTCACGGGCTTGCCGAACGTAATGAGTGCAGGATTTGCCGGGCACACGAGCCTTTCGCACAGTTCACCGCTTCCGGTTCGGTTCGCCAGCCAATTTGTCGTGCGCGTGGCCTTTGTTGTGCCGGCGGCGCGTGGCTGAGCTCTCCACATAATCCCTGGGTCAATGTCGGGAAAACGGGTTAGTCGACCCAAGTTGCGGTCGCTCAAACTCTGAGTGAGCCACTGATTCTACCGGCAACGATACTCGGTTATATGGCGATACTTTCGAAGGGTACAGTCGCACTACAGGCCGCGCCCAAAGGCGATGAGCCGATTCTCAAGTACATCAAACGGACCTGGGCCGTACTCGCGCGTTCCGATCGAACGCTGGCGACATCGGCCGTGGATCCGAAATTTCAGCCTGAGCCTGACGGCCGATGGCCTGTATATATTTCCGCCACTGAGGATCGCGCGCGGATTGAAGCGCGTCTGCGCCGCGATATCCCGCCAGACGACCTCCGGCTTATCGATCTGCGCACGCTGCCGCCGGGGCAAGCCCCCATACCCGGATTGCTTTACTTGCCGCGGCCTTACGTCGTGCCTGGCGGGCGATTCAACGAAGTGTATGGATGGGACAGCTACTTCATCGTGCGGGGACTGTTGCGCGACGGCCTGGTCACCCAGGCAAAGGCGATGGTCGATGATTTCCTCTATGAAATCCGCAATTACGGCAAAATCCTGAATGCGAACCGCGCGTATTACCTGACGCGTTCGCAACCGCCTTTCCTCACCGGAATGATTCTTGCCGTTTACCGGCGCACCCACAGCCAGGAGTGGATCGTGGAGGCGATGCCCGCAATTGAAACTTACTATCGATACTGGACAAGCGAGCCACATCTGACGAACTCGACGGGGCTGGCACGCTATTTCGACCTTGGCGATGGGCCGGCGCCGGAAGTGATCTCCTCGGAGCGGGAACCCGGCGGATTCACGCACTACGACCGCGTCCTGCAATACTTCCGCACGCATGGTGTGGACGATTACGACATCAGCCAGTATTACGACGCCAAAACGAATCGGCTCAAACCGCTGTTCTACAAGGGGGACCGGTCGATGCGCGAATCTGGATTTGACCCTTCGGGCCGTTTCGGTCCATTCAGCGTGGATATTATCCACTACAATCCGGTCTGCCTCAATTCCCTTCTCTATTTAATGGAGAGCGAGACAGCGGAGCTTTTCCAGAACATTCCGGACAAAGCCGGGGACACTGCCATCTGGCGCGAGCGATCGCGTGAACGCGCGGCTCTGATCAACAAGCTGATGTGGAACGAACAGGACGGACTGTACGAAGACTACGATTTTGCGCGGCGCCGGATGCGCCGGTATCCGTTTCTCGCGACCTTCTACCCGTTATGGGCGGGTATTGCGAGCCAGCAGCAAGCGGCTCGCGTGGCCGCCAACCTGCCTTTGTTCGAGCGCGCAGGCGGTCTTCAAACCAGCACGAACGAGAGCGGAGATCAATGGGACGCGCCTTTCGGCTGGGCGCCCCTTCAACTGATCGCTGTGGAAGGGCTGCGGCGCTACGGCTATTATCCGGAAGCGGACCGCGTTTCCGGAAAGTTTCTTTCGATGGTGGCGGAGCAGTATTACAGCAGGGGTACGATTCTGGAGAAATACGATGTCGTGCGGCGCAGTGCGGAGCTGAATCGCGAGATTCGATTCGGCTACCATTCGAATGAGGCTGGGTTTGGCTGGACTAACGCGGTGTTTAGCCTCTTGTTGGATGGCTTGCCGCAGGAGCAGCGGGAGCGCATACTGACAGGTCAAAAATAGCCCTGGTCTCTTCACGGAGAAGGCTCGCTGTTAATGTGCAACCGTTGCATCCGCTCGAAAGTCGAATACGCCTGTCATACCGCCTGACAACCAATCACCCCTGCATCGTTTCCCCAACGGCAGGTAACTCGAGAGGCACAATCCGATGTGCGCGCTGAAGCGCAAACGACAGCCACGATTGTGCGAAGCCGTGCGATGGCAGCCACGCCGGCAGCAGTGTTCCCGAACCTTAAAGATCCCGCTCCACTCGCGGCTCTGACTAACCTGTCTGAGCGAGCGGTCGTGGAGAGCGCGTTCGGAGCGACGTCGATCGCGACGGGGGTATTGGCGCGAAAGGCGGGCATGTCCGAGACCCGGCATAGGCAGTCGCCCCTGAACCGCCGGCGTCTTTGATCCGGAGCTGCCAGCCACAAAGAGATCGAAGGGATATAGAATATCGAATACTTTCCCGCCGCGGCAAACCGGCGTTGACAGAGGAGAAACTGTGCATAAAAAACTTGCTGTAGCCGCCATTTGCCTTGCATTCGTGTCCGGAGGCGCGCTGGCGCAGGATGCAAAGACCGTGATCGCCAATGCGCAAAAGGCGCTGGGCGATTTGAAATCCATCACTTATTCGGGATCGGCGAAAGACGTCGCCTTCCAGCAGTGCGGATCGAACGCCGCCGACATGATCTGCCGGGGAACGCACGATCCGATGCGGCCGATCAACGACTACGTCCGCGTGATCGATCTGACGGAGCCGGCATCCCGTCACACGGGCGCAACGAACAATCCGGCGGGCGGCGGCGCAACACAACCGATGCCGGGAACGTTCTTTCAGCAGGTCACGGCCCCGCAGGCCGACGTCTCGAAGTCCTGGGCGAACTCGCTGGAGTTTTACATCACACCCTGGGGCTTTCTGAAAGGCGCTGCCGGGAATAACGCCACTGTCAGCAAGGGCAAGGTCGATGGCAAGAACTATACGGTCCTGTCCTGGAGCCCAACGGTGAAGGCGGCCTCCGGCAAAAGCTACGTCATCAATGGCTATCTGAATCAGCAGAACATCGTCGAGCGGGTCGAAACCTGGCTCGGTGAAAACATCATGGGCGATATGCACATCGTGGCCACTTATACCGGATGGAAGGACTTCGGCGGGGTTATGGCTCCCGCGAAGATTGTGCAGACGCGCGGCGGATGGCCGTTCTTTGAAGTCGATGTGAAGGAGGCAAAGGCGAATCCTGCCGATGTTGCAGCGCTGGTCCCGGCACCGGCCGGCGGCCGCGGCGGTGGGGGTGGCGCTCCCGGCGGCGCGCCGGCGTTGGTCGTCACTTCCGAAAAACTCGGCGACGGCCTCTACAGGCTCACCACCGGACCCGGCAGTTACGATTCGGTGATCGTGGAGTTCAAGGACCACATCATGATGCTCGAAGCGGGGCAATCCATTGCGCGCGGCGAGGCTTACATTGCCGAAACGAAGAAGCTGATTCCCAACAAACCCATACGCTACGTGATGAACACGCACCCTCACGCCGATCACACAGGCGGCCTGCCTGCGCTGGTCGAAGAAGGGGCAATCATCATCACGCAGAAGAACAACGAGGCGTTTCTCGACAAGGCGCTGAACACGCCCCGGACGCTGCTGGACGACCCCCTGGCGAAGAATCCGAAAAAGGCCAGATTCGAAGTGGTGACGGAGAAGAAGACCTACTCGGATGGAACGCGGACGGTGGTGCTTTACCACGTGTCGCCGGTGCCTCATTCCAATGGCTTGATGATCGCTTACATCCCGAAGGAGAAGGTACTCTTTCAGGGCGACTTCTCGCTGCCCGCTCCGGGGCAGCCCGGCAACGATCACGTCAAAGCTCTGGTCCCGATTCTAGAGAAACTCAATCTCGATTTCGACCGCTACATAAACGTGCATACTTCAGCGGCTCCGCAGACCAAAGCGGAATTGTGGAAGGCCGTCGGGAAGTAAACAGCCTGGAGTAGTTTCACCGGCATCGTGAATCCGCCACCTGGCGGTACTCAGCCCCGGCTGTTCACATCCCACTGGACAGCAGGGTTACCGACCCGCGCAGAATCGCGAACCAACCTGGGAATCACGACACTACGCGCTGCGAAGAATTTCGCGGGCGGCGTTGTAACCAGGCGCGCCCATGACCCCGCCGCCGGGATGCGCGCCGGAGCCGCAGAGCCAAAGGCCGTTCACGGGCGTCCGGTAGCGCGCCCATCCCGCGACCGGACGCAGCACAAACATCTGATCGAGGCTCATCTCGCCATGGAAGATGTTGCCGCCGGTAATGCCGAAGCGGCGCTCAAGATCCAGCGGACTCAGCACCTGCCGCTCGCGCACGATCTCGCGCATGTTCGGAGCGTACTCCGCGATGACTTCGAGAATCCGGTCCCCGTAGGGCTCGCGGAGTTCGTCCCACCCGGCATCCCGTAGCGTATACGGCGCATATTGCAGGAAGATTCCCATGATGTGCTTGCCTGCGGGCGCTAGTGCGGGATCGTAGATCGTCGGGCACGTCATTTCGATCAGGGGATTTTGCGACGGCCGTCCGTACCTGGCGTCATCCCAGGCGCGTTCGACGTACTCGATCGATGGACAGATGTGCATCGTCGCGCCGTGCTGCGGACCCGGCGTGCCTGGCAGGGCAGTGAAATCCGGCAGGCCGTCGAGCGCAAGGTTCATTTTGAGCGAGGTGCCTTCGACGCGGAAGTGCTCGATTGATGTCCGGAATTCCGGATCGAGACAGCGCGGCTCGACCAGTTTGAGAAAAGTCGCTTTCGGATCGAGATTCGACGCCACGACATCGGCGTGCAACTCGTCGCCGTTTTGCAACACGACGCCATAAACGGCGCCGCCCTGGATCAGCACGCGGTCAACGGCAGCGTTGGTCCGGATCTCCACGCCTTTCGCGAGCGCGGCCACGGCGATGGCTTCGGAGACGGCACCCATGCCGCCCCGGACGAATCCCCAGAGTCCGCGTTTGCCGTTCACCCCGCCCATGCAGTGATGCATCAGGATGTAAGCCGTGCCCGCGGAACGGGGTCCGCCGTTCGCGCCGATGACGCCGTCGGTCGCGAGCGTCACCTTGATCTCCGGGGATTCGAACCAGGTGTCGAGAAGATCGGCGGCGCTTTGCGTGAAGATCTTCACAAGGCCCGCGATGTCTCGCGCACTCAGCTTGCGGAAGCGGCCAAGAAGTTTCAGGTATTCGACGAAGTCCGAAGGCTTCTTCGGAGGTAGTTCCGGAGGCGTGACGAGAAGCAGCGATTCGACGACCACTGCGAGGCGTTCCAGATACGCTTCATACTTCGGGAAAGCCTCGGCATCACGCTTCGAGAACTTCGCGAGTTCGGCGAGCGTCTTCTTTTCGTCCTGCCAGAAGAAAAGATGGCGCCCGTCGGGATAGACGGAAAAGAAAGCCGGATCCTTGGGAAGCACCTCGTAGCCCCAGCGCTTCAGCTCCAGCTCGCGAACGATCCTCTCCTGGAGCAGACTGACCAAATACGCGCCTGTGGAAACCTGGTAGCCTGGCCAGATCTCTTCGGTGACCGCGCACCCGCCGAGCATCTCGCGGCGTTCGAGAACGAGTACTTTTTTGCCGGCGCGCGCGAGGTAAGCGGCGGCGACGAGGCCGTTATGGCCGCCCCCGATAACGATTACGTCGTAGCGTTTTGATCTGTGGGGCGTTGGCATTGGAAGGCGACGATTGCGAGCGGCGGGAGCGTAATCGAGATGGTGTGCGGGCGTCCGTGGCTCTTCGTGGCGGAAGCCGTGACGCCGCCGAGATTCCCCAGGTTGCTGCCGCCATATTGCTCCGAGTCGGAGTTCAGGATTTCGCGATAGAAGCCCGCTTCCGGGACCCCGATCGAATAATTGTGCCGCTGCACCGGCGTGAAATTACATGCGAACACGATGAAGTCGGATGGATCCGCGGCGCGCCGCAGGAACGAGATGACGGATTTCTCGACATCCGAAATGTCGATCCACTCGAAACCTTTGTAATCGAAGTCGACTTCGTAGAGGGCGCGATGCGAGCGGTAAAACCGGTTCAGATCGCGGATGAAACACTGCAGGCCGCGGTGGGCAGGGTACTGCAGCAGGTCCCAGGGCACGCTGCCGTCGTGATTCCACTCCTGGTAATCGCCCACGTCGGTGCCCATGAACAGGAGCTTCTTGCCCGGATGGGCGTACATATACCCGAGGAAGGCGCGGACGTTGGCAAACTTCTGCCACTCATCGCCCGGCATCTTCGACAACAGCGAACGCTTGCCGTAGACCACTTCGTCGTGCGAGATCGGCAATACGAAATTCTCGGTGAACGCATACAACATGCTGAATGTAATGTTGTTATGGTGGTACTTCCGATACACCGCATTCTCGCCGAAGTAATGCAGCATGTCGTGCATCCAGCCCATGTTCCACTTCATCGTGAAGCCAAGGCCGTTGGCGTAAACCGGGCGCGATACGGCGGGAAATGAAGTCGACTCTTCGGCTATTGTGATGGCTCCCGATACCCCGTGGGCAAGCTCATTGAAGCGGCGCAGGAAATGGATGGCATCGAGATTCTCGCGCCCGCCGTGGCGGTTGGGAACCCACTCACCCGCCTTGCGTGAATAGTCGAGATAGAGCATCGACGCCACGGCATCCACCCGCAGGCCATCGATGTGATATTGCTTCAGCCAGAAGAGCGCGCTCGCGATCAGGAACTCGCGCACTTCATTGCGTCCGAAATTGAAAACGAGCGTTCCCCACTCGATGTGTTCGCCCTGGCGCGGGTCGGCATGCTCGTAGAGGGCGCTGCCATCGAAGAAGGCCAGTCCGTGGGCGTCCTTGGGGAAGTGGGCCGGAACCCAGTCCATGATGACGCCGATGCCGGCATTGTGACACGCGTTGACGAAGAACTGGAAATCCTGTGGAGTCCCGAAGCGTCCTGTGGGCGCGAAATAACCTGTGACCTG
>DATAUH010000463.1:0-10744 GCA_036268375.1 Bryobacteraceae bacterium | reverse complement strand
AAGCGCGACAACCGCGACTGCGTATGCGAGGAGTTCGGCAAGTTCTAATCGGGAAATCGAATAGGCCGAATCATAGGAACCGGTACCGAAAAACAATATCGCAGCGGCGATTTTCGGTACGGCAGGTCCGAAGAAAAAAGCCGCCGCGAACCGCGCCCAACGATCGGCTGTCCACAACATGATCACGGTTGCTATGGCCAGAACTGCCCAAGCAGTTACTGTCGCACGCTCGCTGTGCACCGCATCGTGATCTGATAAAACTGCCAGACTCCCGAAGCACCCAATCATTAAGACAAAGCCGGTATCAATCCGCCAGCCCTGCGAAACCCGCTTGCGACCTGCGCCCCAATTGATCGCTTGTCGGTTCACTTAAAGTCATCGACCGGTGAGATTGCAGCAGGTTTAAGCAGGCGCCGCAAGTGACCCTTCATCCGCACCAACGTACCATCCTGGCCCTGTGCAACGCTTAACCCGGATTTCTCAACACCGTTTCTACTGCGGCGCGTGATAATGCTGCGGCTACTTCCTTGCGCTTGGTCACCGTGCTCGACGTACTGTTCAAGTACGCCTCCGCGCGCTGACCGGCGCGCGCCTCGTACCCGCAGGCTTCTCACGCGTCTCGCTACGAAACAGCGTGAGAAATCCGGGTTAAGCGGCTGCCATAGCGAACCAGCCCCAAACAGCGTAGGTCAGTTTCGGAAGATATGCGCGGGCTATCGCTGCGGAGAAAGACGCAGGCGGATAAACGATGTCCGCATGCCGGTATGCAGCGCAGCCAACTCGTGTGGAGAGAGCTTCAACCTCGGCCGCAGGACTTATAGATCGCGGCCATCAGCTTCATATCGCGCAGCCCCTCTTCGCCGTTGGCCTTGGGCTCGCGGTTTTGCAGGATAGCCTGCGCCATGTCGTCGGCTTCGGGCACGAATTGAGAAGGATCCTTGGCGGGATTGAGGTCGTCTATCGGGGCCTCGCCGGGAACGTTGGCCTTCATGTGAATGCCTTCGTATCCGAATGCGGGCTCCATGTGGATCATGCCTTTTGAGCCGTGCACGCGATAGAAGCCGGGCAGGTTGGCCCCGTAGCTGGTGTTGCAGCTCGCGACAGCGCCCGAGGGAAATCGCATCGTCCAGGATAAATTCTCTTCGACCTCGTTGAAGCGGCCGTCCTTATCGATGACCGAGGAGTAGCCTTTCAATTCGACGGGCTCTTCGCCGGTCAGGAAGCGGCAAGCATTGAGCGAATAGATGCCGACGTCCATCATTGGACCGCCGCCGGCGAGCTTCTTACTGAGACGCCACTCGCCGGCTTTGATGTTAAACCCGTTGGAGCTTTCGATAGCCTCGATCTTGCCAATTTTGCCGTCGCGGATGAGTTGGACTGCGCGCATGTTGACGGGCTCGTATTGGCAGCGGTAGGCGATCATGAGCTTCTTGCCGGCTTTGCGGCAGGCGTCCACCATCGCCTGACCTTCTTCGACGGTGTTGCTCATGGGCTTTTCGCAAAGCACATGCTTGCCGGCCTTGGCGGCGCGAATTACATACTCGGAGTGCATACCGTTGGGCAGAGCGATGTAGACGGCGTCGATGTTTTTGTTGTCTGCGATGGCATCGAAGTTCTGATAGTTGTAAATGCTGTTCGCAGGCACGCCGTAGTCCGCAGCCCACTTGTTCGCCTTGTCGGAATGACCGCTCACGATGCCGGTGACGCGCGCGAATTTCGAGGCTTTGGTGGCCGGCATGAAATGCTGCATCGAGATACGGCCGAGACCGACGATGCAGTAGCCGATCCTGCGGCCCGTATCCTGAAACGGTTCGGCGGGCGCCCAGCGCGAGGCGACGCCGGCGGCGAAAAGCGATCCGAAACTTCGGCGGGTGAAAATCATGGCCACCATTGTCGCGCGAGTTTTAGATCCGTGGGAGGCAGCCTGCGCTAGTTGCGACTGCATTGTGGATGGACGCGCGCAGACCAGTTGCCGCTGCGTCGTGTAAGTCGTTCCCGTCGCCTTAGTAAGTCCAGTTGCCAGTCGCGCCTGGTCAGACGACCACGGCGGTAGGCGATGGAGGGCCAGTAACTGCGGCGTATATTGCGCCCGTGTAGCGCGGCCTACGCTTTGGCGAAGGCGTCGCGCAGTCGCGACCAGGTGGCGGTCAACTCTTCGGGCAGCACGCGCGTTTCCGCGATTGCCGTCATGAAATTGGCGTCCCCCGCCCAGCGCGGTAAAGCGTGAAGGTGAATGTGCTCGGCGACGCCGGCGCCGGCGCTCTTACCGATATTCAGGCCGAGGTTCAGACCATCGGGATGGTAGGTTTCACGGAGGATGCGCTCACAGGTGCGCGCCAGGAACATCATCTCGGTGAGCGCATCATCTGGCAGCACAGCAAGCGTGCCCATGTGCGCGTAGGGAACAACCATGACATGTCCGCTGCTATAGGGGTAGCGATTGAGGATGACGAAGTTGTGGCGGGCGCGGTGAACGACAAGAAACTGACGGTCATCGGATGCCGCAGCAGCAGTGCAGAAAATGCAGCCGCCGGAAGGGGCCGCGGCTACATCGCTCCCGGTGAGGTATGCGTACCTCCAGGGAGTCCAAAGATAATCCATGTGGAAGCCCGCGAGCGGCGGTTTAGAGCGTCGGCGTAGGTTCGTTGGCGGGCGGAACTTCGTCCAGTGGCGGCGGACCTACGTGACCGCTGGAATTATTAACCACGTCTTTCAATTCCTTGCTGGGTTTGAAATACGGTATCTTTTTGGCAGGCACTTCAACTCGCGCGCCGGTCTTTGGATTGCGGCCAATACGCGGCTGGCGCTGGCGGGTACGGAAGCTGCCGAAGCCGCGAATTTCGATTTTGTCGCCGGTGCGGAGCGACTTCACGATGCTATCGAAGATGGCTTCGACGATGACTTCGGATTCCTTACGGGTCATTTCTACGACCCGCGAAACCTCTTCGATTAAGTCCGCCTTTGTCATCGTATGCTCCTGTGCGCCAATCGTTTGCGAAACCGCAGTATCTCTTGATTACGGGTAATTTGCAAGCTACTCGGCGTCTCTATCTTTGAGACTCATCACTTCTTCGATAGACGTGGTGGCGGATGCCGCCTGGCGTCCGTACTGCTGCAGGCGTCCCTTCTCCTCGTCCTCTGCCAGGGCCTTTAAGCTGAGGCCGATCTTCTTTTCGGCCTCGCTCATTTTGATGATCTTGAAATTCAATTCATCGCCGACTGCCAATGGCGCTTCGGCTCCGCGGCGTCCCGTGTAGCCCGGGACTTCGGAGAAGTGGCACAGGCCTTCCACGCCTTCGGCAAGCTCCACGAAGGCGCCCCCGAAACTGGCCAGGCGGCACACGCGACCGTGTACGACATCGTTGACGTGGTGACTCTGGAAGTAGCTTTCCCAAGCGTCCGGCTGCAACTGCTTGATGCCGAGCGAGAGACGGTGCGACCCCGAATCGATATTGAGAATCACCGCCTGAACGATCTGTCCCTTTTTCAGAACCTCGGAGGGGTGCTTGATGCGCTTGGTCCAGGAGAGATCGGAAACGTGCACCAGGCCGTCGATGCCTTCTTCAATTTCGATGAAGGCGCCGAAATCGGTCATGTTGCGGACGCGTCCTTCGACCACTGAGCCAACGCTGTAACGATCGTCGATAGTGGTCCACGGGTTTGGCTCAAGCTGTTTCAGGCCAAGCGAGATGCGGCGCTCGCCGGGATGGACTTCGAGCACCACCGTCTCGACTTGATCACCCGGTTTGACGACCTTCGACGGATGCTTCATGCGCCGCGACCACGTCATCTCGCTGATGTGGATGAGGCCTTCGACGCCAGCCTCGAGTTCCACGAATGCGCCATAATCGGTAACGTTCACGACGCGGCCGATGACGCGGCTGTTGGGAGTGTAGCGTTCAGCGGCAGTCTCCCACGGGTCCGGCTCAAGTTGCTTCAGGCCCAGTGATACGCGTTCTTTGGAGCGGTCGAACTTGAGCACCTTAACGGTGATCTCATCGCCCACATGCAATGTCTCCGATGGGTGCGTGATGCGGCCGTAAGATATATCGGTGACGTGCAAAAGGCCATCGATGCCGCCGAGATCGATAAAGGCGCCGTACTCAGTCAGGTTCTTGACCACGCCGGTGACGATGGCGCCCTCGACCAGATGCTCGAGTGTCATTCCCTTGCGCGCGCTGATCTCTTCTTCGACTGCGGCTTTGCGCGAGACTACAACGTTGCCGCGGCGGCGATTGAGCTTGATGATCTTGACCGGAATGTCCTGGCCGATGAGCGCATCAAGGTTGTGAACGGGTCGCGGATCGGCCTGCGAGCCGGGCATGAAACCTTTGATGCCGACGTCGACGGCAAGGCCGCCCTTGACGCGACCGAGAACGTGTCCGGAAATGACGAGCTGTTCGTTGTGGGCCTTTTCAAGCTGATCCCAGACGCGCAAGCGTGAAGCGCGTGAATGTGAGAGCAGGACGTAGCCTTCGGGTTGAGGGCCGCTGTGATCGACCATGACATCGACCACGTCGCCGCGCTTGACTGTAACTTCGCCGGAGGGACTCTGGAACTGCTCGATCGGTACGAGCCCTTCGCTTTTGTAGCCGAAATCGACGATTACTTCTTTGGCGTTGACGCTGAGAACGGTCCCCTGCAGGACCTCATCATTGGTCGGGGGAGCGAAATGTGAATAGTCTTCGAGGAAGTGCTCATACTCCTCGAAGTTTTCTTCCGGTTGCTGGCTTTCGTCTTCCGCCATCGGGTCTCTCAGACCATCATTAAGTTACCGGGAATTGTCTCACAAAGAATTCAAAACGGGCAGAGGGCCGCTCCTCGGTATCGCCCACCTGCTCCCGCCCGCCATGGGCAGTCTTGCGGAATTCCAGCAACCGCTGACAGATCAGTATGTTAGCAAATATACGCCGGATCGCAAAGGCTTGTCAACGCCCAGCCGTTCACAACCCGCCATTTCCGGTGGAGTTACCGCTAATTTGCGTGAGCGAGCACTCCTATATATAGGTCCAGGCGCCAATTCGGGTGTCTTTGTAATTGAATGCGAACGCGATTTCAGGGGAATACCTGAAACGGGGATGGTGTGGAGCGCAACCGCCGAAGTGGCGGCTAACCGTAAGGACACCACATTTCGCTTGAAAGTTTCACGTAACAGGTCCACAATTGGGCAGGATCGTAAGTTCAGGTTTTCCAGAATAACTTCATTTATAACTGAATACCGGCATCTTACTAAGGAGGTGCTCAATGTTTGAGAGCCTTTCGGAGCGCATCGAGAAAGACGAGCGCGGTAGCGTAAACAAGAACCAACGGATCCTTTTCTGGCTGGCGATATTTATCATTGTGTTTGCTGCCAGCTTCTTCGGGGTAAGACTGTTCGGGGTTTAGAACCCGAAAGCCACCTTCCGGTTGTCAAACCGGGAGAATAGAATCGAAACCGGATCTTACTGCGGCGTCTTATTGGGCCGGAGCGATACGCTGCATCACGCTCTTAACTTTACCCGCATAATCGCCCGCTGGATTGTAAGTCGCCAGCAGTTGGTCCAGGTTTTTGGAGCGATATAAACGAGAAGTGCCGAGTTTCCGGGCTACTTCGTGAATACCGGCGGTGACGCTGGCAAAACTGGCGCGTCCGCAGTTCCAGCCGAACAGGTTATTGTTTCTGGCTGTCTTTCCGCCTTGAGACTCCAGATAGGAGATGCTGGGCAACAGGCGCCAATCCAGGTGATTCAGTTCTGCCGCGACGATGAATTCGCGCGCATACTCCTTCGCAGGGCAATTAAACTTCGAGAAAAAAACCTTCAGCCGGTCGAGACGTGTGTCGTCGGGACGCCGTTCGTTCATGGGAGAGCGTTCCGGATGTAAGGAACCGCTTGCGGGTAGAGACACGAGTCCCGCAAACATTGCCAATCCACCTGATACAAATCGATTCACGTAAAGCCTCCTGTTGTGACTTGGAATGGCTGCGCCTTAAGCCTGGCAGCCTTGGGAACAGAGGGGGAGTTCTGGGCTCCCTACGGGGATTACGGAACGGACATAGGGGAAATTATAGCAATATTGAGTCAGCGTGGACACGCCCGCCGGTTATTAGTGTAAACTTTGACACTGGTGATCAAGGGGCGGTACAGGAGTACGGGTAAGCTCCGGGAAGGACCGGAAAATCTCCTTAATGCTCTGATTTTACGTGATTTGTTTTTTGTTTCGAATTGGAAACGCTAGAGTTTTAGGCGCTTCTGTGGGATACTTCAGGATAGAACGGTTCGCAAGTCGCAAATGTCTCTGCTGGACGAGGCAGTCGCCAAATACAACAAGTCAATCGAAAGCGGCCCGTACCGCGATTTGTCGTGGGCGGAGGCGCTGCACGAACGCATGGAGAGTGAGAAGCTCTCGGCGGGCGGACGGCTGATTTGTCCCTTCTTGCGTCCGAGTTTCATCTCGCGGCGGCAATACGAATCGCTGGTGAAGACGGGCGAAGCGCTGATGGGCGCAGTGGATCGCATGGAGCAGATGGTGCTCGCGAACCCGGTGCTGCTGGCGCGCCTGGAACTGCTGCCGGCCGAGAAGATGCTGGCATCGATCGACCCCGGATATCAATCTTTACAGGTAGCGGCCCGGCTCGATACTCACCTGGTCAACGGCCATCTACACTTTGTCCAGTTTAACGCCGACTCGCCGTCGGGCGCAGGCTATGCCGATGCGCTGTCGAATCTCTTCTGGGAAATTCCCCCGATTAAAGAGATGCGCAAGAAATACGCGCTGACGAAGACGGGAAGCCGCAAGCATCTGCTGCAGGCGCTGATCAAATCTTACCGGCTGTTCGGCGGCAAGCGGAAACCGAATATTGCGATCGTGGAGTTTCGTCCCACGTACCATTCGGGGCGCAGCGAATATGAGCTTTTCCGCCAATTCTTCCGCGAAGAGGGCTACTCGACGGAGATCGTTTCGCCGGAGCAGCTCGAGTATCGCAACGGAGTGTTGCGCAAAGGCCCGTTCGAGATCGACCTGATCTACCGGCGCCTGGGGGTGCAGGAGTTTCTGATTCGCTTCGACCTGACGCACCCGCTGGTGCAGGCTTATCGCGACCGCGCAGTATGTGTCGTAAACACGTTTCGGGCGGAGCTGGCGCACAAGAAAGCGATGTTCGGCCTGCTGACGGACGAAACGGTTACTGCGAAGTTCCCGGCCGTGGAGCGAAAGGCGATTCGCGAGCATGTGCCGTGGACGCGCCTGGTTTCGGCGACGAAAACTACGTTTGAAGACAAGACCATCGACCTGCCGGAGTTCATCACGCAGAATCGCGAACGGCTGGCGCTGAAGCCGAATGACGATTCGGGCGACCTGCACACCTACTTAGGTTGGGAGATGGACTCGAATGGTTGGGACAAGGCGCTGAAGCAGGCGATGCGCGCTCCCTATGTAGTGCAGGAGCGGGTGGAGCCGGTCCGTGGCATCTTTCCTATGCTGAGCTTCGGACATCTGGAGTTCAAAGAGATGCAGGTGGACGTGCATCCGCATGCGTATCTCGGCAAAGTGCAGGGATGCTCCAGTTGGCTCTCGGCGGGACGCAGCGGGTTTTCCTCCGCGGCGGGTATTGTCCCGACTTTCATCGTCGACTCGAAGGCTTAACGCGAGCTGTCACAATCGCGGGGCCTGCGACGTTCTCTTCTTTATCAAACAAAAAATCGGCCGATTTCGCTGGGCGTTTTTGCATATTCGCACGTCCAAAGTTTGTATGTTGCAGACCATCCTTCGCGGTAGCTGCCTGATTGCGCTTTCGGCGCTGAGCTGGAGCCAGCCACAGCCGGCGCCAGACACGCCGGCATTCGAGATCGCTGACGTGCACGTCAGCGCCAAGATCAGGAACAGCTTCGTCAGAACCTCGCCGGTGCGCGAAGGGCGTTATGAGGTGAGGAACGCGACGATGGTGGATCTGATCCGCATCGCTTATGGAACCGACACGGACAAGATCCTGGGCGGACCGAATTGGCTGGAACTCGACCGCTACGATGTGACCGCCAAGCTTCCCGAAGGCAGCGGGGCTACCGTGGATACGAAGCCAATGCTGCAGAAGCTGCTGGAGGACCGCTTCCAATTAAAACTGCACAAAGAGACCAAACCGTTGCCGGGCTTTGCGCTGGTCGTGGGTAAAAAGCCGCTGCTCAAGGAGGCCGCAGGCGAAGAGGCGGCGGGTTGCACGCCGGAGGGAAGTTCCGGCGGCCGAGGCGGCCCGGGCGTGACGATGCTGAGCATGATGAGCTCTGACGGGAAGGCGACGACGATGACGCTGGGCCCGGGAATGACGATCCATTACATCTGTCACAACATGACGATGGATGCGTTTGCGAGCGGCCTGAGAAGCATGATGGGAGCGCCGCAGGTGATCGGACCGAATCCAGTTTTAAACGAGACTGGCTTGAAGGGCGCGTGGAATTTCGACGTTCGCTGGTCGATGAATTTCATCGGACCGATGATGGAATCCGGCGATCGCATCAGCATTAGCGACGCGATCGAAAAGCAACTGGGACTGAAGTTGGATCCGCGCCAGATCCCGACGCCGGTGGTGGTAGTGGACAGCGTTAACCGCAAACCCACGGACAACTCACCCGAAGTAGCGAAGGCGCTGCCAACAACCGTCTTGCCGACGGAATTTGAGGTGGCAGACGTGAAGCCAAGCGCGCCCGGCGGCCGCGGCGGACGATATATGACTCAGCCAGGAGGCCGGCTGGTGGCAGCGAATATGTCTCTGAGCTTTCTGATCAATCGCGCCTTTGATGCGAACAACTCAGACGAAGTTGCCGGTATGCCCGACTGGGCGAACAGCGAGCGGTTCGACGTTACCGCCAAGGCCCCGGCGGGGGACGCTTCGGCCAGCCGGCTGGATGACGCGTTGCCGGCGATGATGCTAGCGCTGCTGAAGGACCGCTTCAAGTTGACCTATCACAAGGAGGACAGGCAGGTTTCCGCCTATACGTTGGTAGCTGCGAAGCCGAAGTTGCACAAGGCTGATCCGAATAGCCGGACAAACTGCAAGAACGGCCAGGCGCCTTCCGGTTCACCGGGTACGCGAATGTTGACCTGTCAGAACGTGACCATGGCCGAGTTCGCAGAGCGCCTGCAGAACATGGGACCGGGGTTGAATTGGCCGGTGATCGACGCAACTGGTCTGGAGGGCGGTTGGGATCTCAACGTAATATTTAATCAAGGCGGACAGATGATGTTCGCGGCGCGCGGAGGCGGCGAGATGGCACAGCCGGTAGGCGCGCCGGCGGCTTCCGATCCCAGTGGGATGCAGACGATTTTCGAAGCGGTCGAGAAGCAGCTCGGGTTGAAGCTGGAGAGCCGCAAGCGAACGGCGGCCGTGGTGGTGATCGACCACATCGAACAGAAGCCAACGGAAAATTGAGCGAGGTTTTCACGGGCCCTGGAAGTGTTTGCGGCAATGGGCGCGGCGCCTCGGCCGCTAATAGAGACCGGGGAAAAGCGCGGAAGTTTCGCAACGATAGGCCTGGTAGGCGGGGCCGAAGGCGCCTTCGAGCGTTGTCTCTTCCAGACGAAGTTTGCGGAGGTAGGCGACGACGATCAGGACTATGCCGATCACGGCAAGCCATTCGCCGGTGACGATTGCGGCGCCGACGTACATAGCGATAATGCCCGTATATATAGGATGGCGTAAGCGGCGGTAGGGCCCACTGCGGATGAGTTCGTGTCCTTGTTTGATGGTGACGCGGCCGCTCCAATTGGCGCCTAAGTGGCGCCGGGCCCAGATCGCGAAGGCGAGTCCCGACGCCTCGAGCGCTACGCCAGCGCCCATGATGTAAGGGGATGCCGGGAGATAGCGGCCAAGACCGGAGATAGGAAGAATCACGAGGAACAGCGCGGCATTGGCGAGAAAGACGTGCAGGCCGCGCGAGGAGTTCGATTCCGATGCCCGATTTTGCGCGGAGTTACCGGCTGCCGCTTCCCAATAAACGGTAAAGGCCACGAAGAGGATGGCGGCCGCGGCTTCGAACGGCCAAAGGGTGCTGAAGGCGGGATCGTAGCGCAACCAAGCGAGCGGAATGCCGGCGAAATAGTCTAAGGGAGCGCCGCTTCCGCCGCTTTTTGCCCGCATTGCGAGACGCGCGCCGATGGCGGCGCTCAGACAGGCGATGAGGATGACGCGTTTTTGGGTCTTGTTCATGCCTTACGACGAGAAGCGCGCAAGCGCGATCCAAAGAAGCGCCAGGCCGGCGGTATAAAGCGCCGCGGCTTTGGCGGAATCGCTGGCTAAGTTGAGCGAGTAGCCGTTGGGCGCGTTGAGCAGCAGCGCGGGGAGCGAGGGCCGGAAGCAGATGACGGCAGCGTCCTGCGGAAGATCAGGCTTGATGAGCAATTTGGCGGGCTTGGTGCGCCGCGCGATGCGCAGGTATTGAATGCGCCGGCGCCATTCGAGGCAAAGCGCCACGGCTGCCATGAAGAGCACAGCCAATGAGGTTGCCAGACGGGACTCTTGGCTGGAAGCGTGGGCGGACAGGAATGCGGCGACCAAAGGAAATGCTGCCAGTGCGAGGCGCGAGTAGTCGCAACAGGCGGCCGAAAAGCGGCGCAGACTTTCGCGCCAGGCGAGGTGCTGCGCGGTATCGATAGAAGGGGCCGCATAGCGCGCGTGGACGACTCCGAGTTTCACCAGCAGAAGGCCGATCTGGAGATAGACGTAAAGGGCGGCGCTCAAGGACGCGGCGCTTATGAGGCTCAAGTCTTGGGCGCT
>DATAUH010000462.1:0-8634 GCA_036268375.1 Bryobacteraceae bacterium | reverse complement strand
CGTTGGCGGCGCTCGCGCTCAGCGGCGTGATTCAGATTTGGGAAATTATCGCGCTGGCCTTGATGCAGGGCGCGATCAACGCGTTCGACATGCCGGCGCGGCAATCGTTCGTGGTGCAGATGATCGAGCGGCGAGAGGATTTGGGGAATGCGATCGCTCTCAACTCGTCGATGGTGAATGGAGCGCGGCTGGTGGGGCCGGCGATTGCGGGTATGGTGATTGCGGCGGTGGGGGAGGGCTACTGTTTCCTGATCGACGGCGTGAGTTATATCGCGGTCATTGCGTCGCTGCTGATGATGCGGGCGCCTGCTTCCGCGGAACGCCCGGCAAAACGGCCATGGGCAGAAGAACTGCGCGAGGGTTGGAAGTACGTGACGGAATCGGCGGCGATTCGCAACGTCATGCTGCTTTTGACGCTGGTGAGCGTGGTGGGGATGCCGTATACGGTGCTGATGCCGATCTTTGCGGCGAAGGTTTTAAAAGGTGGGCCGCACACGCTGGGATACCTGATGTCGGCGGCGGGAGTGGGCGCGCTGGCGGCAGCGGTGTCGCTCGCCATGCGCAAGAGCGTACTGGGGCTGGGGCGGATAATCGTGTGGTCGGCATGCATTTTCGGGTTGGGATTGATCGGCCTGGGGCTGTCGCACGAGCTTTGGATTTCACTCGCGGTGGTGGCGCTGGCAGGGTTTGGGATGATGCGCAATCTGGCGTCGAGCAACACGATTTTGCAGACGATTGTTTCGGACGATAAACGCGGGCGAGTGATGGCTTACTACGCGATGTCGTTTCAGGGGCTTGCCCCGTTTGGGAGCCTGGGAGCGGGCGCGGTGGCGTCAAGGATCGGCGCGCCGTTGACCATGATCATCGGGGGCGGCGCCTGTATTTGCGGCGGTTTGTGGTTTGCGACGCGGCTGCCGGAGATCCGGCGAGTGCTGCGGCCGATCTATAGCCAATTGGGCATTATCCCGCACGCTCCGGCTGTGGAACAATAGAGGCAGATGCGCCCGGTTCTAGCGCTATTGGCGCTCACGTTCGCGCTGCCTGTCTGCTCACAGTCTCCTTCGCAGCGTTGGCAGATGCAGTACTTCTACGATAAAGAAAAGACTTCGCTTACGATCAACGATTTCGCATTTCCCTCAGCGAAATACGGTATCGCGGTGGGGTACGTCTCGGAAGGGAAGCACGAGGAGCCGACGCAGGTATTGACCAGCGACGGCGGCGCGCATTGGACGCAAGCGCAATTGAAGGAGATGCCGGTTTCGCTGTTCTTTTTGAACGATTCCTTGGGCTGGATGGTGACCACGAAAGGCATCTGGCAGACCACGGAGGCTGGGCGTAACTGGGCGAAGCTGCCGAAGGCCCCCGAAAATGTTCTGCGGGTGTATTTCACGACGGAGAAAGACGGCTACGCCGTGGGTCTGAAGAAGCTGGTATCTGAGACACACGATGGCGGACAGGCGTGGACGGTGGTGAAGGAAGCTGAAGATCAGCCGGGGGATGCGAAGTATAGCGCCTACGTGTGGGTGGCGTTTGCAACGCCGAAGATCGGGCTGGTGACCGGCACGAACAATCCGCCGCGGCGCATCGCGCCCATGTTTCCGGACTGGCTGGATCCGCAGACGACGTTCAAGATGCGCGATGTGCCGCACCTGAGCTATTCGATGGTGACGCTGGACGGCGGCAAGACGTGGCAGAAGAAATCCGCCTCGCTATTGGGCCAGACTTCGCGGTTTCGGCTGCTGCCGAACGGGAAGGGAATCGGGCTGATCGAGTATTCCGAGCTTTCGGAGATTCCGAGCGAAGTGTACATGATCAACTGGCGCGACAGCAGTAGCGGCGGCGTCTATAAGGATCCGAAGGTGAGCGTGACGGATGTGTGGCTGGAGAGCGATGGCACGGCATTTCTGGCGGGGATCGTGGAGCCGGGCCGGCTGCGCGACATTATTCCAGGCAAAGTCGTGGTCATGGAGAGCAGCGACTACAAAAACTGGCACAAGATGACGGTGGACTATCGGGCGGCGGCGATACGGCCGATGCTGGCCATGCCGGATCCACAGAACCGGTGGATGGCGACTGATAATGGCATGATTTTGAAGCTAGTCAGCCAGTGACGCTGCTTCATCGCGGCCATGGTGGTGGTTTTCAACCAACACGGCAAGGCCGCAAATTCCCGTAAATCATTACAACAATTGACTTTCACGAGTGGCCCAGGCCGTGCAGTTCCGAAGTGCAGCTGGAGATACATCATGCGCCACTTTTCGACTGGGTCCGTTCGCAGTGCATTCCTAATAGGCAGCGCCATGGCTTTGGCGATGGGCGCCGGGCCAGCGTTTGCGCAGGACAACGACGATGCGCAGCGCGGCGTGGCGCGCATCAGCGTGATGGATGGGCAGGTCTCCGTGAAGCGCGGTGATGCCGGCGAATGGGTGGCGGGAATCATCAATGCGCCGCTGATGTCGGACGACAGTGTCGCTACGGGCGCGAATTCGCGAACCGAAGTGCAGTTTGACTCCAGCAATATTCTTCGAATTGGCGGGAATGCCGAGGTTCACCTTACGACTTTGGAAGCGCAGCGGTTCCAGATGGAACTGGCTAAGGGAACCGTAACTTACGATGTCATAAGGGCTTCCAGTGCAAATGTTGAACTGGATACTCCGAGTGTGTCCATAAGACCTTCAAGAATAGGGATTTATCGCATCAGCGTTAACGATGCCGGTGAGACTCAGCTCACGGTACGCAGTGGCGACGTGGAGGTGTTTTCACCTAAGGGATCGCAGTGGGTGAACGCCGGTCAGACGATGATGGCGCGCGGCGCGGCGGATAATCCCGAGTTTCAAATGGTCCCGGCGATCGCCGTGGACGATTGGGACCACTGGAACGAATCGCGCGATCAACAGATGATGCAGAGCGCACAGGCATACGACAACGTACCGCCCGGTGTGTACGGCGTGGAAGACATGCAGGGGCAAGGGAACTGGGTCAACACGCCGGATTATGGCAACGTGTGGCAGCCGACGACGGTCGCGCCGGGTTGGGCGCCGTATAGCTCTGGACAATGGGTTTGGCAGGATTGGTACGGCTGGTCCTGGGTGGATTCCGCATCATGGGGCTGGGCTCCGTTCCATTATGGACGCTGGTTCTGGCGCGCTAACTACGGCTGGCTGTGGTATCCGGGCGTGCACGGCGTGCGGCATTACTGGTCGCCGGGACTGGTGGCGTTCTTTGGATGGGGCCACGGAGCTGGATTCGGCTTCGGCTTCGGAAACATCGGCTGGGTGCCGCTGGCGCCTTACGAAGTATTTCATCCCTGGTGGGGGCGTGGATTTTATGGCGCGGGTTTTGCCGGGCGGTCGCTGGTGACCAACGTCAACGTATATTCCACGTTCCGCAATGCGCGGGCGCTGAATGGCGTCTCGGGCGTAACGGGTGAAGGCTTCCGAGGCGGGCACTTCGGAGGCATTACGCACCTGGGTCAGGAGCAAGTCCGAACGGCCGGGTTGGTGCGCGGACAGATGCCAATCGGTCCGAGCGCGGCGAACCTGCATTATTCGGGCGCTGCAACTACGCCGTACCGGCCGGGCGCCGCGGGAGCTTCGCACTTTTTCCAACATCAGGCGCCAGCGAGCGTGCAGCACATGGCGGTGACTCAATCGCTGCGGAACGAAAACAGCGTCGGACGAAGCGCCGCGGGCGGCGCGCAAGGCGAGCGGTTTGGCGGGCAGGCAGCGCGTCCGGAACAGAACGGCGCCAGCGGGGGTCGAACGTTTGGCTCCGGCGGTTCGAACGCGGGAGCGCAGTGGGGCAGTCGGCAGAGCGCGGCGATGCAGAATACGCGGCCGGCCCAGGGGGCTTCGCAGGCTCCGGCGCAAAATCCGGGCAGCAACTCAGGGACCTGGAGTCGCTTCGGCGCACCGGGAAGCGGCGGTCGATCTCCGGCAGCAGGCCGGACAGAGCGGCCGGAGGGTTCATACGGTCAGCCGCGCACCGGCAACGAAGGCCCCATGCGGATATCGCCTCCGGTGGTGCAGCAGCGATCGCAGCAGCCGAGCTATAACGCGCCTCAAAGGCAGGCGCAGGCTCCCAGTTACAGCGCTCCGCGACAATCGGCTCCGAGCTACAGCGCTCCGCGGCAGTCAGCGCCGAGTTATAGCGCTCCGCGTTCTTCGGGCGGGGGCGGTGGCGGTGGAGCACGGCCGTCAGGCGGGGGCGGTGGCGGGGGACGCTCCTCTGGTGGCGGCGGTCGGCGGTAGAACAGATTTTCTGGTCAGCTTGTCAACAGTTTCTTCCCTTAGGCCCGGTCCTTTTCAGCGGGGACCGGGCCATTTTTTGCGCGGGCCATGAAAGTTGACATAATATATCTTATCGGAAGCGCAATACACGAAGCTGACGGGGCTTGCCTAGCTACGAGCGCGCGGCACGCGAACCAACCAGCGCTGTGGGTTCGCGTGCCGTGTTTGGATATTTAGTATGCCTTCGCGATAACCGCGCGCCGGTCGACCGTTTCGCCGGTCACGATGCATTTGCCGGGACCGTCGAATTCGTCAACCATCGGAATGTTGCGGATCGTCGCCTTGAACTCTTTCATGCGCGCATCGACGGCCGGATCGTCCTTGATGTGCGCCATCACGAACTTACCGCCGCCTTTTTCCGCGCTCACGTCACGTAGGATCTCCTCAACTTCGCCGATGGAATTTGCAAGCACCGTATTATCCTTCTGGCGCTGCTTGGCGGCCGCGTAAAGGTCCCTCTGCATTTGCGCCAGCACCTCTGGAATGCGGTCGGCGAGCTGCGCTTGCGGCAGCACTTCTTTTGCGCCGGTGTCGCGACGCTTCAAGACGACGTTGCCGGACGCGAGATCGCGCGGCCCGAGTTCGAGCACGATCGGTACGCCACGGCGCTCCCAGTGATAGAACTTGGCGCCCGGCGACAGGCCCTCGCGCGCATCGACCTTGGCACCCACCTCTTTGCCGATGCGGTGCGCGGCTTCAAGCACTGCGTCCTTTTCCTGATCCTTGCGATAGATGGGCGCAAGCACCGTTTTGACCGGCGCGAGCTTGGGTGGCAGCACCAGACCTTTGTCGTCCGAGTGAGTCATGATCAGGCCGCCGATGAGGCGCGTGCTGACGCCCCAACTGGTCTGCCAGACGTAATCGAGCTGGCCTTCCCTGCTCTGAAATTGAACGTTAAACGCCTTACCGAAGTTTTGCCCGAGATCGTGGCTGGTGCCGGCCTGCAGCGCAAGACCGTTCTGCATCATAGCCTCGATCGAATAACTGCGCAGCGCGCCCGCGAATTTCTCGGCGCGTGTCTTGGCGCCCTTGATCACCGGCATCGCCATGATGTCTTCGGCTACCTCGGCGTAGATATCGAGGATGCGCAGAACCTCTTCGAGCGCCTCTTCATGGCTCGAATGCGCGGTGTGACCCTCCTGCCAGAGAAATTCTGTCGTGCGCAGAAACATGCGCGTGCGGAGTTCCCAGCGCACCACGTTGGCCCACTGATTCACTAGCACAGGAAGGTCGCGCCAGCTTTGAATCCACTTGGAGAAGAAATGGCCGATGATCGTCTCGGACGTGGGACGGATCACGTAGGGCTCCTCAAGCTCCTTGCCGCCGGCGATGGTGACCACGGCGAGTTCAGGCGAGAAACCTTCGACGTGCTCCGCCTCCTTTCGCAGGAAACTTTGCGGAATCAGCAACGGAAAATACACGTTCTGGTGATCGGTGGCCTTGAACCGATCGTCAAATTCGCGCTGCATCAATTCCCAAACAGCGTAGCCGTTGGCCTTGATGACCATGCAGCCCTTGACGATTTCGGCGGGTTCCGCCATGTCGCCTTGAAGGACGACGTCTTGATACCACGAGGCAAAGTCCTGGCCACGAGGCGTGATTGGAGATTCAGCCATAGATAGAGTGAAACTTCAGGTTACTATGTTCGAGAGACGCCCGCCGGGCGCCTAGTTACGCGAGCCTCAACCGGCCTTCCATTCGGGCACGTTGTCTTCCGGGCGGACGATGGTGACGCCGCTGGCGGCGCCGAGCGCGGTCATCTGCTGCTTATTCCAACCGTGTATCGTCTGGGCGATGTTGCCGCCGGGTTCGACCAGGAACATGGTGGGAACGTTGGTCAATCCGTAAGCGTTGCTGACCGGAAAATCGGAGTTTTCAAGGTCCAGCAGCATGGGTAGACGGGGGCTGTAACTGCGCGCGAAGGCGCCGGTGTCACGTGGGTTATTTTGAGATATGCCGTACACTGGCAGCGCACCCGTTTCGTGAAGGCGTTCCAGAAACGGGAACGCAAGCTGGCAGACGGGGCACGAGATCTTGAAGAAGGCAAGTAGCGCGGGGCCGTTGCGGAGAATCTCGGCGAGCGACGTCTCCCCGCCCTCGAGGCGCTGCAGGACGAATTCAGGGGCGCGGACGCCGGCTTCGAGCGGAGTGAGTCTGTTTTTTGATCCCAAGCCCGATTTTATCAGCGATGCGCGGCTACAAGAGACCGCGACTGCGTGCGCGCGCACGTCGGCTAATTCTCGCGCGGAGTTTTTTCGGCGGAGTCCACAGTCCAGATATCGACAGGGCTCTTCAGTCTCTCTAAGTTCAAACCTACTTTGCGCAATGCGCTGAAGATATCCACGCCCGCCACATCGGCGTCGTCCGGCGTCCATTGCAGATTCACGTCGTAGAAACCGCTCACGTTCGTGGAATCGAGCACCAGCAGCTTTAACTGACGCGCCAGGAGTATGGCGAGCGTGTGCATTGGGAGGTGGCTCCAATTTAATACGCCGGTACGATACTCGGGACTGTGGGATGGTCCATCGCCGGGTGACACGGCAAGTTTCAAGCCGGCTTTAGAGACGGTGAGTTCATAATGCTCGATGCGTTTGGGCTCCGAATGTAACTTTAAGGCAAACCGCTCGGCGAGCAGCGCACGCATCATCAGGCGCAATTGACGCAACGGAGTATCGGGAGACGCTTTCGCAATGATATCGAAGCGCGTGGCGCGCTCCTCGATCCACGCCGGGCCGGTCAACTGCTCCGCGCTGACTAAGTCGTAGGCCCAGCGAACGCACTCGCCGAGCGTGACGTTCGTCATCCTGACAACGCCGTGGTTAACGGCGCCAAGAGTAATATAGATGGCGTCGCTGGGTGACGGCGGGCTCGGTTTGACGCTGGCGACGTCGAACGTCGGGGTCTGGGCGCAAGCCGCGCCAAGAAACAACAGCCATGCGCCCCAACGCCGCATGACTTACTCTTCTTTCTTCATTTGTTGAACGAAGCTGAGTATGTCGAAGGACTGGATTTTGCGATCGGGATAGTAACTGCCTACGGCGTCAGTTTCATCTGTAAAGATTTCGAAAACGGTGGCGAGCTTGGTCATCACCAGCAGTTCGATATTGCGGCGATTCAGGTTGACGAGCTTGATATTACCGCCGCCTTTGCGCAGGCCGGTGGCGCAAATGACTAACGCCCCCAGCCCGGTGCTGTCGATGAAATCCACCTGCGCCATGTTCAGCACCAGGTTGCGCGTGCCGGCGGTGTTCAGAGCCGCTACTTTTTCCCGCAACGCGCCCGCTTCGGCGCCTACTACGATTCGCCCTTTCAATTCCAAAACGACGATGCCTTCGCGGTCGCGTTCCTGTATCTCGAGCGCCATGCCTCTACTACGATACCAATTGCGCGGTGAGGGTGATGTTGGTCTTGTATAACTTCGACACAGGGCAGCCGGCCTTGGCGGCTTGAACAGCCTTATCGAACTGCTCCTGGGTAGCGCCGGGAATCTTCGCCTTGAGGTCCAGGTGGCTTTCGGTGATGGAAAAGCCGTCCGCGTCTTTTTCGAGAGAAATGGAGCAGACCGTTTCGAGGCTGTCCGCCTTCAGATTGGCCTGTCCCAGTTGCGCCGAGACCGCCATGGTGAAACAACCGGCATGCGCCGCCGCCAGCAATTCTTCAGGATTGGTTCCTTTGCCGTCTTCAAAGCGAGTGCTGAACGAATATTGCGTCTTTTCGAGTACGCCGCTCGCGGTCGAGATGTTGCCCTTGCCCGATTTCAAATCGCCCTGCCACTGCGCGTTTGCCGTTCGTTTCATGTTTCCTCCTCTTGTATTCTAAATTGGATTTCATGGCAAAACGCAATGTGGAGGCGGCGATAGAGGCGGTAAGTGCTCTCGGTGACGTTTCGCCGGACCGCGCCGAGGCCGCACTGCGCGCGGCGTTGAAGGATCGCGTGAATCTGGTGGCCGCGAAGGCGGCGCAGGTGGCTGCCGAACTGCAAATGCGCGAATTAATACCGGATCTGTTGGCGACCTACGACCGCATGTTCGTCAATCCCACGGAACGTGATGTGCAATGCGGGGCTAAGAATGCGATTGCGCAAACGCTGGCGGACCTGGATGTGCGCGACCATGCGCCATACTTGATGGGCGCGCGCCATCAGCAGTGGGAGGCGACGTGGAACGGCCGAGTGGATACTGCGCAGAAGCTGCGCGGCATCTGTCTTCTCGCGCTGGTCACGTGCAACGACCTGCCGCGGTCCGAAATCTTTCGCATTTTGATAGACGCTCTGATCGACCATGCGCATTCGGTGCGCGTCGAGGCGATTCGCGCAATTGCGGAGATGGAGGGCGAGGAAGCGGCG
>DATAUH010000461.1:0-8066 GCA_036268375.1 Bryobacteraceae bacterium | reverse complement strand
GCGAGGGTGCGGATGAACATCGCGGACCCGGCGAGCAGGACGGTGGAGAGAGCAACTTGTCCGACGACCAGCGCTTTGCGCAAGCCCGAGTGAGCGCGGCCTGTGGCGGAGGTGGTGCGGAGGTCGCTATTGACGTCCGTGCGCCACGTTTGCAGGAGCGGCACGATGCCGAAGAAGATGCCGGTGGCGACGGAGACTGCGAAGGCGAAGGCGAAGACGCGCCAGTCCCAGGTGGGTTCGATGGCGAGACGGATGCGGAACGGGCGATGGAACTGAGTCAGAAAATCGGACGCGAGCGCAGCGACGCCGACAGCGGCGAGGCTGCCGATGGCGGAGAGCAGGAGACCTTCGACGATCAACTGACGCGCGATGCGGCGGCGGCCGGCGCCGATGGCGAGGCGGATGGCGATTTCACGGCGGCGATTGGTGGCGCGCGCCAGCAGCAGGCTGGCGAGATTGCAGCAGCCGATGAGCAGAACGGCGCCGACGATGGTCATGAGCGCGCCGAGGAAGGTCAAAATGCCGCTCCGATAGGAAGGCCAGAAGCGCGCTTGCTGCACCGGGAAGAGCACGGCTGACTGGTTTTCCAGGCGATGACGCTCTTCACGCAAGCGCGCGGTCAGCGATGCCATTTGCGCGGAGGCCTGTTGGGTTGTAACGCCGGGACGAAGGCGGCCGAAGACCAGGTAGGATTCCATCGCCCACTCATGCACGATATCTATATTGAGAGCGGGGACGGCCGTAACGCGAGGCGTCGCGGTGATCCAAACGGAAGGCGGATCGGCCCAATCGAGGACGACGCCGCGGAAGGATTTGGGAGCGACGCCGACGACGGTGAAGTCTGCCGCGCCGATATGTACGGTTTGACCGAGGGCGTTTGAATTGCCCGCGAAGCGCTGCTGCCAGAAATCGTGTGAGATGACGGCGGCGTTGACATCTTGCGGCGTGAGCGGACGGCCCAACTCCAACTGAATGCCGAGTACAGAGAAATAATCCGGGCTGACGAGTTCGCCGGAAATTTGGCGGGCATCACTGCCGACGCCGGTGTTCATCGGCATGCGCAGGTAGGCGGACATGCCGGAGAGCACGGTGTTCTGATCGCGATAGAACTCGTATTCGGGGTAGGAGGTGGCTGTGAACGTGTCGGGATTGTTGGCGGCCTGGTGATAGAGCGAGACGAGCTCACCGGGGCGCGAGACTGGAAGGGGCTTTAAAATCGCTGCGTCGACGAATTGAAAGATTGCGAGATTGACGCCGATGCCGAGCGCGAGGGAGACGACCGCTACGGCTGTGAAGCCGGGGCTCTTACGCAGAGAGCGGGCAGCGTACCGAATGTCCTGCCACATGGCGGCTACTGTACCACTATCGTGGACGACGGAAATGCGAATTTGCGGCCGACCTGATCCATGACGTTAATTTGACAACGGTAGCGGCCGGGGGCGAGACCGCTGAGCGGCAGTTGCATCTGCACGGGGACGGCGTTGGGACGCGTGGGTGCAAGTTGCGTGGCTTTCACGGAGCTTGATTCGAAGGCTTTTTGGCCTTTCTGATTGAACAATTCCATGCTGACGGCGACGCGGCGGGCGCGTTGGTTGTCGGGATCGGGCACGGCGTCGTAAACGTCGAAGGAAACGTACATACTTTGATTGCGGCGGAAGACTTTGGTGATATTGGGGACGATTTTTTCGTCGCCAACGATCAAGGGGTCCGCATTGCGCTGGCGCCGCGGGGCGTTTTCGGCTGCGCCGACGGCGGCTTTGACGGGCTCTCGCTGATTGCTCCAGATGACGGAGCTGGTTTTGAGCTGCATGGAATCGGCCGTGAGGTCCGGGACGACGAAATGAGCGTCGAACGTGCCCATTTTGCCCGAGAAGTTTTCGCGGACCAGAAATTGAATGTGATATCGGCCGGGCGCGAGCGTGAATCCGGCGTCGTAATGGAAATTGCGCGTGGCGAGCTTTTCGGCGTCGCTGGCGGGCAGCTTTACTTTGATGAAGTCGCGCACTTTGGAGACGATGTGCTTGCGTTCATCGATCACCTGGCCCACGAAATCGAATTGCGTCTCGCCGCCGGCGCGTTTTTCTGCGAGCGTGATGACGGAGCCGGGGATTTTCACCGAAAGCGGGACGAAATACGCGGTGGGCGAGATGCGGAAGTAGTCGGCCTCCAGCGCGAGCGGCAAGTCGGTCTGCGGATCGGGCGAGGCCATGGCCTGTTGAAGCTGCTGCTCCTTGTCGGAGCCGTTAAACTTGCCCCATACCTTTTCCCCGAAATAGCCGTGACGGAATTCGATCTTAGCCGCGATGTTTTTATTCAGCTTGACGCTGATGTTTCGGTATTTGCCGTCCTGCTTCGTGTTGTTGGTGTAGTAGCCGAGGATGTAGTAACTGCGAAATTCGTTTTTTGCCTGCACGATGCCGAGCGAAAGGTCGTTCGAATCGAGAAAAACTTTGCCGCCGGTTTCTGAAGCGAGCGTAGAAAGCGTCTCCTGGGAATCGTTGATGGAAGCGCGCTGCGAGTTGTAGGCCGAACCATTGAAGACGCCAGTGCCACGCGACGCTCCTTTGCTGGCGCCGCCGCCGGGAGGGTCGGCCATGAGACCGCGCGCGTCGATGGGGTAGATGGCGACGTTGGCTTTGACTGCCGCGTTGATGGAGGCCTCAAGCTGGGCCTGGTTTTCTACGCCGGTTTTGCTGATGCCGTTGGTGACGTAGATCAGAACCTTCTTTTCCGGGAGCGCGGCAAGTTTCTTGACCGCGTCTTCGATTGCGGCCAGCTTCTGATCGGTGTTGAAGATGTTGAACTCGGTTTCATCGGCAACGAAGGCCGCGCCGGTATCTTCGCCTGTGTCGGAGCCGGTATCGGCGGCGTCCGCCATCTGGCTCATCTCCCCGATGGGAAAGGCTTTGATGATGTCGACAAGCTGATCGCGGCTGGCAGTGAAATCGGTCTTCACCTGGACAGCGGAGGTGTAGGTGAGGATCGCCATCAGGTCGCTTTCGGTCATCTGCGTGTTGACGTATTTTAGCGCTGCTTCCTGCGCGCGGAGTTGCTCCGGAATTCCCATGTTGGAGAAATCAAAGAAGAGGACGAGCAGGCGCTTGTCGTGATATTGAATCTGATTGTGCGAAGGCAGCGTGATGGAGGTTTTGGGATCTTCGGGAAGCGCGCGCTGATCTTCGAGGCTGGGCGGCGGCTCCGGCGGTTCCGGTTCGACCGCAAGTTTTTGAAATTCGAAGGTGGAGATCTTTTGGGGCTTGTTGTCTTCGAGGATGGTGAAGTCGTCTGACTTCAAACCTTCGATGGGCGCGCCGGTTTTCGGATCGCGCACGGTGACATCGACGATGACGAGATTGGATCCGACAGAGAACTTTACGCCGGTGTCTTGAATCGGGACGTTCTGCTGCTGCTGCCCCGGCGCGGTGATGGCCAGGAGCGCAGTCAATGCCGCGAGGGCTCGGCTCCGTTTGGATAAATCGAGGAAGCCGCGCATATCAGAAGTTGAACCTCAGAGTGAGAGTGACGGTACGGGTTGCGGACGCGGCCGTTGCCAAGCCATAGGTGGACGAATTGATGGTTGTCCCGAAGCCGGTAATCTGCACGTGATTCATGGCGTTATTGGCCGAAAGGCGTAACTGCAACGTCTGACGGCCTGCTTCGCCGAAGCGCCAGGCGCGATTGAGCGACCCGTTGAGCGAAGTGGTGAAGATCCCCGGTATAGTGGCGACCCCGGCGTTGCCGTATTCACCCGCGGCGGGCAGATTAAACGCTAGCAGGTTGAAGTACAGATTATTTCCGGCAGTGATGCTTTGTCCGGTCGCGTCCGCACGCAGTTGACCAACGGCTCCGTTGCCGCGGCTGTTGGTGAGATTTCCGCCGACGAGCGCCGTCAGCGGCATACCGGAATTCGCGGTGAAGTTGCCGGTGAGCGTCCAGCCCGAGAACGCTTTCGTCTTCCAATCGCCATTGCGCCAGAAGCCGTGGATGCCGACCGGCGACGAGAGCGTGTAGTTGAGAGAGAAGCGGTGGCGCTGATCGAAGCTGGAAAGGCCGCGCTCGGCCGAGAGATCGAGCGGGTTCTGTACTACCGTTCCACCGAGCCCGTTAAAACTGGAAGCGTCATCGATGGATTTTGAGAAGGTGTAGAGGGCGACCGCCGACATACCGCGTGAAAAACGCCGCGTGAGCCGCACTTGGGCTGCGTGGAAGATGGAGTTGCCGCTGTCGGTTTGATAGAGGAAGCTGGAGGCGTTGGAGATGACCAGCTGTTGATTGCCCGCAAGCGACGAGCCGGCCAGCGCCTGATTGGGAGCAAACTGCACGCCGAGGCCTGTGCCTTTGGCGCCGATGTATTCGAGCTCGACGATGGTGTTGGACGGCAGCGTTTGCTGCACGGCGAAGCTCCAGGTCTGCGCGTATGCCAGCTTGTAATTTTTGTTGATGGCCCAGGTGCTGGTGATGGTGGAGGGCTGGGTGGGGAAGCCGTACTGCAGCGTCAGCGGGTCGTCGATGTTCGTGCTCTGCGTGCCGGTGGTCGCAAATGGCGGCTGCGCGGCGAGTTTGGCTGCGATCTGGCCGTACGCGGAGCCGCTGTAGAAGATGCTGTAGCCGCCGCGGAAAATCAGGCTGCGTTTCTGCGAAGGGCGGAAGGCAAAACCGAAGCGTGGGGAGAAGTTGTTGGGGTCGGGATTAACGAGGCTTGAGGGATAAGCGCCGGTGAAAGCGCCACGCTCACCGGGAGTGACGATCGCAACTTGAGTCATCGCGGAGTTAATGTCCAGGTTGGCGATGTGGCCGTAGAGCTCCGTGTAAGGCGAGAAGTATTCGTAGCGAATGCCGAGGTTGAGCGTGACGCCGGGCATCACGCGGAAATCGTCCTGCGCGTAGACGTTGGTCGCCCAGCCGCGGAAATAGTTGTTGGAGTTGCCGATACGAAGAGAGCTGGACTGCGGAAGGCCGAGCAGGAAATCGGCTAAATCGTAACCGGTATTCGAGACGGGGTTGCCGCTCGCGTCGAATCCACTGGTGAGCAGGCCGCTGAAACTGAATGAGCCGCGCGAACTCGCATAGGACAACGCATTTTGCTGCAGTTTGCGGTAGCCGAAGCCGAAGCTGAGGTTGTGCTTCCGGCGTATGACGTACGTGATGGTATCGGTGAAGTTCGAGGTCTGACTGCGATTTGAAGTGGCTGAGCCATCGCTCAGGCTGCCGAAGTTGGTGAACGAGAGGTTCGGCGGGCCCCAATCGATGGCCGATTGATCTGTGCCGGTGATGCCGAGTTCGCCCTCGACGTTGGTTTTGTAAGCGAAGTACGGCGTGCCGCGCGAAATGTTGCGGCTGAAGGCGAAGCTTGCGTTGTTGTTGAAGCGCGGTTTGAAGCTGTGGCTCCAGGCGACGGTGGCGCTTGTACCATAACCGCTCGAGGTATCGCGAAAACCGAACAGCGTCTCGCTGTTGGAGTGGTTGCCCTGATACTGCACGTTGAAGCTGATGCTGTCCTTATTGGTTGGCAGCGGCATTACCGTGCGCAAGGAAACCGAATTGGAAGAGCTGGGCACCGAGGGCGCGATGGAATAGTTTTGAATCGCGCCATCAAAAGTAGGCTGCGGAAAATATTGCAACAGCGCCACCGCCGCGGGATTCAGGCGCGACGCGGGAATGATGTTTCCCGGAAAGGGACTGTGGGTAGTGGGATCGTAAATGGTTACAGGCGTTTGGCCGACCGTCGCATTGGAGAAATCGCCGGCGCGTTCGGCGTCTGTGGGCACGGTTGCCACCGAATCGCTCGCTGAACGCGCGCGGCGACCGGAGTAGTTCAAATAGAAGTTGGCGCGCTCCCAATCTACGAGTTTGGGAATGCGAAGGGGGCCGCCGATATTGAAGCCAAACTGTTCGCTGGCGGATGACGGTTTCGCGATGTCCTGACCGTTGAGCGAAAACGGCGCGGCATTGAGCGCAGAGTTTGTGACGACGCCGAAAACAGAGCCGTGGTATGTGGGCCGGTCGCGCCGCCGGTTGCCGAAGGTCGCGAATTGACCGTTGAAGGGGCCGGGACCTCCGCGCGCGCCTCGGGCGCCACCTCGTCCGCCGCCACCGCCGCCGCCGCGCCCACCACGGCCGCCGCCCGCAGCACCGCCGCCTCCGCCACCACCGCGCGCACCACCGCCGCCAGGTCCACCAATGCTTGGACCGAGACCAAGTCCGCCGCCCGTGTCTGTGCCGAAGCCGGTGTTCGCACCGGCCGAGCCGAACCCGCCCATGCCGAGGCTGTCGCCGCCACCGCCCGTCAGAATTCCATTGAAGGCGGTTTCTCCCACTGCGGCTCCTAAAATTCCTCCGGAACCGCCCGGAACGCCCGGACCGCCGCCACGCCCAGCCAGCCGATCGCGACGCGCCTGCTCATCGGCCGCGGCGCCAAGGCCCCCGCTGGAACTGCCGGTGATCATGAAGGCTTCGTTGGCGTCGGCCAGATCGCCGCCTGTGTTGGTGGTGAACTCACTCGCCGATGCTAAATCCTGCGCGCCCGCTTCGGTGGCCGTAACGGTGACGTTCTGAAACGCGGGCTGAGTGGCGCCCCGTCCAGCGAGTTGCGCGTTGGGAGCGGACGACGGCGCGGGTTGCCCATCTGTGCGGCCGGGCGCATTTGAAGCGGCGGGTTGCGGCTGCGACGCTGCATTGGCCTGCGCGTTGCGACCTCCGCCTTGGCCGCCACGTCCCGGGAATTGACCTGCACGTCCGCCAAACTGGCCTCCGCGTCCGCCTCGACCGCCGCGGCCATTACGTCCGGTGGCCGTGGTCAAGGGCGCGTTCATCTCGGTGGGCGCGCCCTCGACGCGCGGCACTTGAAGGGTCCAATCGCGGTAGCTGGCATCGTTCGTGATGGTGATCTGCGAATGCAGCGTGGTGAAGCCGAACATCTCGATGTCGATGTCCCAGGCGCCGGGCGTGAGTTCCAAAGAATAGCGGCCATCTTCATTTGTGTACGCGACGATTTTGGCTCCGCCCTGGCGGGCTGTTACGGTAGCGCCGGGAATGGGTTGATCCGCGGCGTGTACGGAGCCGCTATGCTGGACGCCAAGCAAGGGGAACGAGCACAGAGCGAGGATGCAAAAGAAGCGAGCCACAGGAATTCTATACTGATAGTTCCCTTCTGGAGGCGGTTAGTTCGCTTATTTGGTTACGCTTAGAGCCCCGCGGGGCTACTCGAGTTCTTGGATGAGCCGGGCTTCGTCCCAAATCTCGACGCCTAGCTCCTGGGCCTTGACCAATTTGGAACCCGCATCCTCACCCGCGACAACGAAGTTGGTCTTTTTGCTGACGGAGCCGCTGACCTTGCCGCCCGCGGCTTCGATCATTTTCTTCGCGTCATCGCGGCTGAGAGTGGGTAGAGTACCCGTGAGAACGAGCGTCTTACTCGCGAGCGGACCAGCCTTGGGGCGGCGTGTTTCGTGGGTAAACTGGAGGCCCGCGGCGCGCAAACGTTCGATGAGTTCGCGGTTGTGCGATTCACGAAAAAATTCGCAGATGCTTTCGGCGACTTTCGGACCGACTTCCTCGGCCTGCTGCAACTCTTCAATGGACGCGTTGGCAATGGCGTCCATGCTGCCGAAGTGTTCTGCGAGGAAAACTGCCGTGCGTTCCCCAACGAAGCGCAGGCCGAGCGCGCTGAGCAGGCGCGGAAGCGGATTGTTCTTCGAGTTGGCGATGTTGGCAATGACATTGGCGGCCGATTTCTTGCCCATGCGCTCAAGTTCGACGATGCGCTCCTCTGTGAGGTCGTAGAGATCGGCTACGCTCTTGACCATGCCGCGATCGACCAGTTGATCGACCAACGCGTCGCCCATGCCGTCGATATTCATCACGCCACGTGAGGCGTAATGCAGAATTGTTTCTTTGAGACGCGCGGGGCAGTTGGCGTTGATGCAGCGGCTGGCGGCCTCGCCCTCTTCGCGCACGATTTTGCTGTTGCAGATAGGGCAGTGCGAGGGCATGCGGAACTTTTTGCGGTGTTCGCCGTGCTTTTCGACGCGTACGACTTTGGGAATGACGTCGCCGGAGCGCTCGAT
>DATAUH010000460.1:0-14344 GCA_036268375.1 Bryobacteraceae bacterium | reverse complement strand
GGGTTTGCCATCGCCCCGCGGACCAAACCAGGGAAAGATGACGGGCACGCCGCCGCGGATCGCTTTCTCGGGCGCGAAGAGGCTCTTCGAACTGAGGAAGATGACGGGTTGGGCGCCGCGCGGGGTCCATTGAGTTAGGTGGGCGCCGTGCAAATAGATTTCGCCTGTGGCGGCGGGCGTGGAGATGACGGCGCGGACTAAGCCGCCGGGGGCTTCTTCGAAGTGCAGCGCATTGGGAATGGCAAGGCGTTGGATGTCGTCAGAGATACGCATGGCGTGCACCCGCTATCCTAGCGAAAACGCCGGGACGGCGCGCTTTTGCCAAAAGGCGCCAGTACTGTACGTCTCGAACGTGTCACACAAGCTGCGATAGACTATCGAGGAATCGGAAGGAGATCGGTATGGCGTTTTGCACATCGTGCGGCTCAAACGTAAACGGGGCGTTTTGTCCGCAATGCGGTAAGCCGGTAGGAGCACCGCAAGCGGCGGCGCCGCCGCCACCGCCACCGCCGCCGCAGGGTTTCGCGCCGCAACCGGTGCAGCCTCAGTATCCGCCACCGCAGGGGTTCGGGCCACAACCGGTAATGGCTATGCCGCCGGCCCAACGTCGCGGGGTGAGACCGGTGGTGATGGTGCTGCTGATCCTGGTGGGACTTTTCTTGCTGTGCGTGGTGGGCGTGATGGGCTTCGGACTTTGGGTGGCGCACACAGTGGCGAAGAATCCGGGACTGGCGATAGCGAAGCTGATGACGGCAGCCAATCCAAACCTGCAAATAGTGAACACGGATAACGGCGCCGGCACGATCACGGTGCGCGACAAAGATTCGGGCAAGGTGAGTACGTTGACCTTTGACCAGGCGCGCAACGGGAGGTTCACGATCTCGGCGAATGACGAGCACGGCGGCAAAGCCTCGATGCAGTTTGGCGGGGCGGCGAACGATCTGCCCGCGTGGGTACCGAAGTATCCAGGAGCCGCGAACACGGGCCTGTTTTCTGCGACGGGAACCGATGGAAACGACAAGGGAGCGGGCGGAAGCTTCACCTTCACGACGAGCGACAACTACCATAAGGTGCTGGATTTCTATAAAGACAAAGCCGCCGAGTTGGGCATGAAGGTGAACATGAACACCGACACGGCGGTTGGCGGCATGATTGTGGCCGCCGAAGAGGCCGACAAACGCAGCTTGATGGTGACCGCCAACGGCGACGGCGGAAAGACTGAAGCCAGCGTAACGTACGGGGCAAAACAGTAGATCGGCTGTGGCCACTTGGCGCGTACGGTGTTTTCAACTCGCCGTTGACGGCGCGGCCCCTGCGCATTGGCCGCGGCTACGTGCGCGTCCGGATTGCAGCGGGAGATAATCGCCAGTTGGCGCGAGAGAACTCGGCGCCTCTGCATGAGCGCGCTTCCTGATGGTACCCCGTAGAAAATGAATTACAGCCGCGGAAATACCGGGATCGCATACGCGATGATCGGCGCCAGCCGCGGATATCGAGTGAAATTGGGCTGCCGGGTAATGCGTCCGAGGAGCGCAAGCGCATCCTGAAGGCGTACGGCGCGGAGACGATTTTCAGCGACCCGGCCGAGGGCTCCGACGGGGCCATTCGCATGGTGCGGAAAATCTACGAGGCTGATCCCGACCTGTACTTTTATCCGGATCAATACAACCGGGCAACTGGAAGGCCCACTTTGAGACCACTGGGCCGGCACCTCTGCATGAGCGCGCTTCGTAGATGGTACGCCGTAGAAAATGAATTACAGCCGCGCGCGCCTGCTCATTTGACTTCGCCGGTTGGTTTGGCAAAGCGCGCGCTGTCGATCTCTACATTGGTCTTCACTTCGTTCAACTGAATCGTGAAGCGGGCGATGGGTCGTGAGAGCGTCCAGCGGAAGGGAATCTTGACGCCGCCGGAATCGCGATAATCGGCGTAGTCGATTTGCGTGGCATTGCGGCCCATGGGCGTGTCGGCATAGCGGACGAGCCGTGCGAGCAGGCCGGTCTTCGCGTCGAAATACAGGCGGACAGGCGGATGCTGCGGCGCCGTTCCCGCGAGCACTTCGCATTCGGCGCCGTTGACGGTCTCCGGCCGGGCGCGACGCATCTGGGGGAACATTTCTTTGAGCCGGAGCGGTAGGTAGAACTCGGCGTCGATGCCGGCCGCCCAGGATTCCGTCGGTGTCATGGAGCGCGGCGAGTGGCCAGCAGTTCCCATCCAACCGGCGGCTCCATCGAATGACGTATAGCTATCGCCAGAAGAGTTTTTGGAAATCGAAAGGCGCAGATTGGGCGCTTTCAAGAAGAGCTCGATGGGAGTTTTCTGTCCTTCGACGATGACGTCGCCTTTAGCAGTGCGGCTGGTAATTTTGTGAATGGCATCGGCGCCCCCGACGGCGGAGATGTACTTTTCGACGATCTGATCGGGCGTAGGTCCGCCTTCCGGAGGCGGACCCGCAGGCGTCGCGGGGGCGGATGGGGCATCGGAATCGACCACCGGCGGGACGGAGACCGGGTGCATGGCGCCGCGATGGCAGGATTCGCAGGTTATTTGCTGGCGGCCGTGAAAAGACTCCTTGTTGATCATGGCGGTCATCTGCATCATCGCGCGCGCGGTCTTTTTAGGAGCCTTATCGTCAGCTGCGAAGTTGCCTTGGACGTGGCAAAAGGTGCAGTTTACGCCGAGCGCGGCGGAAATGAACTGCATCGCAGGCTGAAGCTGATCGGCCGGCGTGCCTTTCAGCTCGATGATGTTTTTGTAAACCTGCTCCGCGGTTTTAGGTGCGGCCGCGTCTTGCGCAAAGACTGCGAATGGGCTGGCGGCAAGCAAAATAGACGACAGAATCCCCGTTAAGCGATGCATAGAAGCGCTCCTGTGCTTGAGATTTTACCTTGCGAAGCATCCAGGAGGAGTTTATTTGGACCAAGGCGGGACGATTCCGTTCATCCGCGCATAGGCGATGGCTTGGCCAAGATGTTCGCCGAGGTGGGTGTCCAGAAAGATGAGAACGCCACGCTGTGTCGTCTTTTGGCCGAAGAAGTCACGCTCACGGGTGAGTCCGGCGGCGCGCACTTCGTCGAGAAATTTGTGAATGTCGGCGAAGGACGCCGTGAGTGCGGCGATGGTTTTCTCCTTGCTGATGGGCTGTTGCTCCGCCTGTTCGTTTTCGGCGATGATTTTGCGGATATCCGCGTCCTCGGCTCCTTCGGCGATGTTCATAATCAGGCGGCTGCCGCCGGCGATATGTAGAAAGACCTGTTGGAAGGTGCGAACTCCCGCACCGGGACGCCAACTGTATTTCTCTTCCGGCACGGCGTTGGCTAACTGCATCACTTCATGCTCAGCGGTCTCGAAGGAAAACTGAACGTCGGAGGCGGGAGCGGCGGCCGGCGCCGGTTGGGTCTTGAGCAGTTCTACATCGAAGACTAACTCGGCTTTGGGTGGAATGGAGCCGCGGCCCTGTTCACCATACGCGAGCTGATAAGGGATGAAGAGGCGGCGCTTGCCGCCAACGTGCATGCCTTCGAAGCCCATTTCCCATCCAGCTATGACCTGGCGGCGGCCTTGCACGAATTCGATGGGCTTTTTGCCGACGGACGAATCGAACTGCTTTCCATCCCGCAGCCAGCCGGTGTAGTCGACGGTGTACTGCTCGCCGGGTTGGGCAAGCGCGCCATCGCCTGGTTTGACGTCGATGTAGCGCAGGGTAGCGGCGTCGACCACTTTGCCGGAGACCACGGGCACGGTATCCGGCATCTTGGGATCCCAAGTCTGAGCGCAGAGCGGTAGAGCGATCAAAGCGACAGCGGATATAACACGCATAGCCACATTATAGGCGTCGCGGATCGAAATGCTCAGTGGAATGGTAACTGCTGCCTTGCTTGGCTTTCCCGGAAGGGGTAAGTTATGTCGCGATTATCGTTACTTGTGTTACTTGGCGTGCTAAGTTTTGAGGCGTCGGCGCAGATTAATGTTCTGACTTACCGCAATGACAACATGCGAACGGGTGAAAACCTGACGGAGAAATTGCTGACGCCGCAGAATGTCCGCGAGGCGACCTTCGGTAAGCTGTTCAACCTGGCGGTGGACGGCAAGGTGGATGCGGAGCCGCTGCTGGTTTCGGCGTTGATGATGCTGAATGCGCGGCCGCACAACATGTTGTACGTGGCGACGGAGCATGACAGCCTCTATGCGTTCGATGCGGACAGCGGCGCGAAGTATTGGCAGGTATCGATGCTCAAGGCCGGGGAAACGACCTCCGATAATCGCGGATGTAGTCAAGTGATACCGGAGATTGGCGTGACGGGCACGCCCGTGATCGATCTCTCAGCGGGACCCCACGGTACGATTTACGCAGTAGCCATGAGCAAAGACGCGAGCGGCGCTTATCATCACCGGCTGCACGCGCTCGATCTCACGAGTGGCGCCGAAGAGTTCAACGGGCCAGTGGAGATACAGGCGAGTTATCCGGGAACCGGCGACGGGAGCAAGAACGGCACGGTGACGCTGGATCCGAAACAGTATAAGTCTCGGCCAGGGCTGCTGTTGTCGCATGGCGTGGTCTACACAAGCTGGAGCTCGCATTGCGACGCGCGGCCTTACTCGGGATGGGTGTTGGGTTACGACCCAACCACGCTGGCGCAGACGAGCGTGTTCAATTTTGCGCCTAACGGCGAGGGCGCGGCGGTCTGGGCGGCGGGCAGCGGAATCGCGGCCGATACGAACGGGATGCTGTATTTTCAATTGGGCAACGGAACATTCGAAACGCAGCTGAGCGCCACTGGATTTCCAAGCAAGGCGGACTACGGGAATGCGTTCGTGAAGTTATCGCCAGGCGGCCAGCCGAGCGTGATGGATTACTGGACCATGTACAACACGGTGACTGAGTCGAACGCCGACGAAGACCTGGGATCGGGCGGAGTGATGCTGATTCCGGACGTTATGGATGCGCAAGGCGCAGCGCGCCATTTGGGCGTAGGCGCGGGCAAAGACGGAAACGTGTACCTGTTCGACCGCGACAACATGGGCAAGTTCAACCAGAGTAACAACGGGAACATCTATCAGGAAATCACGTCGGGGTTGCATGGGCCTGAGTTTGCGAGCCCGGCCTGGTTTAACGGGTCGGTGTATTTCGGCGCGGTGGGAGACGTGATCCGGCAATTCAGGATGAATGTTGGGATGCTCATCGCAACGCCGTCCTCGATGACGGCGAACGCGTTTCCGTCACCCGGTGTGAGCCCTTCGATTTCGGCGAATGGAACCGAGAACGCGATTCTGTGGGTGGTGGCCAATTCGAACCCGGCGGTGCTCTATGCGTACAATCCAGTGAATCTGGCGGAGCAGTATTACAACAGCAGCCAGGCGGCTGCGCGGGATCAGTTTGGGGCCGGAAACAAGTTCATCACGCCGCTGATCGCAAACGGAAAGGTGTATGTGGGGACGACGAACAGCGTGGCTGTGTTTGGATTGCTGGAGCCGACGAGAAGGCCCGCGCGCAAACGAGCGCAGGCCGTCGAGAGTCAGTTGAGGAAGTAGGTGCGGTAGAGGGTGTCGCGCTGTTTGGGCACGAAGCCGGCGTCGCGAATGATGCGACGCAGTTCCTCTTCGCTGGCGCGGTGATGGGCGCCGGCCGCGGAGACAACGTTCTCTTCGATCATGATGCTGCCCACGTCATTGCCGCCGAAGCGCAGGCCAAGCTGGCACGTCTTCAGGCCTTGGGTGACCCACGAAGACTGCACGTTTTCGAAGTTGTGCAGGTAGATGCGCGAAATCGCCAGCATCTGCAGGTATTCGACTGCTGTAGCCTCCTCTTTGACAAAGCGGCCGAGCGAGGTGTTTTCGCGCTGGAATGTCCAAGGAATGAATGCGGTGAAGCCGCCGGTCTCTTGCTGCAGGTTGCGGATGAGGTCGAGGTGGTTCATGCGCTGTTCGAAGGTTTCGCCGGTCCCGAACATCATGGTGGCGGTGGTGCGCATGCCGAGTTCATGGGCAGTGCGATGCACGTCCATCCAGTCATCGACGGTGCACTTCAGGCGGCTGATGCGATGGCGCACGTCCTTGTCGAGGATTTCGGCGCCCCCGCCGGGGATCGAGTCAAGGCCTGCGTCGCGCAGACGGGCGATGGTGTCGCGCAGGGTGAGGCCGCTGACGTCGCGGATGTTGGTGACTTCGGGCGCCGAAAGGCAGTGCAGGTGAATGGGGAAGCGGGCCTTGATGCTGCGGAAGAGGTCTTCATACCATTCGATTTTCAACTCGGGATGAAGGCCGCCCTGCATGAGGACGCCGGTACCCCCGAGGTCGATGGTCTCCTGGATCTTGTCAAAGATGACTTCCTTGGGCAGTATGTACCCCTCGGCGTGGCCGAGGGGCCGGTAGAAGGCGCAGAAGGTGCAATACTCCGTGCAGAAGTTGGTGTAGTTGATGTTGCGATCGATGATGTAGGAGACGACGCCTTCCGGGTGCCACTTGCGGCGCACCGCGTCGGCCTCCATGCCGATACCGATCAGGTCATCGGAGCGAAACAGGTCTAGCGCTTCTTCTCGGGAGATCACCTTTTTATTTTAAGCGCGTGCACAGACAAATTTCGCCCCGCGTTTTGAAAGCGAATACATTTTAGAGAGCGAACCCGATGGAAGCCCACGAAGGGGCTCTACGCGCCAGCGAACGCGAACTCGTGTTCGTGCGCGTGCAAGAGCATGTACAGGGTGAAAAGCGGCTTGCCTTTACCTACGGACCAGCGGCCGGCATCCCATTGTACCTGCAGGTATTTCACGTCTGGGCGGGTGCTCAGATCGAGGTGCATTTGATATGTCCCGCAGTAGCACTTCTGCGGATAAGCGGCTATTGGAATTGTTCCAAAATTAACACCATCGGAAGAGCCCCAGATGGCTACATCAATATGCTCTTTTTCAAGAATGCGAGTAATCCCGAGAGTAAGAATCAGCGTTCCGGCTCTCGCTTCGCCGATATCGACAACGGGCCCAATGCCCGCCTCACGAACAGTTGTCTCTGGCAGTAGAAATTGCATTGCTGCCTCCCTACCCGGGGACGCGTAATTACCCCTTGAGACTAAGGAGCTTCCGCCGGGCTGTATCCAGCGTCTCATATTTTTTGCAGAAACAGAAGCGAACCCAATTGGCCCCATCCGCGGGATGTGAAAAAAAACTCGACCCGGGCACCGCGGCTATTCCTATATTTTCGATTAGATGACGAACAAAAGCTATGTCGTCGCCTAAATCTAAATTAGAAATATTAGCCATTATATAATACGCGCCGCGTGGAACGGAACAGCGCAGCCCGGCCTCGGTGAGGGACGCGACCAGGTGGTCACGCTTGCCGACGTATTCGGCCGAGAGGTTGGCGTAGTATTCATCCGGCAGACCCATCGCCATGACGCCGGCCTGCTGCAGGGGGGAAGCGGCTCCGACGGTGAGAAAGTCGTGGACTTTGCGGATGGAATCGGTGAGATCGGGCGGGGCGAGCACCCAGCCGACGCGCCAGCCGGTGACCGAATACGTCTTGCTCATGCTGTTGACCAGAACCGAGCGTTCGCGCATTCCGGGAAGCGAAATGATGGGGACGTGGACCGAACCGTCGTAGAGGATGTGCTCGTAGATTTCGTCGGTGATGGCCAGGGCGTCGAATTCGTGGCACAGACCGGCGATGAACTCGAGCTCCTCGCGCGTGAAGACCTTGCCTGTGGGGTTGTTGGGCGAGTTGAGGACGATGGCTTTCGTGCGGCCATTGAAGGCGCGGCGAAGCTCTTCACGGTCGAAGGTCCAATCGGGCGCATGCAGGGTCACGTAGCGAACTTTCGCGCCGGAAAGTTGGGTGTCGGGATTGTAATTCTCGTAGAACGGTTCGAACAAGACGACTTCGTCGCCGGGATCAATGACCGCGAGCATGGTGGCGATCATGCCTTCGGTAGCCCCGCAGCAGACGGTGATTTCGCGCTCGGGATCGAATTCCATGGAGTAGTGGCGCGCGTATTTGGCGGCGATGGCTTCGCGGAAGGGCTTTGCGCCCCAGGTGACGGAGTATTGATTAATGTCAGCGTCGATGGCGTCGACCGCGGCCTGTTTGATGCCGGCGGGAGCGGGGAAATCGGGAAAGCCTTGGGCGAGATTGGTGGCGCCGTAGCGGACAGCAAGGCGGGTCATTTCGCGGATGACGGATTCGGTGAAATTCGCGATGCGCGCACTGCGAAAACGCGGGCGAAGAGCTACGGCTGTAGTTGACACTCTATGAGGTTATCAAAGTTCTGTGGGCGGGAATTTTCGAAAAAACGAACTGAAAAAACGAACCGGGCGGAAAGCGTGTCGGGTGGAATTCTGGGCTTGGAAGCGGCGTAAAAGGCGCAGAGATTCAAAGTTAAAGGGCGAATGCGCCCGGAAAAAGTAGCGGGATAGGTTTGGTTTGAGGCGAAGCGCGGAGAATTCAGGAGCCGCCCAACGCCGGGAGGGGTGGGCGTGTGGGCGCGTGTTATACTTCCGGCGCGATGAGACTCTTCTTGCTGTTTTGCACGCTGGCGATGATTTCGGAGGTGGTCGCATCCGCGCAGGCTCCGGGGCGCCGCAAACGGACAGTGACGGATGAGGAAGTGAAGCGCGTGCACGATTCGACTATTTTGATCGATACGCACAACGACGTCACCAGTTTCACGGTAGACGGCTACGACATCGGGCAACGGGAGACCGACGGCAAACATATGACGGACCTGCCGCGAATGCGAGCGGGCGGAATGGGCGCGCAGTTTTTCGCGGCGTACGTGGCGGCCAGTTACGCCAAGGAAAACAAATCGGCGGATCGGGCGTTGCAGATGATCGATACGGTGCTGCACGACATCGTTGAAAAGTACCCAAATGATTTCCTGTTTGTGACCAGCTCCGAGGGCATTCGAAAAGCGCATGAAGAGCACAAGATTGGGGCGTTGATCGGCATCGAAGGCGGGCACGCGATTGAAGACAGCCTGCGGCTGCTGCGCGATTTCTACGACTTGGGAGTGCGCTACATGACGTTGACGCACACCAACAGCAACGGCTGGGCGGACTCTTCCGGTGACGAGCACAAGCCGAACAACGGGCTTTCCGCATTTGGAAAAGACGTGGTGCATGAGATGAACCGCCTGGGAATGATGGTGGACATCGCGCACGTTTCGGACAAGACGTTTTGGGACGCGCTGGCCGCCAGCCAGGCCCCAATTTTTTCGTCGCATTCTTCGTGCAGAGCGCTTTGCGACGTGCCGCGCAATATGACCGACGAAATGATCAAGGCGCTGGGCGAGAAGGGCGGCGTGATTCAGATCAATTTCTCCTGCGGATTCTTGAAAGCGGGGGCGGGGAGCGGTGGACGTCCGCGCGCGACGCTGGCGGACGTGGTGAACCATATCAATCACGCGGTGAGCATCGCCGGGGTCGATGCGGTGGGGCTGGGCAGCGACTTCGACGGCATCAGTTGCGCCCCCGAAGGGCTCGACAGCGTAGACAAGTGGCCGAATCTGACGCGCGCGCTGCTGGAAGAGGGCTATAGCGCGGAAGAGGTTCGCAAGATCTACGGCGAAAACACGTTGCGCGTCATGGCGGCGGTAGAACAGACGGCGAAGTCCTTGCGTAAATAGGACTCCACGGGCGGTACATTCCGCGTTGGATAATAGTACGCGTATGGCCGAAAGCCAAGACGCGCCAGAGTTGTACTGTCCCAACTGTGCTAGACCTGTAAGCGATCCGCTGGTATGCGGGGACTGCAGATCCGTGATTTGCCGTGTCTGCGGCACGCCGCTCGAGCGCGCCGATGAGCTTGGAATAGGCTGAGTTAGCAGTACCGTTTCGGTTGACTTACAATTGTCGGCTCACTATTCTGTCGATGGAGGAAAGTATGTTTCGCAAGGTCGCCGCTGTCGGTGTGTTTTTCCTTACGTTCGCAGGTCTTGCCGACGCGCAAAAGAAACGCGTTGCCGTGATGAATTTCGATTATTCCACGGTGACCAACAGTGTCATGGCCTACTTCAACACGAATGTGGATGTCGGCAAAGGCATCGCGGACATGCTGGTGGACCGGCTAGTCAACGACGGCGTGTACTCCGTGATCGAGCGCAAGCAACTCGACAAGATCATTGCGGAGCAGAACTTCTCTAACAGCGATCGCGCAGATCCAGCGAGCGCGGCGAAGATCGCACGCATTTTGGGCGTGGACGCGATGATCATCGGAAGCATCACGCAGTTTGGGCGCGACGATAAGAAAATCGGGGTGGGCGGCGGCGCGATTTCCGGTGTTACGGGACGATTCGGCATCGGCGGAGCGACGAAGCAGAACTCGACCGCGGAGGTGCAGATTACCGCGCGGTTGATCGATACCAGCACGGCGGAGATTCTGGCGAGCGCGAATGCCAAAGGCGACGCGAGCCGCAAAGGCGTTGGTTTGAAGGGCGCGGGCGGAGGCGATGGCAGCGCGGGCGGCGCGGGCATCGACATGTCGTCGAGCAATTTTGGGGCGACGATTCTGGGCGAAGCCTGCAACAAGGCCGTAGACGATATGGCGAAGCAACTGGATGCCAAGGCGGGTAGCCTTCCGACGGCGGCGGTGGTGATCAGCGGACTGGTGGCCGATGCAGCGCCGGATGGCACGATCATCGTCAACGTGGGATCGAAGGGCGGCGTGAAGGTGGGCGATACGCTGGCGATCAAGCACAAGGTCCGCGACGTACGCGACCCCGCGACGGGCAAGGTGCTGCGCAGCGTTGAAGACCCGGTGGGAACGATGAATGTAACCGAAGTGGATGAAGGATCCGCGACGGGCAAATTCAGCGGCAGCGGCAAGCCTCAGGTGGGCGATACAGTTTCGAAGTAAGGCGCTCCACGCGCGACGATAGGACGCATCATGAATCTGCAGATCGGGTCGAACGTCGGCGACTATCAGATTGTCGGCATTCTGGGCGCTGGCGGAATGGGCAAGGTCTACAAGGTCCGCAATGTGATCTCCGACCGGATTGAGGCCATGAAGGTGCTGTTGCCCGATCTTGCGACGGAGGCGGAGCTGGCGGACCGGTTTCTGCGCGAGATCAAGACGCAGGCGAGCCTGGAGCACCCGAACATTGCGGCGCTGCACACGGCGCTACGCGTCGAAAACCAACTGCTGATGCTGATGGAGTTTGTCGAAGGCATCACGCTGGAGCAGCGGTTGAAGGAAGGCGTGCTTCCGGTAGAGCAGGCGGTCGACTATATTTCGCAGGTGTTGGCGGCGCTTGACTACGCGCACCAGCACGGGGTAATTCACCGCGATATCAAGCCCGCGAACATGATGCTGACGCGCAGCGGACTGGTGAAGTTGATGGACTTCGGCATCGCGAAGGCGTCGACGGACCAGCGGCTGACGATGACGGGCACGACCATGGGCTCGCTGTATTACATGTCGCCCGAGCAGATACAGGGCGCGGCGAACCTCGACTCGCGAGCCGATTTGTATTCACTGGGCGTATCGCTTTACGAGCTGGTGACGGGCAAACGGCCGTTCGATGGCGACAGCCAGTTCGCGATCATGTCGGCGCACCTGGAGAAGACGCCAGTGCCGCCGGTCGAAGTGGACCCGCGGCTGCCGCAGGGGCTGAACGACGCGATCATGATGTCGGTGGCGAGGGATCCGGGCGCGCGCTTCCAAACGGCTGCGGCGTTTCGAGCCGCACTGAGCAGCGTGCTGGCTCCGGCGCCGATTGTGCAGCCCGAGGCGCAGCCGCAATATCAACCGGTCCCGCAGCCGACCCAACAGCAGGCGGCGTACCAACCGCAGCAACCGGCGGCGCAGGCGACAGGTCGCGGCCGGGGATTGTGGATGGCGATGGGCGCGCTGGCCGCGGTGTTGGGCGCAATCGCCGTGATTCAGTTCGGACCTTGGAAGAATACGAAGGCGGAATCGCCTATTGTGCAAACGCCGGTTTCGCAGACGCCAACACAGACGCCGTCGCAACCTCTGGCGCAGGCGCCCGTGCAATCTCCCGCGCAGACTCCGGCGCAGCAGCCTAGTATGACGCCGAGCCAACCGCTGGGGCAGACGCCGTCCCAGCCATCGGTAGCGAAGAATGAACCTCACGAGCAACCGGCTTACCCGACCGGCAAAGCGAAAACGCGTAAGGGTGGCGAACTGGCGTTGAACAACCAGGCCTCGCCGCAACAAGCTCCGCCGACACAGCCAACTCCACAGCAGCAGACGCCGCAACAGCAAGCGGTGCAGCCACCCGTGCAGGCTCCGCAGCAACAGGCCGCGGCTCCGGCGCAGCCGGCAGGTCCGAGCCTGGAGGAGGTGCGCAAGGCTCATGAGTCCTTCGCGCTGTTGGAGACGCGTGCGGGAGGCATTCGCGACAGTTTGACGTCTCTGCGCAGTTCGCTGCAGTCGAGCGGGATGAATTTGAGCGCGAAATTCAACGGCCCGGCGTCGCTGATGAACACCTATATGAAGGGATCGTCGGACGCATTGAAGGCCAATGACATTCCGTCCGCGAAAGACTTCATGGATAAGGCCGAGAGGCAGATCGAAATCCTGGAAAAACTGCTGAACCGCTGACGCTGGATTGCGAGTACGTGGGCTTCACTGAAATCGACTTCGGTAAGCTTAAAGTATGAGACCAGTCGCCGTAATCGGCATTGGAAAAACAGCGTTCGGAGCGTTTCCGGACCGTGATTTGCGCTCGCTCTCCGTGGAAGCGGGCGAAAAAGCTTTGAAGAACGGCCACGTGCGGCCGGACCAGATCGAATCCTTCTACCTGGGCAACTTCGCGGGCCCTTCTTTCGTAGGACAGAACCATTTGGCGCCGTTTGTATCGACGGCGCTCGGAATCAATGGCGTGCCTTCGACGCGAATTGAGGCGGCCTGCGCGTCGAGCGGATCGGCCTTCTTCCATGGATGGGCGGAAGTGGCCGCGGGCATCAACGATGTTGTGATGGTGGCGGGCGTGGAGAAGATGACGTCGCAGCCGACGGCGCGGGTGAGCCAGATTTTGGCGGAAGCGGGCGATTGCTCGGGCGAAATGAAGGCGGGATCGACGTTTGCGTCGCTGTTTGCGATGATTGCGCGCCGCTACATGCACGATTTTCACGCGAAGAAAGAATACTTATCCGCCGTGGCGGTGAAGAACCACGCCAACGGCGTTTTGAATCCAGATGCGCACATGCGTAAGGCGATCACGTTGGAACAGGCGATGAAGGGGAAGTTGATTGCCGATCCGTTGAATCTGTACGACTGCTCCTTGATTAGCGATGGAGCGGCCGCGGTGATCCTGGCGCCGCTCGATCGCGCGCGCGAGTTTACGGATAAGCCGGTGCGCGTGATCGGAATCGCGCAAGCGTCCGATTATGTGGCGCTCGATCAGAAAGACGACATCACGACCTTTCCGGCAGTCCGGCGTGCGGGCGACAAGGCGTACCAGATGGCGGGCATGAAGGCCGGCGACATCGAGTTTGCGGAGATTCACGACTGCTTCACGATCGCGGAGATCATTGCGACGGAAGATCTGGGATTTGCGCCGCGCGGCAAGGGCGGACAATTTGCGTTCGAGGGGCAGACCTCGCGCACGGGAAAGATTCCGGTGAATACGAGCGGCGGGTTGAAGGCGAAGGGGCATCCGGTGGGCGCGACGGGCGTGGCGCAGATCGTCGATTTGGCGTTGCAGATTCGCTGCGAAGCCGGCGAGCGGCAGATTCCGCGGCACTCGGTGGGACTGGCGCAGAACTTGGGCGGCAGCGGCGCAACGTGCGTGGTGAGCATCCTGGGGGCGGCATGAGAAGCGGCACGGTATACACCGAAACGACGATCTACTCGGCCCCGGAGGCGTTTGCCGCGGAGGCTCCGTATCAGACGGCGATTGTGACGCTAGACGAGGGCGGGCGGTTGACGGTGCGCATCGCGGGCGAGCACGTGGAGATAGACGACCACGTGAAGGAAGCGGAAGCGCGCGACGGAGTGCCGTTCTTTGCGAAGGGGTAGTTCGGCGGGCCTGCGAGCTTGTACGAGTAGGTTTTTTCTGCGCAAGACCTTATCGTTGGGAGAGTTGACTAGGCGGTTCGACTCCTTGGCTCTTGAGAGCGCGGTCAACGGCAGCCCACAACAATTCCTCTCCTGGTGCGCCGACTAATCGCTCGCCATTCACAAATATAGTCGGCGTCGTGTTCTGTACGCCCAGGTTATCGCCTTCCGTTATGGAGGCCTTAATACCTCTGTCGTCCTGCTTTACGATACACGGGTGAAGCTCCTTAGCGTTTATACCGGCCTCTTGCGCTGCGATTTCATCGAGCTTTCCAGTCGACGCAGCCAAACGTTGCGCCTCCCCACTGAATGCGGCGTAGTCGGCGTGGATCTTGGC
>DATAUH010000459.1:0-3229 GCA_036268375.1 Bryobacteraceae bacterium | reverse complement strand
TCATGAGCCAAAGGGGGGATTTTATCAGAATATGCAGTAAGTTCCATTGCGCTCCTATTTTGAAATGGAGGCTGAGCGATGGAATGGAAAATTGGCGGTAAGTGGCTGATTTGGCGGGTGAGAGCTGTTGCGAAGTTTGTGACTGTTAAAGTTCTCATCGGTCAGGCGGGGAAAGAGTGCGGTTGCACGATCAAAGCCCGGGCCGCCGGATTGATGAGAACGTGCAGTGAACTAAACCGCGGGGGAGAGGGCCGGGCATGTGAAGTGAACCCCTGGAGTGAGACACAAAGTTAAGGGGTAATCGCCGTTAGCGGAAAAAGTATGGACGGCGAGGTTGCGGTTGGTCCACTCTGGAAGCACCTGAGCGGAGGATAAGGCAACGCAGGGATGCGACCCGAGCGTCGACTCAGCAGCCGGAACGGTCGGGGCGGCGTTAGCCGCCCCATTGTGAAGGCATTCTGGCGCAACTGCGTTAAATCCCAGGGTCGCAGGGGCAGAGCCCCCGGTCTTCAGTTGGGAATGGCGTCTCCAAGTCATTGCGCGGCACCGTTCTCGAACTCGGCTGGCGGAAGATATCCCAGCGCCGAGTGCAGCCGTTTCCGATTATAGACGCACTCCAAAAATTCGCCGATGCTGGACTGAGCCTCCTGGAAATCGCAGTATTCGTTGCGATAGACCTCCTCTTGTTTCAAGGTTTTCATGAAGGACTCGCAGGCGGCGTTGTCATATGGGTTTCCCTTGCGGCTCATGCTGATGGTGGCTTGGTGTTGCTGCAACATTTCCGTATAAGAGCCCGACGCATACTGCACGCCGCGATCGGAATGATGGACCAGGCCGGGCGACGGTCTCCGCTCGCGCAGGGCCATGCGCAACGCTGTAACTGCTAACTCGGCTTCCAACGTGCGTCCCAACGCCCAACCGATCACGCGCCGTGAAAATGCGTCCAACACCACGGCCAGATACACGAACTCGGCACGTAGACGAATGTAGGTAATATCGGCGATCCACAGCTGGTTGATCGCCGCCGGTGTGATCTCTCGCGCCAGGTTCGGATAAACCGGCAGGTGATGCCGCGAGTCTGTCGTGACCATAAACGCACGCCGTCGCACGCACAGGAGATTGTCCTGGCGCATCATCCGCAGCACGCGTTTGTGGTTGACATCGAAGCCTCGCCGTCGCAACTCGTAAGTGATTCGGCGATACCCATACGCTGGCGATTCCAGCGCGACCTTCTGCATCTGATCGCGCAGTTCCATCTCCACCGGGATGGTCTGTCTCGGCACACGCCGACGGTAAAAACCGGCACGGCTGAGACCGGTCATCTGACAAAGCGCGCTCACGGCTTGGCCTTTCGCCGCGGCTTGCTGGATTTCTTCAAACAGGCATCCGCGCCACTGACGACGGCCGATGGGTGATGATCCTTGAAATGCTGCAAGGCCTTTTTTAAAAAATCGTTTTCCATCGTGAGTTGGCCAATCTTACGTTCCAGCTCGGCGACGCGACGGACGTCGTCGGGCGCCGGCAGACCGGCGCCACGCCGCCCAATGCCGGGAAAGGCCGTTTCGCCTTGGGCGCGCCACTCTCCCCGCCAGCGTTCCAGCAATTTCGGGCTCAGTTGGTATTTCCGTGCAATTTCACCGGTGGTCGAGCCGGCGTCCAATGCGCGCATTGTGGCGATCTTCAGATCGCGACTGTAAACAGCTCGGGACAAATCCATTCCTCACTCCATTCAATGTATTTGTTCCCTTAACTCGCTGTCTCAGTGCGCCCCAACGGCGCAGATCACTGGTGGGGGAAGGTCCCACCCAAGTAGTTGTCGGTAGGACTTGGTAGCTAATGAGCGATTCGATTGGGCGACTGGTCGGATCGAAGCCTCGTGACAAAGCCCACGTATGGTGGGCGAGCGAACTGGTAGGCCGTAATGTGAGTGAAGCTTGAGCAGGCCTCGAAAGTGAAGTCGCGGATGCCGACCCGCCTGAGATACGGGGAAGGCCGCGCGGACAGGGAAGCAACCGACAAGTGCACCTGTTCGGTCCGCCGGGGTAGTGAGCACAGCATGCCGGGAAAGCGATCTGGGTAATTGGGGGAGGCCCGGAAACGGCGAAGGCCGCGCCTTCAACGTCGTCGGAAAGGGCGGCGGCCGGGACTGGGCGACGGAAAGGGTCGTAATACTGTTGAAGCCGGGTAACGCCGGTGGAGGAAAGGGCCCTTACTTCTGATGTGCTTTGGAAGAAGAAGAGGAGAGGTGATTGGCGATGAGCCTGACAACACCGATTCAGATCCGGACTCTTCAGAGAAAGCTGTACCTCAAGGCGAAGGCAGAACCGGCTTACCGCTTCTACCTGCTCTACGACAAGATTTACCGGGAGGACATCCTCGCTCACGCGTACCATTTGGCGAAAGCCAATGAAGGCGCTCCGGGAGTGGATGAGCAAAACTTCCGTGAGATCGAGTCCATGGGGCGGGAGGAGTGGCTGGCGGGTATCGGGGAAGAATTGCGCGCGAAGACGTACCAGCCGCAACCGGTGCGACGGGTGATGATCCCGAAGCCCGGGGGCGGGGAACGGCCTCTCGGAATCCCGACGATTCGGGACCGGGTGGTGCAGACCGCCGCCAAGCTGGTGCTGGAACCGATCTTCGAGGCGGATTTCGATCCCAATGCCTATGGTTATCGACCGAAACGGAGCGCGCAGGACGCTATCCGGAAAGTGCATCAGCTTTTGTGCAGCGGTTACACCGATGTGGTTGACGCTGATCTGTCCAAATACTTCGATACCATTCCACACTGCGAACTGATGCAGTGCGTCGCAAGGCGAATCGTAGATCGGGAGGTGCTGCGTCTGATCAGGATGTGGCTCAAAGTCCCGATTGAAGAGAGGGATGAGAAAGGGAATCGGCGCATGACGGGGGGTAAGCAGAACACTCGCGGGACACCGCAGGGTGGGGTGATCAGCCCGCTGCTGGCCAATCTGTACATGAACCGGTTTCTGAAGTACTGGCGGAGCACCGGGAAGGGAGAGGCTTTTCAAGCCCAGGTGGTCACCTATGCGGACGATTTCGTGATTCTGAGTCGCGGGCACGCGAAGCAGGCGCTGGATTGGACGCGGCAGGTGATGACGCGGATTGGACTCACTCTGAACGAAGCGAAGACCAGCATTCGGCAGGCGCGGCAGGAGCGGTTTGACTTTCTGGGTTATACGTTCGGACCGCATCGTTATCGGAAAGATGG
>DATAUH010000458.1:0-17902 GCA_036268375.1 Bryobacteraceae bacterium | reverse complement strand
CAGGTGAAACCGGACTGGGACCTCACCGGCGCCGTGGAAGATTTGCAGGTGCTGCTGGAGGTTGGTTATCGCGTAGCGCAGACGCCGGAGCGGCCGGTATGGCGAAACCGCGGACCGCTGCACAATCCGTACGCGGGCAAGTAGACGAGTCAGAGATAACTATTCACACGTGACCTGCGGTAACTCAGTGCGAGGCAAGTCACTCCCGAGGTGTATAATCGCCGCAGGAGGAATCGCGCATGCGTTCCTGCGTAACTCTTGTGGGCTTAGTCCTGCTGCCCTGTGCCGCGGCTTTGGCGCAACCGGCAGCTATCAACGGCCGTGTAGTTGACAGCTACAACAAACCGATCGCGGACGCTACCGTGCTGATTTACGAAGCCGGCGTTAAGCACGGATACAGCACCTATTGCCCCAGTTGCTATGCCGACTGCGGCAAACGGACTCATACCAACGCCGACGGTTCCTTCAGCTTTTCCGGCCTCGCGCCCGATCTGTTTTTCCGGCTGCTGGTAGTTCGTGACGGCTACACCGCCAAGGTTCTGGACAGGACCGATCCAGCGAGCGGCGCGTCCACGACCGCGGTGCTCCATCCACGTAAGCCGGTAGAAGATTTGAGTCGCGTGGCGCGTGGGCTGGTGCGAAATGGCGACGGCGAGCCGCTGGCGGATGTAGTGATTCGTCCTATGGGGGTGAATACCGACAGTTCGAGCGCCTATGGAACGCTGGATGGTCTCGATCTTGTGTCCGTCACTAACGCCCGCGGCGAATTCGAGGTCGGATACAGCGAGAAGGCCAAGGGGATCATGGTCTGGGTGGAGGCTCGCGGCATGGCGACGAAGTTGGCCCCGCTTCCGACGGGCGGGGCTCGAACCACCGTCACGGTCTCGCCCGGCGCGACCGTTCGCGGGCGTCTGATCAGCAATGGGAAGCCGGTTCCCAACGCGGAAGTCGGGCTGATTGGAAGAGAGCGAGGCGGCTTCGGATTTCAATTCCGCGTTTTTGGCGACCCTTACGAAGAAGTTCGCATCGGGACGCAGGACGATGGTAGCTTCGTGATCAACAACGTACCGGCGCCGGTGAAGTGGTTCGTCTACGGCAAAATGGAATCTTTGAATAAGACGGGCGCGTCGCCGCTGATGGAGTGCGCTACCAGCAAAGACGGCGAGACGATCAATGTCGGCGATCTTGACGTGCGTCCCGGGCATAGTGTGCGCGGAACAGTAGCCCTAAGCGATGGAGCCGCGATGCCCCGCGGGATGCGCATCACAATTTCATCCACCAAAGCCTTCGACAGTCAGACGGCTGTGCTCGCGAGTGATGGCGCCTTCGAATTCCGCAACGTCCCGGCAGGAGATTACACCGTTTTTCCTTCCGTGCGCGGTTATCAGTTGCCGAACGAAAAAATGACGGTAGATGCGAAGGTGGGAGGCGACGTGAGCGATTTCAAACTGGTTCTGGACCACAAGTAATCAGGTTCGCCCGCGCCGGATTAATGCGCGGCTGTCACCTTCTTAAAGTCCGAATAAGTATCCTGCTTCAACGATTGGGGCGTAAGAAATCCTACGGTGGATTCGACGCGGATCTCGAAATACCTGGCGAGCCACACGTTGTCTTCGACAGGAGTTTGATCCAGGGCTATTTCGGTTCCCGGCTGCACCTTCGCAATAAGCGGCGCGAGCGCGGCAGGCTTGACGAGCGCGGCCTCCGCGCGGATCAGACGAAACAGCTTGGTGTCGATCCAGATCGTCGCGCGCGATTTGCGCAGAATTCGGCCTTCGTGGCTCTTAGGATGGAAGTGCGCAGCCGGCGAGCCTTCGAGTTTGAAACACTCGCGCCCACTAGCTTGCTCCGTACCGGCAAGCTTGTACTCGTAGCCGGTCAACAGATCGCGCGCGACCAATTGATCCGGGCGGCGGCCGTCAGTGACGGCGGCGATGCGCTTCGCACGCGCGCTGGCGCTCTGCCTTTCGCGGCGTTTGGTTTCACGCGCCAGCCTCTTCTCTTCGCGAGCCTTCTGTTTGGGCCCGAGCGCTTTCCCATCGATCGCGATCAGTTCCGCATATGGCGAACCGTCGAGGATGCGCACGCTGTAGGTCTTCTCGGCGCGGTCCCCCAGTTTGGTGACGGCTTCCCGAAGCGTGGAAGTAAACTGCGCGGCGGCCTTCGAGTCGCTTTGATAATTGGCTGCGGCGCGCGAGATAATGTCCGCGGCGTCGGGCGCGCCTTGGGCGTACGAGTAACACGCGAATGAAGCAGCAACGATTGCGGCGCGGGCGAGCAATCGGCTCAGTTCCACTCCACCACGGCTTTGACGATGCCTGCCTGGCGGCGCAGCCACAGCGGAAAGCGCGCGCTCATCGCTTGCGGCGAGGCGCATTCCATCGGCCAGGCCGACACGTCGATGTCACCCGTTTCCATGAGCTCGAGCACGCGGTGATGTTCGACAGGCGTGCTGTTGCGGCTGGCAAGGATCGTGGCTTCGCGGCGGTGCAGGTCGGGGTCGAAGAGCGAAATCTTTTCGTTGATTAGGCCGACGAAGATCAGCTTGCCGCCTTGCTGCAACAGTTGCAGCGAGCCTTCCATGGATTCGCGATCGCCTGTGCAGTCAAAGACAAGCATCGAGGGCTCTTCCTGGCGCGCCTCGTCGTGCGATGGATAATAGCGCGTCAACTTGTGATGACGCGCCGCGAATTCGAGGCGCTCCGGCATCTTTTCCACCACGCCGATTTCCGCGCCCGCAAGCCGCAGGAACTCCATCACCGAAAGACCGATGGGTCCGGCCCCGACGACAACGGCGCGTTCGCCCGCTTGCGCCGCGGCCCGGCCGACAGCATGAATGCCGACGCCGAGCGTCTCCACCAGCGGCACATATGCAGGCTTAAGCTTGCACGAATAGAGCTGCTTCGCGGGCAGGACGATGCGGTCGCACATGCCGCCGTCCGAGTGAACGCCGATCACGCGCATTTTGGCGCAGCAATTGGTACGGCCGCGCATGCAGGCGGAGCAGACGCCGCAGGTTATATAGGGATTGACGGCGCACCGGTCGCCGACGCGAAAGTCCTCCACGCCAGGTCCGGTTTCGAGCACTTCGACAGCGAGTTCATGGCCCAGAACGCGCGGATAGGTGAAGAAAGGCTGGGTGCCTTCGAAGGCGTGCAGGTCCGTGCCGCAGATGCCGACGGTCAAAACGCGCACGAGAGCCTCTCCGGGGCCAGGCGCGGCGGGCTGCGGGGTGTCGGTGAGCGTGAAGCGGCCTGGCTCTTCCAGCACGATGGTCTTCATCAGCCTCAATGTAGCAAACGACGGCAGCGAATCGGCTAGAATTAAGGGTAGCCAATGCGCAAGAAACACAATGTACTGAGTACTGCCGCGGCCATCGCCAAAGGCATGGGCATCACTTTTAAAGAGATGATGTCGCCCACGGTAACTGAGTATTATCCGCAGGAAGCTCCGCATTTTGAAGAGCGCTATCGCGGCGTTCACGTTTTGCAGCGGGATGAAAACGGGCTCGAAAAGTGCGTGGCATGTTTCCTGTGCGCGGCCGCGTGTCCGGCAAACTGTATTTACATCGAGGCGGCGGAAAACACGGAAAAGGTCCGCATTTCGGGCGGCGAACGCTACGCGAGCGTGTACAACATCGATTATAACCGCTGCATTTTCTGCGGATACTGCGTGGAGGCGTGCCCCACCGACGCGATTACCCACGGGCATGGCTTTGAGATCGCGAGTTACAATACCTCTACGCTCGTCATGCGTAAAGAAGATATGCTGGCGCCGATTCCACCGGGCGCGAAGCCGCCGGTAATCGAACCAGAGCACGCGGGCGCTCACTAACCGAATCGCCGCGGGGGCGCGCTGCATCTCAGAGGAAGCGGCAGCCATAGGAACGCGGAATGTTTCGTGCAATTCGAGAGCAGATCGACACTATCTTCCGGGAAGATCCGGCCGCGAAGAGCGTTGTCGAAGTCATTCTCTGCTATCCGGGTTTTCACGCCATTCTGCTGCACCGGTTTTCGCATCGGCTTTACAAGTGGCGCGTGCCATTGCTGCCTCGCGTCATTTCGCAGTTTTCGCGGTTCCTCACCGGTATTGAAATTCACCCTGGCGCCACGATTGGCCGCCGCTTCTTCATCGACCACGGCGCCGGCGTAGTCATCGGCGAAACTTCGGAAATCGGCGACGACGTGCTGATGTACCAGGGCGTGACGCTTGGCGGTACCGGCGCCGCGCGCGGCAAGCGGCACCCCACCATCGGCAATCGCGTCGTCATCGGCGGCGGGGTGACGGTGCTGGGCAACATTCGTATTGGCGACAACGTGAAGATTGGCGCGGGCTCAGTGGTGGTGCATCCGGCGCCCGATAACTCCACAGTGGTCGGCATTCCCGGCCGCGTAGTTCGCGTACGGCCGGACGGACCGCTGGAGCATGGCCGGCTGCCCGATCCCGAGGGTCAGGCGATTGACGACTTGGCGCGGCGGATTGCGCTCTTGGAACAGCTTGTAAGCGAATTGCGCGGCGAAGAATCGCATGTCGCACAGAGCCCCGTCCGTGAACTGCACGGCTAACTGCAACGTCATTGTCCTGTAACCGCCGTTTTTTAAGTTAATAACTGTCATATTACTGCTTGTAAGACGAATTTTCTCTACAATAGGACCTCCTCGGTTACTAACCGACGGGAGTTACTATGTCCGCCCCTGCAAAATTAGAACCGGCGCGTAAGAGTTTGGCAAGTTATACCAAGCTCGGACGTTCTAGTTTGCAGTCTCGTCGACGATCGCTTGCGGAGCATCCGCCCGCAGCCTTGGGCCGTCCACCGTTGCAGAATTTTGAGAACGCCGACATATTGCCCTGGATTGCGAATTGGCTGAAGTCGACATTTCGGACCGATATCGAATCGATCGTCGTGCCGGCCGACCAAAAGCACCCGTTTCCGGCGTATCCGAGCGAAGGCGAGCTCGGCCTGTACGATGTGCGTCCCCTGATGGCGCCGGACGGTTCGATTCGCATCGCGTTAGCGGGCGATTGGGGCGCGGGCACGGATATTGCGAACCAGGTGGCACAGTCGATGATGTCCACCAATCCGGAGCTGACCATTCATCTCGGGGATATTTACTATGTAGGTACGGATGAGGAGGTGCTGGAAAACTGCCTCGGTCAGGACACGCTGCAATATCAGGGCGTGACGTGGCCTGTGGGCAGTAAAGGCAGCTTCGCTTTGAATGGCAACCACGAGATGTACTCTGGCGGCCATGGTTACTTTGAAAAGTTTAGTCCGAAGTTAGGTATACCCGCGTCGCAGGATAGATCGCAACTTACCAGTTACTTCTGTCTGGATAGCCCAGGCTGACGGGTAATTGCCATCGATACTGGTTATAACGCGGATACGTTATCGGGCGATTGCACGCTGGAGCCGGGCCTGCTCGATTGACTGCAGAATGTAGTCAATCCCGCCGTAAATCGCAAACCGACCGTGCTGCTTTCGCATCATCAGTGGTTCAGCGGCGTTGACGACGGAGACTATCCCAAGCCGGCGCAGCAGATCAAATCGTACTTTCAAGAGCAGGAGTTCGTATGGCTTTGGGGTCACGAACATCGCCAGGCGATTTACTACCAACACACGGACTCCGGCACGCAGTTATCGGCTCACTGCCGCTGCATCGGACACGGTGGCATGCCGGTCGAGATGCCGCCGGCGAAGTCTCCTGATAACAGAGTCGAGTATTGGGACGGGCTGACGGGTATTCATCCCGAGCGGTTCCAAACGCTGCCGGATGGCACTCAGATCGCGATGAACGGCTACGCGCAGATGACCATTCAGGGCAATACGCTGACGCTCGAATATCGCGATGCCGATGGGACGCTGGCGCTCAAGGAGAGTTTCACGCCTGGCGGCGATGCCGTGTGGGACGGAATCCTGACCCGGACGGTACTTGCCGATCCCCAGCTTTTGAATCGCCTGATATGGGAATAGCCCAATCGCTTAGTTACCCGGATGCGAAAAGCCTCAAAAGCGCTGGGTGCCGATGAACCCAGAAAACGCCGATTGAGGCAAGGCTTTTATCTGCATTCATCCGCGTTGATCTGCGGCTAATATTTTCCGCAACCTGTTACGCCACCTTGCGAACGCGATCCGTCAGGCGCTTCGAGTGCGAAATCGAGATCCCCAGCTTTTCGCTCTTTTCGCGGTACGTAATGTGCGACTGCAGAATTTCGATGTTTTCGGGCGTGCGCCACCAGCTGGGTTGACGCGCGGTACGGCCCAACACGCGGAAACGAGCTTCGAACGCGACCTCGGGCGTGATGTCGTGCTTCGTGCTGAACTTTCGCGGTCCGACCTGCTGCAACTCAGTCGCGTGTTCCTTCCAGAAGGCATCGATGTCGTCGAAATAGTCGAAGCCAAGGCGGCGGCGCATGCGTTTCAAAGTGGTGCGGCCCGCGGGCAAACCGGAAATCGAACCATCATGCCGGATGCGGATACGGCGCCAGTAATCTACCAGTTCCGATGTGGCAATCAGGCGCGGAAGACCGCCGATTTTCCTTCCATCCGTGCTTTCGGGACGCCCGAATAGCAGGTCAAAGCCGTGTTTGGTCTCGCGAGAGTCGAAAATGTCCCAAGGCTTGCCGTGAACATCGACCGTGTGACCCAGCAGCATGAATTTCTTCTGGAATGTTTTGTTTTGTTTGAATCGCATAAATTAATTCTCAGTGTCACAAATAATCATTGTTAAAAACATACTCCTCTTTGCGGGTATTGTGGAAGTTCGGTGCGGTGTACTGAGCCCGAAACTGCGTGGGGCAACCGTTGGCCTTTCGGTTCCCGGAGCCGCTACACTGTCTTCATGCTCCAAAAAATGGTTCTGCTTGCCGGGCTGATCGCCGCCAGCCTTTCAGCTCAAGCTCCGTCGGGAACGCGGGTGTATGAATTGCGCACCTATCATTGCAATGAAGGCCGTCTGGACGCATTGAAGGCTCGATTTCGCGACCACACCATCGAAATCTTCAAACGCCATGGCATCGAGAGCATCGGATACTGGACGCCGCAGGATCCGGAGCTTGCCAAGAACACCCTGGTCTACCTGATCGTTCACCCCAGCCGGGAAGCTGCGAAAGCCAACTGGGCCGCCTTTCAGAGCGATCCCGAGTGGAAAAAAGTGGCTGCCGATTCGGAGAAAGATGGCAAGATCGTGCAGAAGGTCGACTCCCTCTATCTCGACCCCACTGATTTTTCGCAGTTGAAATAGCCGTGGATCCCGCCCGTTTGGCGCACATGCGCCATTTAGTAGAGCAGTTGGAAAAGCTTGAGGCCCGCCTGCGCGAAGGCGGGGGTGCCGCGCGTATCGAAAAGCAGCGGCGCGCCGGTAAGATGACGGCGCGCGACCGCATCGCCGCGCTGCTGGACGCCGGTTCGACGTTTCTCGAGATCGGCCTGCTGATCGCCTATGATCGCTACGACGGCCAGGCGCCGGCGGCCGGCGTCGTGACGGGCATCGGCCGCGTCGAAGGCCGCCCCGTAGTGATCGTGGCCAATGACGCCACCGTGAAGGCAGGGGCGTGGTGGCCGGAGACCATCCCCAAGATTCTGCGCGCGCAGGAAATCGCGATGCGCAACCGTCTGCCCATCATTTACCTGGTGGATTCGGCGGGCGTGAACCTGCCCTATCAGGACGGCATCTTTCCCGGCCAGTACGGCGCCGGCCGCATCTTTTACTACAACTCCATCATGCGCCGGCGGCTACGCATTCCGCAGATCGCGGCTGTCATGGGTCCCTGTATTGCCGGCGGCGCCTACCTGCCCGCGCTCAGCGACATCATCATCATGGTGGAGGGCGCAAGTTTCATGGGCCTCGGTGGGCCAAACCTGGTGAAGGGGGCGACCGGTCAGGAGATTGAGGCGGAGTCCCTGGGCGGCGCGCACCTGCACACTGCCATCAGCGGCGTGGCGCACTACACGGCCAAGAATGACGCCGAATGCCTGGAGCGCATCCGGCAGCGCGTACGCCAACTGCCGCCTCTGCCGAAGGCCGATCTACACCCCGATGAGCCCGCACGCCCCGCCAGCGAATTGTATAGCGTTTTGCCTCCGGACCATCGCCTGCCATATGAAATCGAAGATGTAATTCTGCGCATTTTCGACGCGCGGGATTATATCGAATTCCAACCCGACTACGCACCCGAAATTCTATGTGCAGACGCGCGCCTGTGCGGCCGTCCCGTCGCGGTGATCGCCAACCGGCGCGGATTTTTGAAGAGCGAGGGAGGCCCGCGCATCGGCGGAATTGTTTACACCGAAACCGCGCGCAAGGTGGCATATTTTGTGGAGACGGCCGAGCGCTTGGGACGCCCGCTGATCTATCTGCAGGATGTTTCCGGTTTCATGGTGGGTCCGGCCGCGGAGCGCGAAGGCATCATACGCGCCGGGGCCGAAATGGTGGAAACGATGTCCTGCGCCACCGTCCCCAAGTTGGTGCTCACACTGAACCATGCCAGCGGAGCCGGCTACTACGCGATGGCGGGCCAGGGCTTCGACCCCAACTTCACCTTTAGCTGGCCCACCGCCCGCATTGGAGTGATGGAGGGAGACTCGGCTGTGCAGGCGCTTTTCGCCGTCGAACTGACAAAGTACAAAGGCCAGGAGATTCCACAAGAGTTGCAGGATTCAATCGCCAAAACCCGCGCCGATTACGAACAGTGGCTGGACGCCCGTTACGCCGCCGCCCGCGGCCACTGCGACGCCATCATCGATCCGCTGAAATCGCGAGCGACCCTCGCGTTCGCGCTCGAAGCATGCACGTCGCCCACGCCCTCAACTGGAGCCGCCCAGTGATTCGCATCGCCAATGGACAGGGATTCTGGGGCGATTGGCTCGAAGCGCCCGTGCGCCTGGTGGAGCAGGGGCCCATCGATTATCTCGCGCTCGATTACCTGGCCGAGATTACCATGTCGATTCTGCAAAAGCAGAAGCTGGCCGATGCCAATCTCGGCTATGCGCGCGACTTTCCGCCGTTGATCGCCCATATTGCGCGGCGCATACGTGATCGCGGCATCACCGTGATCGCCAACGCCGGCGGCGTGAACCCGCTGGCCTGTGCGCGCGAAGTAGTGCGGCTCGCGCCCGGTCTGAAGGTTGCCGTCGTGCTGGGCGACGACGTGTTTTCGCGGTTAGACGAATTTGCCGCCAAGGGCCACGAGCTCCGCGACATGGACACCGGCGAGCCGCTCTCGCAGATTCGCGATCGCATCCTGAGCGCCAACGCCTATATCGGCGCGTTTCCGCTGGCCGAGGCCCTGGCCACCGGCGCCAATGTCGTGATCGCCGGCCGGTCGACGGATACGGCCCTCACGCTCGCGCCCATGGTTCACCGTTTCGGATGGAACGCTGAGGATTACGACAAATTGGCCGCGGGTACGATCGCCGGGCACATCATCGAATGCGGCGCGCAATGTTCGGGCGGCAATTGCCAAACCGACTGGCAGCAGATTCCCGACATGGCGAACATCGGGTATCCCATCGTCGAAGCGGAGCCGGACGGAACCTTCATCGTGACCAAGCACGCCTCCACTGGAGGCCGCGTCAGCGTACACACCGTCAAGGAGCAGTTACTCTACGAGTTGGGCGATCCAAAGAACTACATCACGCCCGATTGCGTGGCCGATTTCACGAGCATCCAACTCGCCGATGCCGGACCGGATCGCGTACGTGTCAGCGGCATTCGCGGCGGTCCGCGCCCGAAAACGCTGAAGCTTTCGCTCAGCTACGCCAATGGATGGAAGGCCATCGGCACGCTCGTTTATTCATGGCCACAGGCGCTCGAAAAAGCCCGCGCGGCCGACCGCATTGTGCGCCAGCGTCTGGAGCGCCTGGGCCTGCGCTTCGAAGAGATCTACACCGAATTCTTCGGCGTCAATGCGTGCCTGGGGCCGGCCGCGCCGCCCAATCCCGATCCGCCGGAAGTGCAGATTCGCATCGGCGTTCGCGGCCAGGATCGTAAAGCCGTCGACCGCTTCACGCGTGAGTTGATTCCGCTCGTCCTCAACGGCCCGCCGGGCGCTACCGGATTCGGTGAAGGGCGTCCCGCGGTGCGCGAGATTGTGGCATACTGGCCCGCGCTGATTCCCCGCGAGGAGATTCAGACGCGCGTGGAAGTGGTGTCCTAGCTCATGCCCGAGAAGCACGACCGCATTCATTGGGAGAAGCTCTCCAAAAACTGGTGGAGCTCCGCTGTAGGCTGCGCGCGCGAAGAGCGGGGCATCTGGACCGGTTTCGTTTACAAAAACACGCGCACCGGCGAAGCCTACACGGAAACCGAGACCGGCTTCCCTACGGCGCTGGCCGCAATCCGTTGGGTGGAAAACCGCAGCGAAAGCTGACCTGCGCCTTACTGGATCGTGAAGGGCTTTCGAATTTCGCAGGTCTGATTGCCGATCGCGTCTTTGGCCTGCACCACCAGTGTGTACGCGCCTGGCTTGATCTTGGCTTGAAGCTCCAGGCCCATTTCCGCGGGCACGAAGGCATGCGGATAGAACGATTCGCTCTTTTCGCCGGCCGGCTCGCGTTGCGTCCACAACGTGGCGCCGTCCGCTCCTAAAACAGAAGTTACATAGCTCACGTCGATGCGGTTCGAAGGGCCGTAGCGGAAACCCGTGATGTCGAACTTCGCCCACAAGTGGTCGCCGGGGACGTAAGCCGCGCGCTCGGCGGCCTTGGTGTCGTCCTCTTTGCGCAGGAAGCGGAAGGCCTGCACTTCGAGCGCTTCCACCGGGTGAATATCTTCGCGGCCCTGCACCTTGAACGGAACCTCTAGCGATGCCGAGGCCTTGGCGACAATGTCTTCCACCTGCACCTTCATTTTGTACTCGCCGCCGAAGAGCAAGGAGGGAAGGTTGACGCTGGCTTCGATCTTCGGCAGCCAGTCTTTGTCTTGCGGAGTCACCTCCGCGCTGACGCTGTTCTTGTAAGGCTCCGCCAGCGGTACGCCGTGCGGATCGGTGGCGGTTACCGTGTATGTCAGGCGCACCTGCTCACTCGCATCTCTCGCAAAACCCGCCACGCGGCACGTGAAATATAGAGAATCGCCCGGATGATACGCCGCGCTGGCCGCGTTCGGCGGCCCGCCGTCGCTATCGCTGATGGCTGCGCGCACCACTTCCAAACCGTCCGCGCTGGCAAGGGCGGCCGTCAGAAGCATGGCCGTGAACAATCGCCGCATGCCTTCAGTCTACATCCGGCGTGCGCTCGCGGCAGTTAATTCGCGATGCCTTGACATTCTACATATCAAGCCGTATATGTAGATTGTCAAGGTATTAGCGAATGGCATCGGAAAAATCAGACCTTTTGCAGGGCACATTGGACATGCTGATCCTCAAGGTGATCGCACTCGAGCCCGCGCACGGCTACGCCATCGCCCAGCGCATCCAGCAGATCTCGCGCGATGTTCTGCAGGTACAGCAGGGCTCGCTTTATCCGGCGCTGCATCGTGTGGAAAAGCGCGGCTGGCTGGCCGCGGAGTGGCGCGAATCGGAGACCGGCCGCGACGCCAAGTTCTACTCGCTGACGCGCCAAGGCCGCAAGCAACTGGAAGCCGAAACGGCCAACTGGACGCGTCTCGCCGGCGCGATCGCGCTCATACTGAAGGCTTCGGAGTAAGCGATGGACCCCGAACTGGAGTATCACCTGGAGCGCCTCACGCGCGATTACATCGCGCAAGGCATGACGCCGTCAGAGGCGCTCCGCCGGGCGAGGCTTGACTTCGGCGGCGCGCCGCAGATCGAGGAAGACCTGCGTGATGTGCGCCGCCCTCGCTGGCTCGCAGACCTGTGGATGGACCTTGCCTACGCCGTGCGCACCTTCCGGCGCACTCCGGGCTTTCTCGCGTGCGCCGTATTGACACTTGCGTTGGGCATCGGGGCCAACACGGCTATCTTCAGCCTGATCGATGCCGTAATGCTGCGCCCCTTGGCGGCGCCCGATCCCTCGCGGCTGATTCAGGTCGGGCGAGTCCTCGAAACCGGTAGTCCGCGCGTCGTCTCCTATCCCTTGTTCGAATATTTTCGTGACCGCATGACCACCATTTCGGGCATGTTCGCCCAAATGGGCATCGTCAATACGATCACGCTGGATGGCGTCGACGAGATGCTGCAGGGCGACGCCGTTTCGGGCGACTACTATCGCGTGCTGGGCTTGAAACCTGCCGCGGGCCGTCTCTTAACCGCGGCCGACGATGCCGAAACTGCTCCGGTAGCCGTCATCTCGTACGCCTACTGGCGCAGACGGTTCGGGCTGTCGAAATCCGCGCTTGGCCGAAACTTCCGCATCGGTGCGACGGAATTGACCATCGTCGGCGTGGAGCCCCCGGGCTTCGAAGGCGTCGAACGTGGCCGGATTCGCGACTTCACCACGCCGCTTACCGTGACGGAACGCATCAGCGGCGGCAATTCGCAATGGAAACACGCGTGGGACTTCAACATGCTGGATGATATGGCGCGTCTGAAACCGGGCGTCTCACTCGAGCGCGCACAGGCGGAAGTCGAAGGCCTGTTCGCGGTCTGGCGCCAGGAAAAAGCGGCCGCGATCGGCAACGAATTCGATCGCCATCGCTTCCAAACCGAGCGCGCCGTAGTCTTCACGGCCATAGCCGGATTGAATCGTCTGCGCTACCGTTTCTCCGCGCCGCTTCAAATCCTGATGACGATCGTCGCGCTGGTTCTGCTGCTCGCGTGCGCCAATCTGTCGGGCCTCCTGTTGAGCCGCGCCGCTTCGCGGCAGCGTGAAATCTCCGTCCGTCGCGCTCTCGGAGCAGGGAACGGACGTCTCGCGCGTCAGTTTCTGGCGGAGAGCCTGCTTCTGGCGGCGCTCGGCGGCATCGCAGGCGTCGGCCTCGCGCAATGGTTCAGCCGTGTTTTGATCGCCTTCATGGCCAATGGCGGCGACTTGCCATTAGCCGCCAATCCCGATTGGCGTGTGCTCACGTTTACTGCGGCCGTCTCGCTCGCCGCGTGCCTTCTCGCCGGCTTCGCGCCCGGATGGAACGCCTCTCGCGGACGTTTGAGCGCCGGCTTAAAGCAGGTCCGCGGCAGCCAGAACCGCTTTCTTGGACGCGCACTGGTAGTCGCTCAGCTTGCGCTCTCCATGACGTTGCTCATCGGCGCCAGCCTCTTCGTGCGCACTCTGCTGAAGCTCTACGGCCAGGAAACCGGCGTCCGCACCGGCGGCGTGCTCACGTTCAATGTCTCGACGAAGCATCACTTTCCGCAAGAGCGCAGCGAAGCGATCGAGAAATCGATCGTCGAGCGTTTATCGCCATTGCCCAATGTAGTGGCCGCGTCGGCCGCGGTCATGCTTCCCTTGGGCGGCGGCCTGTGGACGCAGAAGATAAGCGTCGAGGGTCACGCCTTTCGCCAAGGCGATGACCAGAACACCTCGATCAACGCGATCGCCCCGCGATATTTTGCCGCCACAGGCACCGAACTGCTTGCGGGTCGCGATTTCAACAATCGCGACACAGGCGATTCGCTGCCGGTCGCTCTTGTGAACGAAGCCTTCGCACGCAAATTTTCCGGCGGACAAGCGCCGCTGGGCCGCCACATCACCATGCTTGGTAGAACGCTCGAAATCGTCGGATTGACCCAGGACGCGCGCTACAGCATACGCGAACCGGCGCAAGCTACCGTCTACATTCCCTGGTTTCAGCAAGTGAACTCCGAAGGCAAGAACCGTTCGCAGCCGACCGGCTTCAGCTATATCGTGCGAGTTGCGAAAGGCGACCCCATGAGCCTGGTCCGAACAGTGGACGCGGCTATCCCACAGATCGACCCCGCGCTTCGCATGTACCGCCCGCACACCTTCGGCGACGTGCTGGACGAATCGACCTTGAACGAGCGCATCATGGCCACCCTCGGCGCCTTTTTCGGCGTCCTGGCGCTCATCATCGCGTGCCTGGGCATCTTCGGTATCCTCGCGTTTCAAGTGTCGCGCCGGTTCCGCGAGCTCGGCGTACGCATGGCGCTGGGCGCCAGCCGGAGCGAAGTGGCGGGGCTGGTGCTGGGCGAAACTGTGCGGCTGCTCTTGCCGGGCTGCGCTTTAGGCGTGATCGTGGCGCTCGGTTTAACGCGATTTGTGCGTGGAATGCTGTTCCAGGTCAGCCCAACCGATCCATTCGCCTATACTGCTGCCGCTATGTGCCTTGTCGCCGCTGCAATATTCGCGGCCGCGATTCCAGCATGGCGTGCCGCGCGCATCGATCCCGTAGTCGCACTCCGCTACGAATGAAACCGGTCGGCGGCGCGCTATTGCCGGCGCTGTGCCATCACGCGGCGCGCGTTCTCTACTAGCGCTTCCGCCTTCGGCATGGATTCGATGGCCTTCTTCACTTCAGGGTCCGACTTCGTGAACACCTTCGTGCTTTCATCCACGTTGAACGCGAACAGGTACATCTCTTTCGCCAGGTCGCGTTTGATCCACGCCTCATCGCGCGCGAACAGCGCCGGGTCAAACGCCACATGCTGTTCCGTCAAATAGGTGCGCAGTTCAGCCAGCACCTGCGCGTCGGGCATCCAGCCCGCCGGCAGCGACTTCGAATGTTTGGTGAAGTAGCGGCGTGAAAACTGGAACAGATACGTGCGGAAAAGCTGGTTTTCCAACGGATCGAGCGGCATCGACTTGTACGTTTCATCGGGCGTGATGCCGCCGCCCCCATACACGGTGCGCCCGCTATCGGTCATCTTCACGTCGTTGTTGTTCCGCGTGATGCCGTCCTTGTGATAACGGTAATCGAAGAACGAGATATGCGAATAGTCGCGCTGGATCAAGCGGCCGCTGGGCGTATAGAAATGCGCCGTCGTCAACGCCAGGCCCGCGCCTTCGGAAAGGTTGATCACCGATTGCACCAGCCCCTTTCCAAACGTGGTCTCGCCCATAATCCACGCCCGATCGTGATCCTGCAGCGCGCCTGAAACAATCTCCGCCGCCGACGCGCTATAAGGATTCACCAGCGCCACAATCGGATATTCACGCCCGCGCTCTCCCGTTCGCACTGCATAATTTCGCGGCGGATATTCGCGTCCCCGAGCCGAAACCACCACCACGCCCCGTCTCAGGAACGCGCCCGCCACGTCCACCGCCTCACCCAGGATGCCGCCGGGATTGTCACGCAGATCGATCACCAACCCGTGGAAGTGATCCTGCCCCAGGCGTTTCAGGTTGTCGTCCAGTTCGTGGCTGGTGTTTTCGTCGAAGCCCGAAATTTTGATGTAAGCGATATCGGGCGCCACGAAGAATCCATCCGGCACGCTCTTGCGTTGAATCTCCTCGCGAATCACCGTGAACGTCATGTAGTCGGGCTCGCCTTCGCGGGAGACTACAATCTTCACCGCCGCGCCCCGCGGCCCCTTCAGGCGGTCGGCGATTTCGGTGGTATTCAGATTGTCGGTCGGCTTGCCGTCAATCGAAACCAGTACGTCGCCCGGCCGCAGACCAACGCGATACGCCGGCGAACCGGGAAACGGAGCAATGATCACGGTCTTGCTGCCGCGCGGCCCGACCTCCATTCCGACCCCGTAGTAGCGGCCCTTCTGCTCCTCCATTAACTGCCTGTATGCGCGCGGATCGAAGAACGTCGTGTGAGGATCGAGCGTGGCGGTCATGCCCGGAATTGCGCCGTCGTAGATCGCTTTGTCGGGATTGATGTGCGTGGCGAAATTGCGCTCTACCACCGAATAAAAACGCAGGAAATAGGCAACATGGTCGTTGATGCTGCCGTCTTCCACGCTGGAAGGTTCGTTGATCGCGGCCTGCACTCCGTCCCCGTAACGTCCCCCGAGGATGGAAAACGTAACCACAATTAGAGCGAAAAGTAAGAGCGAGCGCACTCGCCGCGCCATACTTTCAGTATAACTTGCGGCCTATTCGTACCTGAGCGCTGTCATCGGATCAACCCGCGTCGCGCGCCGCGCAGGCAGATAGCTGGCCGCAAGTCCGGCCGCGAACAGCACCAAGGCAACCGCCGCAAAGCTGACCGGATCATGCGGCTTCACACCGTAAAGGAGACTCGCCAGAAAGCGCGTTGCGGCATACGCAGCCGCAAAGCCGAGTGCAAGCCCAATCCCGATGAACATCACGCCCTGTCGCAAAACAATCCGGAGAACCGAGCCCCGATTCGCGCCCAGCGCCATGCGAATGCCGAATTCATTCGTACGGCGCGCGACGGAAAACGCCAGCAGGCCATAGATGCCCAGCGCCGCCAGCGCCAGCGCCAGCACCGCGAACAGTCCGAACAGCCACGCGTCGAAGCGCGAATCACGCGTCGTCGCCGAAACGATATCGGGCATCTCGCGCATTCCAGTGACGCGCTGGCGGCCGTCGATTTCGGCCACCACCGCGCGCAAGCGGTCGCCCAGTCCGTCCAGTCGGTCGGCGCGCACCACCCACGATACGCCGCCATCCATCCACGGCGTTTGTGCGATCGGCAGGTAGACCGTCGGCCTTGCGGGCGCGTTCAGGAACTCCGTCTTCACATCGGCGACGACGCCCACCACCTGGCGCGGCGCCTCAGCGCCGTCGGTAAAGTCTCGCCCGTGAAAACGCCCCACGTTCGCCAAGCCATCGAGCGCATTGCCTTGAGGCCACCACCGCCGCGCAACGGCTTCGTTCACGACGATAACGGGTGCAGAGCCGGCGGTGTCGCTCGCTTGTATAGCGCGGCCACGCAGAAGCGGAATCCGCAGTGCAGTAAAAAAGCCCGGCGAAACGGTGCGAATTTCCATGCCGCCGATGTCGAGATCCGGATGGCCCACCAGCGCGGTGGGCAGGTTGGCATGGCCCGTCAGCGGAAGGTGGTCGACCACGCCCGCTGCCGAGATGCCCGGCAGCCCTTCCAGCCGCGTCAGCAGTTGCTCTTGAAACGCGCGCTGCGCGGCCGGATTGCGGTAGCGCTCTCTCGGAGTAGAGAACGCCAGCACGCCGCGCGGCGAAAAGCCCAAGGGCTCGCTGTTCAACCGGTAAAGGCTCTGCATCAGCAGCACGGCCGAAACCAAAAGTACGGCAGAGAGCGCCACTTCGCTCACCACCAGGATGCCGCGCGTGGCTAGGCGCGCAGGGCCCGCGCCGCTCGAGCCGCGTCCCGCTTTTAGCGCCTCGTAGACGGCAATACGGCGCGCCGTAAACAAAGGCGCAAGACTGAAGGCGAGCGCCATCACCGCCGCGAGACCTACGGCGAAAGCAAGCGTCTCCCAATCAAGACGAATCGGCTGTGAAGATGGAAGCCCGAACGGCACAACCGCCACCAGACCCTGGAGCAGCCACCTTGCGAGCACTACGCCCGCCGCGCACCCGGCCGCGATCAGGAGCGCATTTTCAACCGCAAATTGCGCCACCAGCCGCGCGGCGCCACTCCCCAGCGCCAACCGGACCGCCACTTCCCGTTGACGCGCTGCCAGTCGCGCCAGCAGCAGACCCGCAAGATTCAGGCACGCGATCAGCAGCATCGCGGCCACCACGCCAAACAGCAGCAGCAGCTTCAGCCGCACGTCGCCCACGATGGAGTCCTGCAAAGAAAACGCCTGCAATCCGGCGTGGTTGCGCGCGCCTTTCCCGGACTGCCGAAAAGCCGCGGCGGTCGCGGCCAGCGATGATTTCAGCGCTTGCGGCCCGAAGTCCTGCCGCACGCGCCCGATCATCATGGTGTTGGTGCCCAGGTCGCCGAGATTGCCGGTAATTCGAATCGGCACGTACGCGTCAGCCGAAGTCGGAAACCAGAAGCCCGCTGCAGCCACGCCCGCGATCCGAAAGGGCGCGTTGTCGATCGTGACCGTGCGGCCCAGCGCGCTGGGATCCGCGGCAAACACGCGCCTCCACAGCTCATTGGCCAAAATGATCGATTGCGGCCCCCCTGGATGCGTATCGGCCTCC
>DATAUH010000457.1:0-2862 GCA_036268375.1 Bryobacteraceae bacterium | reverse complement strand
AGATGCTTACAGGGTCGGTGCAGAAGGTGTTGGCGAAGGGCGAATTCACGATGGACGACCTATTGCGGCAGGTGCGCGCAGTGGCGCCCGCAGACCCGCCTGTTGCCAAAGGGTAGGGCGCTCGCCTGGGGCCAGGTCGGGTGTTCGAATCACTCCGGCCGCATCATTTGAATCACTGAGAATAATTGACTTACTGAGATCGGTAGCGCCGCCATCGCCAAGGCTGAGAAGACGGCACTGGTGTTCGCTAGCGATCCAACACCATCGTAGCGATCAACTTCTCAAAACACGTTCGCATGCGTGGATGAGCAAGGTGACGCCGTACTCGACATATGGGTGAGGTCCAACCTGTAGTTGGGCAGCCTAACTTTGCCATGGCCGAATGCTTTGGAGCTCTGAACATCGGCTACTGCTACTACGGGTCTGAGAAGAAAGATGTCCTAAACTGCGGACAGCTTGTAGATCCTGTGCGCGTTCTCCCAAGTAAGTTTTCGGAAGGAGGCAGGCGAAACCGTGTTCCGCAACAGCGTGAGCGTCTCCCGCGCCACGCATTTTCCCGCGAGCCGGGCCGCTCCCGGATTGTTGCCCTGAGAAACACCGCCGCCGTTCCCGTCGCTGCAAGCGCAGTCGCTGCCGAAAATCAGCTTGCTCTCGTGACGTTTGAGGAACTCGCCGGTGAATTCCGGGTCGCGCGACAGGGCGTTGTTTCCAGAGTTGGCCGACAAATCGGCAAAGAGATTGGGATAATCGCCGAGCAGTTTGTCGGTGATGCCTCCGCGCTTGATCTTGCCGGTTGGATAAGCGCTCTCGTTTGCATAGTCCGCACTGACGTTCGCCCAGAACGCATCGGCATGACCGACAAATCGCGTCTTCGGGTAGGCCTTCAGGACCACTTCAAAATCCTTGAAGCCGGTCGCGAAGGTTCCTTCTGTCGGCGTATGAGGCACTTCCTGGAAATGAATGAGGACGGGGACGCTGAGTTCAGCGGCGAGTGCATATACCCGCCGAAGCTCCGGACCCGCCGCGGCGACATGCGACTTCAATTCACCGAAGCCGATCGCGCCGGTCCCGACGGCCTTGGTCAGCAGTTCTTCGGCTTCCGGCTTGGTGATATCGGAGCTTGCGAACCACCCTAAAATTCGGCCCGGATATTGCGTCTTTATTGCCGTGATCTGTTCCGCGGAATTGTCGCGGGCCAATACCATCGCGTGGGAGATGCCGCTTCCATTCAGGTGCGCGACATTGGCCTCCGGCGTGCGGCGGAGATGGTGATGGCAATCAACGACCGGTCCGCCCCATTCACCGCGCGAGGTTTCCTGGCCAGCCAGCGGCAAGGCCGATACCGCCGCCGCCATGTTCTGAATGAATGCTCGCCGATTCATCACCATAACTTATCACCTCCGATACGACCCGTACCGGATTCGCGATCTTGCTCCTAACTGGCCTCGCCCGGCGGTGCTATTCGCCTGACTTGTGCATTAGCGCCATGGCAGCGGAGACGATCTTTCCTTCCGCGCAGCCTGGTTGCAGGCGTGAGCCTATCACCTGGAAAAGTCAGATTGCTGTACGCCGCACTCGAATAGATGCGCTAGGAATTGGCCATGCCGTTCCCGAAACCCACGATCATGATTTTGTTGGCCGGGGCGTTCGCTTTAGTATTGAGCGTAGCCATTACACTTTGACCGCTCACTACTAATCGCAATATCTCTCGTCTTCACTATCCCCTTAGTCATTGAACTTCCGGAGGTTCCCGGCTACGAAGCGGGCGGCTGGTCGAGCACGCAGATCGAATCGAGATTGCGATAGCGTTCGGCGTAGTCAAGGCCGTAGCCGACGACGAATTCATCCGGAATTTCGAAGCCCACATAGTTCACGTGCACGGGACGCAGGCGGCGCTCGGGCTTATCAAGCAGCGCGGCGATGCGAATGGAGCGCGGGCGGCGCTGATCGAGCACATGCATCAGGTAGTTGAGCGTGATGCCGCTGTCCACGATGTCTTCAACGATGAGGACGTCTGCGCCTTCGAGCGAGATGTCGAGGTCTTTTGTGACTCTGACCTCGCCGGAGCTGGTCTTGCCCTTGCCGTAGCTGGAAATGCCCATGAAATCGATGAACACGTCGCGTTTCATGGCGCGCGCGAGGTCGGCCATGAAAAACGCGGCGCCTTTCAGGATCGCGATCATGTGCAGATTGCCCGTGGGGTAGTCGTGCGAAATCTGTTCGCCCAATTCGAGGATGCGCGCGCGGATTTTTTCGGCGGGAACGAGTACGCGAAGGTTCGGGTCGGTCATTTCGTTCTCAGTTGTGCTGGTGATGCGGGTCTCAGTATTTCAGCACGCTACGCGCAGGCTTGGCAAGGCGGCGTAGAGGCGGCTTCGAGGCCGCAGCTACTCTGTAGTCAGGTGAGTGCTGGGAAGGCCGAGATGAATGTGGGCGCCGGTGGCTTTGCCGGGCACGGCCTGCATGAAGGCGAAGAAGGGAATCTTCTTGGTGCGGAGATAGTCGCGCAGCCACATTCCTTCGGCTTGATCCGGGCGCAACGCGACGTCGACGCGGCCGCGGTGGTCGAAACCGAGCGCGCGGTGGACTGCGGTTTCGCCGTTTGCGGACACTGGCAGCGGCTTGCCGAAGTGTTGGGCGTAGGCCGATTCGAGCGATGCGAAGATTGCGGGAGTGAAGATGCCATTGCCGTCGAAGCGCTCGGCCACTAGCGGTGTTTCGGCGGCGTGCGCGGCCGTGTGGGCTTGTACGGCGGCCTCGGCTTCGGCCATGGCGGCGATCTGCTGCGCAAGTCCGGCGCGCGTTTCGGCAAGTTCGCTCTGCTGCTGCGCGAAGTTCATGTCCTGCTGGAGTGGTTCGAGG
>DATAUH010000456.1:0-19067 GCA_036268375.1 Bryobacteraceae bacterium | reverse complement strand
CGGATCGCGCCGGACAACTCTCCTTCACCGTTTCACTCAGCCGCGCCGCCAATGCCGAAACCACCGCGGCGGTCAACACCCTTGTCATGACGGGACAGGCCATCGACAAGGATGGCAAGGGAGACGAGGGCGCGAACGGGGTGAAGTTCCGCGCCGAACTGCGCGCGCTCGCCAAAGGCGGTAAGCTCTCTGCGCAAAATGGCGCGCTCGAAATCCACGATGCTGACTCTGTCACGCTGATCCTTACCGCGGCCACCGACTTCCGCACCCAAGACCTCGCCGCGGCCTGCAAATCGGCGCTCGACACGGGCGTCAAACGCAAATATGAGGATCTCCGCGGCGAGCACGTAGCCGATCATCAAAAGCTCTTTCAACGCGTGAACTTCGAACTCGGCCCCGAGACCGATGAACTCGCCTCCACGCCCACTGACGAACGTCTCAAGCGTCTCGCTACTGGCGGAACGGACCTGCGCCTTTTAGAAACTTACTTCCAGTTTGGCCGCTACTTACTTATCGCCAGCAGCCGCCCGGGAAGCTTTGCCGCCAATTTACAAGGTAAGTGGAATGAGAGTCTCGATCCTCCGTGGGGAAGTAAGTACACCATTAACATAAACACCGAAATGAATTACTGGCCTGCGGAGCCGACTAACCTCTCTGAACTAACCGAGCCACTTTTTGACTTGATCGACAACGCCCGCCCCGCGGGACGCGAGGTCGCACAGTTCTACTACAAGGCCCACGGCTTCGTGATCCACCACAATACCGACCTCTGGGGCGATGCCATCCCCATCGATGGCATTCCCAGCGGCATCTGGCCCATGGGGGGAGCCTGGCTGTCCCTTCATTACTGGGATCACTACGATTTCACGCGCGACAAGCAATTCCTCGCAACCCGCGCGTACCCGGCTATGAAAGAGGCGGCGCAATTCCTGCTTGACTCACTTACTCCCGACGGCAAAGGCCACTTACTCAGTGGTCCTTCACTCTCGCCGGAAAATCGCTACAAGCTTCCCGATGGAACCACTCACTCGCTGGTGATGTCCCCAACTATGGACGTGGAAATCACCGCCACCCTCTTCAACCACGTGATCCAAGCCGCTGAGATCCTCGGCATCGATTCCGATTTCCGCAAACAGCTGGCGGATGCGCGCTCGAAACTGCCGCCCTTCCACATCGGACATCTCGGGCAGTTACAGGAGTGGCAGGAAGATTACGCCGAACAGGATCCCGGACACCGCCACATCTCGCATCTCTTTGCGCTCTTTCCCTCAGACCTGATTACCCTCCGGGGCACGCCGGATTTGGCGAAAGCCGCGCGCGTATCGCTCGAACGGCGTTTGGCGAACAAAGGCGGCGGCACCGGTTGGAGCCGCGCCTGGATCGTAAATTATTGGGCGCGCCTCGAAGAAGGCAACCAGGCCTTCGACAGCCTGATGGTGTTGTTGCGCAATTCCACACTGCCGAACATGTTCGACAATCATCCGCCCTTCCAAATCGACGGCAACTTCGGCGGCACGAATGGAATCGCCGAGATGCTGCTGCAAAGCCATTCCGGCGAAATCCACCTCCTGCCGGCGCTCCCAACCGCGTGGCCGGACGGCCGCATCACGGGCCTGAAAGCTCGCGGCGGCGATGAAGTTTCTATCGAATGGCGCGGCGGCAGAGCCGTCAATGCCGAGTTGCGCGTCAGCGTCGATGGAACACAGAAACTCCGCGTGTCGCCTCAACAACCGATCGCCCGCATCTTAGACAACGGAACCGCGGTGGAGTTCGCGAAAACCAGCGACGGCGCGATCACCTTCCCCGCCAAAGCCGGTCAAACGTACCGCCTGCAGTTTTAGCGCTCAGCCTCATGGGATAATACGTTTTCCCATGAAAGCTCGCGTGTTCGTGTCTCCCAAAGCATCCGTTCTCGACCCGCAAGGCCAGGCGATCTGCTCCGCGCTGCACGGCCTCGGCTATTCCGCGGTTTCTGCCGTTCGCCAGGGCAAATTTTTCGACGTCAACGTGGCGGAAGGGGTCACGTCCGAACAGGCCCGCAAAGATATTGAAGCCATCGCGCACGACGTACTCGCAAATCCTGTGATTGAAGATTATCGCGTCGAAATTTCCGAGTAGTTTCGTGCGCGAACCGCTTCATCATTCTAATATTTCAAACGTTTCATCTTTGTAGCGCCCGAATTCCCTAAGCGCCGCCCTATAATCATTTTATGTGTGGAATCGTGGGATACATTGGGCGCCATAAGGCCGTTCCGATCATTCTCGAAGGGCTGAAACGCCTGGAGTATCGCGGTTACGATTCGGCGGGTCTCGCCGTTTATTGTGATGACGACCAGTTGGCCGTCCGCCGCGCCAAAGGCAAGCTGCGGAACCTCGAAGACGTCATTCAATCAAGCCCGATCGACGGCTCTTTCGGCATCGGACACACGCGCTGGGCCACCCATGGGCGTCCCACCGAGGAAAACGCGCACCCGCATCGCGATTGCAAGGGCGATCTCGTCGTTGTCCACAACGGAATCGTCGAAAACTACCTCACGCTCAAGCACGAACTCGAATCTGAAGGTCACGAATTCAAAACCGAAACAGACACCGAAGTAATCGCCCACCTCGTAGAAAAATATTTCGAGGGCAACCTGGAGCAGGCCGTTCGGAAAGCAGTCAAACAGGTCACGGGCGTCTTCGCATTGGGCGTGATCGCGCGTTCCGACCCCAACAAAATCGTCGCCGCGCGCAATGGACCGCCCGTCGTCGTCGGCCTGGGCGATAACGAATACTTTGTCGCCTCCGACGTGCCCGCGATCCTCAGCCACACCCGCGACATGTTCTTCCTGGCGGATGGCGATATGGCCATTCTGACGCCGGAAGGCGTTCGGCTGACCGATTTCGACGGCGAATCCGTAAATCGCCAGATTACGCACGTGCTCTGGGATCCGATTGCCGCCGAAAAAGGCGGCTACAAGCACTTCATGCTCAAGGAAATCTTCGAGCAGCCGCGCGCCATTCGCGATACGACGCTAGGCCGCGTAGCTCAGGAGACCGGCCGCATTTACCTCGACGAAATGGAGCTCACGCCCGAGGATTTCGCTCGCTTCCGCCAAGTCAAAATCATTGCGTGCGGTACCAGTTGGCACGCCGGTTTAGCCGGCAAGTTCATGATCGAAAAACTCGCGCGCATCCCCGTTGAAGTCGACTACGGCAGCGAGTTTCGCTATCGCGATCCCATCATCGACGCAGACACGCTCACGGTGGTCATTTCGCAATCGGGTGAGACCGCCGACACGCTCGCCGCGCAACGCGAAGCCAAGCAAAAAGGCTCGAAAACCGTCGCCATCTGCAACGTCGTCGGCTCCATGATCACGCGCGAGGCGTCCGGAACTGTCTACACGCACGCGGGTCCTGAAATCGGCGTAGCTTCAACCAAAGCCTTCACCTGCCAGCTCACCGCGCTCTTTATCCTGGCAATGCATCTCGGCCAGGCGCACGGCAAGCTCGACGAAAACACTTCCCGCTGCCTAGTCCAGGAGTTGCTGCGGTTGCCCGGGAAACTTGAAACCGTGCTCTCGCACGACGCGGTCTATGAAGCGCTGGCAAAGGAACTCCACCGCGCGAGCGATTTCCTCTATCTGGGCCGCGGCGTGCATTTCCCCATCGCACTCGAGGGCGCTCTCAAGCTGAAAGAGATCTCCTATATTCACGCCGAAGGCTACCCCGCTGGAGAAATGAAACACGGTCCGAACGCTCTCATCGATGAGACGTTGCCAGTGGTGGTAATCGCCACCCACGATCCCGCCGACGCCGAGAGCCGTCTCCTTTATGAGAAGACCCTCTCGAATCTCCAGGAAGTGAAGGCGCGCGAAGGCATCATCGTCGCCATCGCCACTCAGGGAGATCCCCACGTTCGCAAGCTGGCCAATCACGTGATCGAGATTCCACCCACCTCGGATCTCCTCAGTCCGATTCTCGAAATCGTGCCGCTCCAACTCCTCGCCTACCACATCGCCGTACGACGCGGCTGCGACGTCGACCAGCCGCGCAACCTCGCCAAGAGTGTGACGGTTGAGTAAACCGGCCGGAAAAGCCCGCCGGCCCGCGCCTCAACCCGCAATCACACGGTCTGAGCCACTGCCGCCGGTCAACCGGCCGCAGTGGCTCACCTGGTCCATCGTCTTGCTTGCCGCGGTTGCGGTATTCTCCCGATACTGGTTCGGAATCGGCGACTCCGATTTCTGGTGGCACCTCAAAACCGGCCAATACATCTGGCTGAACCACAAATTGCCCGTTCCGGACCCGTTCGCCTACACAACTTACCTGCATCCGGACGCCTACTCCGGCGAGAGCCTAGTTCGTTTTTTCAACTTGACGCACGAGTGGCTGGCTCAAATCGCCTTCTACGCGGTCTACTCCGCTGGGGGCGCCACCGGTATCACGATCCTGCGCGCGCTCGCGCTCACGCTCATCTGCGGCATCACCGGCCTCATCGCATGGCGCCGAACCGCCGGTTTTTACCGGTCCGTCGCCGTTGCGCTTTTGGTGATGCTCAGTTGCACCTGGATCGCGGGCGAGCGCCCTTACCTTTTCACCTACGTCTTCCTTGTCACGACGCTCGCCATCCTGGAGTACCGCCGCTGGCTCTGGGCGTTGCCGCCGCTTTTTCTGGTCTGGGCAAACATGCACGGCGCGTTCTTTCTGGGTTGGATCATCGTCGGAGCCTACTGCCTAAACACTCTTATCGCTCGTGCGCGCGGCGCGGCCACGCCGAACCATCGCACGCTTTTAATCTGCTCAGCCGCCGCCGTTCTGATTTCCGGCCTCAATCCGAACGGATTCCACATCATTCAAATCCTGCTCGACTACCGCAACAGTCCGCTTCAAACCAGCATCACCGAGTGGCAGCGGCCAAAATATTGGGAGCTCTCCACCTTCACCGTCATCCTTTACGGCTCACTCGCTGCTCTGCTTTGGGCGCGCGGCCGGGCACGCATCTCCGATTGGCTTCTCTACTTGCTCTTCGCCATCGCGGCGCTTAGCGCCGTCCGCAACATCATCCTCATCGGAATCATCGGACCTCTCATTCTCGCCAGCTATCTTCCGTTACCCGACCCGCAGAGACTGCTGCCCACGCTTCGCACGTTGCCTGCGACGCTTGCGTTCGCCGCCGTCCTCGCGCTGGCCGCGCGCATCGTTACCATGCCGCATGCGCCGTTCAACGCCTCGGATTGGCGCTTTTCACCCGGGGCCGCCGATTTCCTGTTGCAGCATCATGTCACCGCGCGCATCTTCAATTCCTACGAGAGCGGCGGCTATCTCATCTGGCGGTTATGGCCCCAAAACCAGGTATTCATCGATGGCCGCGCCCTCAGCGAAGCCACGTTCGCCGATTACCGGCGCATCGCCTTCAACGCCGATTCGAGCACCGGCGCATCCAGCGAACAGTTGCTGGCGCAATACAAAGTAAGTGCGATCGTCATGCCGATGATCGATTACTCCGGCAAAGTTTACCTCTTGCCCGCAGCGCTTTCCGATCCTTCGCAGCACGAATGGAAGCTCGTCTACACGGACCCCGAAGCCGTCATCTATATGAAGGACCCGCCGCCCGGCGTAACTCCGCTGCCGCCGAACGCTGCCCTCAGCGCCATGGAAGCGCAATGCAATCTCATGCTGGATCGCGCCGGTGACGATTGCGCGCGCGGAGTAGCCGACCTCTACTCCAAAATCGGCGACACGCGCCGCGCAGCCCAATGGATGGCAGTGTATCAATCGCGTGGCGGGGCAACCGGCGCCCAATACGGGGGCCTTCGCTAGCATGACCATTCTTTCGCACCGGCTCAACGTTTCTACGCGCGGCAAAGGTCTCTACGAAATCACGCGCGAAATCTCGCAGTGGATGAGCGGCGCTTCCGCGAAGCGCGGCCTGCTCACCGTCTTCGTGCAACACACGTCCGCATCTCTCCTCATCCAGGAAAACGCCGACCCCGACGTCAAAACCGATCTCAACGATTTCTTCAGCCGCATAGCCCCCGAAAGCGACAGCCTCTACATTCACAACGCTGAAGGCCCCGACGATATGCCAGCGCACATTCGCGCGGCTCTCACCGCAACCCAGCTTTCGATCCCCGTCGAGAACGGTCGCATGGCCCTTGGAACATGGCAGGGCGTCTATCTGTTCGAGCATCGCTCCGCCCCGCACCGCCGCAGCGTGCTGCTCCATTTCATGGGCGAGACGGCATAGCGCCCACGCTTTCCGTATAATGAAGCCCGGAGGAGTTATGGCGGTTAAAGCGGCTGTACGGCAAGTGGGGAACGTGTCGATTGTAGATCTCGAAGGAAGGATCACACTCGGTGAAGGCGCGGGGTTGCTGCGCAGCACGATCAAAGACCTGGTCACTTCTGGTCAAAGAAACATCTTATTGAATCTCGGGGGCGTCAGCTATCTCGATAGCGCCGGCTTGGGCGAAATGGTCGGCTCTTATGCCAGCGTCACCAACCAGGGCGGCCAGATCAAACTGTTGAATGTGCAGTCGAAGGTTCGGGATCTGCTTTCCATCACCAAACTGCTCACCGTCTTCTCCGCGTACACCGACGAAAACGAGGCCGTGCGCAGCTTTTCGAGCTCTGCTGCCGGGGCCTGAGCCTCCGGAACAGGTTGCTGCGGCGGGCGTCGGGTGTTCACCGGTTCGCCCGCCGCGTTCAAAGCCACAACCGTGTTCTGTACTGTATAATCGAGAGGTTGCAGCAAACTACTACCTTTGTCGCGCTGTGGTTCATAGCGTCTTTTCCCGCTAGGTTGTGCGCCCAGGATGCTGGCATCACAGATCCTCTCAAGCCCACCATTCCGGCCAGCGCAGTCGTCGTTCCCGCCTCCGCCTACTCCGGTTTTTTTCGGGATCTGATAAGTCCCAAAGCGCTGATCGCGACCGTGCCGGGAACCATCATCGATCAGGTGCATCCGTTCCCCAAGGAGTGGGGCGTAGGAACTCACGCACTCGAAAAGCGCGCAGCCTCGCTCTACGGGCAGTATGTGATTGGCGATTTTCTTGAGCGCAGCGTGATCGCGATTGATCACGAAAGTACAAAATACAGACGCCGCGGCAGAGGCAACTTCTTCGGCCGCTTCGCGCACGTCGTAGTCGATACCGTGGTCGCGCGCAAACCCGATGGTCGCCGCATGCCAGCCTACTCAATGTTGGCAAACGACTACGGAAGCTGGGCGATCGCTACGCTCTGGTGTCCGCGGAGTCTGCGCACGCCCGGTTCGATTTTCGAGTGGGGAACCGGCAACGTAGGCGTACGCGCCGCCGGCAATCTGTTTCGTGAATACTGGCCCGACGTCAAATCGGTATTCCACAAAAAGCAACAGCCCTAAGCCGTCCGTCACTTCGGACGGTCGCGATATTGGCCCGGCGTCACTTTCGTAAATCGCTTGAACACGCGGCAGAAGTAAGCCACGTCCGCATATCCGCAGCTTGCCGCCACCTCTTTTAAGGGAATGCGGTAGTTGGCCAAAATGAACTTGGCGCGGTTCATGCGAACCAGATTCACATAATCGCTGAATCGCATTAATCCCTCGCGTCGAAATAATCGCGACACATGCGCAGGCGCGATATCAAAGCGTTGCGCCATGAATTCCCGTGTCAAATCATCCTGAAAATTCTCTTGCACATATAAGCACAACATTTCATACGTCCGCACCGCTTTGCGCGGCTTTTGCGCCTGGGGAGCGCGCAACAGACGGTGACATGAGTGCAATAACGATTCGGTTAACAATCGCAGCAGCGGACCGGAGCGCGTCTCGCCGGCGAGCGCTCCGAGAGCGTTCAAGACATTGCGGCATAAGGGATCATGCGTGGTTTCGACGCTCGTTTTGATAGCGTGCGCGCGCGATTCGTCGCCGCCTTCGTGCGTTACCAGACTGATGCCGATCTGTTTTGCGCCGAACAGAAACGTAAGCACCTTGACGGGATCCGCCCAGTCTGGCCGGTTCCACGCGTGCCCCGGCACAAACACTGCTTCGCCGCGCGCTGGCGCCACTCGCTCATGCCTGCCATCGACCGGCAGCTCCATCGCATGCGACCCATCCAAGGGCACCGAAAGCCTTGGGAAGTGAGTGACGTACGCAAGCGGCGGAGGCGCCACGCTGCTGTCCGCGAAGTACACATTACGCAGGCGCGATTTGCGCAAAAAGGCGTCCAATTGCTGCACGATACTCTGCCGCATCGCGGCCGCATCCAGCGCTCTGGCAGATGACGCTTTCACAAATTGTCACGTTAGTACAAGAAATGTCTCTTGTCTACTGTCGAAGTGGCTTGGACGCCGCCCTGCAATGGAGGGATACTCGATTCAAATAGTCTCTCCATGTACGAGCACGCGCAAAAACTGCGTCAGCATTTATTAACAGGCGTATCTTATGCAATTCCGTTCATTGCATGCGGCGGAATTCTCATCGCGGCTGCCATCGCTTTCGCCCCGATGACGCCAAAAGGGCCCGATTTTTCGCACTCCCCAATACTGCAACTCATCTCCAATATCGGAAACGCCTCGTTCGCGCTCATGCTTCCGATACTAGCGGGATACATCGCCTATTCAGCGGCTGGAAAACCTGCGCTTGCGCCCGGTTTCGTAGGCGGATACCTCTCCGGACAGGTGAAAGCCGGCTTCCTGGGCGCGATTTTGGTCGGATTGATCGCGGGCTATGTCGTGAACCTGTTTAAGAAGCTGCCGGTTTCGAAGCATCTGAAACCCGTGATGCCGATTTTAATCGTTCCGATCCTATCGACCCTCATCATCGGAGTGCTGATGCTCGAAGTGCTCGGCATCCCCATCGCCAACCTGATGAACGCGGCTACCAATATGCTTCGGGCGATGAACGGGGGCAGCAGCGTGCTGCTGGCTTTGATGCTCGGCGCGATGATCGCGTTCGATATGGGCGGCCCGATCAACAAAACCGCCTTTTTCTTTGGCGCGGCGATGATTCAAGAAGGTGATTACCGCATCATGGGCGCCTGCGCCGCCGCCATCTGCGTTCCGCCTCTCGGAATGGGAGTGGCAACCCTCCTTCGCCGCAAACTTTGGACTGAAGAGGAGCGCGACGCGGGAATTGCGGGCATCACCATGGGACTGATCGGCATCACCGAAGGCGCGATTCCCTTCGCTGCCGCCGACCCCGTTCGCGTAATCCCGTGCATCATGGCGGGCTCCATGACCGCCGCCGCAATCGCAATGCTGGGCGGCGTCGGCGATCACGCGCCGCACGGCGGACCGATTGTGCTGCCGGTGGTCGATCATCGCCTTGCGTTTACGCTGGCGATTCTCGCCGGCGTCGCCGTCACCAGCGTCGCGATCAATGTTTGGAAGGGCGTCGCGAGTCCCAAACTCGCCGCGAAGGAGAACGTATGAAGATTGTAGCCGTGACCGCGTGCGCCACGGGCATCGCGCATACCTACATGGCTGCCGAGCAACTGGAGAAGACAGCCAAGGCGCTCGGACATCAGATCAAAGTGGAAACGCAGGGCGCCATGGGCATTGAAAACGAGCTTTCGGATAACGATATCCGCCAGGCGCAAGGCGCGATCTTCGCCGCCGACATTGAGGTGGAAGGCAGCGAACGTTTCGAAGGCGTGAAACTGGTCCGCGTGCCCGTACAGGAAGCCATCAAGGATCCGAAAGGCGTGATTGCCAAAATCCAAGGCTAACGAATGAGCGTAGAAGCTGCGCAGGCGATCGAATTCGAGTTTGAATGCAAGCTGTCAAACGGCTTGCATGCGCGTCCGGCGAGCCATCTCGCCGAGACCGCGAACCGCTTCGCCTCCGCCTGCGAATTGACGAATCGCCGAAATCAAACGCGCGCAGACATCAAGAGCGTGCTCTCCACCATCGCGGCCGATGTGCGTGAGGGCGACATTTGCACTTTACGCGTGGAAGGCCCCGACAGAGCCGCTGCAATGGCCGGCCTGCGGCGCTTCATCATCGAAGACCTGCCCGCGTGCGATGAACCGTTGGCCGAAGCGGCGCTTGAGTCCAAGGCGCCCACGCTGCCGAGAGGACTGGCGGATACCGGCGTCACCTATCTTTACGGAATAGCAGTCAGCCGCGGAATCGGCCGGGGCGCCGCGGTCGTACTCGGGCGCATGTCGCTCAACGCGGATTTTGCGGCCGAACCGGTCGACGGCCCCGCGCCCGAACGGGAACGATTGGCGCGCGGATTCCGAGCCGTCGAAGCGCGCATCGAAGAGTTGCTGGCGCGCAATCCTTTGGGAACGGAAACCGGCATTCTCAAAGCCCACCTCGCCATCATGAGCGACGTAACGCTACGCGAGGAGATCGCCAAACGCATCGATGCGGGCCGCTCGGCGGCTCGAGCGGTGGTCGAAACCAGCGAACATTTCCGCGCCCTGTTGCAACGTACCGGCAGCGCCTACATACGCGAACGCGCGGTCGACGTCGAAGAACTCTGCACGGAACTACTCGAAGAGATTTACGGAAGCGAATTCCGTCCGCCATCGGTTGAGTTGCGTGAAGCCTCAATCCTCGTCGCGGAAACGCTGGCGCCCCATCAATTGTTGGCCCTGGATCGCAAATTCCTCGAAGGTATCGTCCTCGAAAGCGCCGGCGCCACTTCGCACGCGGTCATTCTGGCGCGCTCGATGGGAATTCCGGCCGTCGTGGGCGTCGCTGGCGCCGCGCGGGCGCTCACTCCCGGAGAGCCGGTAATCGTAGACGGCGATAGCGGCCTGGTATTCCCGCATTGTCCGCCGCCGGTCATACGTTTTTACGATCGCGAACGCGCAGCCGCCCAACGGCGCAAGGCCGCACTTTCCAAATTTGCCCAAGCGCACGCCATAACGCTGGATGGACAGCGCCTCGAAATCGGAGTGAACATCTCAACGGCTGCTGAAGCCGAGGCCGGGTTCGCAAACGGAGCCGATGGCGTCGGTCTGTTTCGTACCGAGCTTCTCTTCGCCGAGCACAAAACAGCGCCCACCGAAAATGAACAGTTCGAAGTCTACGCCGGCGCGGTGCGCGCTGGTAACGGACGCCCTGTGATTCTGCGCACGGCCGATATCGGTGGCGACAAGCCGCTGCCTTACCTAAATCTCCCGGCGGAGCGCAACCCTTTCCTCGGATATCGCGGCATTCGCATCTACGCCGAATATCACGAAATGATCGGCGCCCAGATCCGAGCTGCTCTACGCGCATCCGCAATCGGACCGGTGTGGCTGATGGCGCCTATGGTGGCATCGCTCGAAGAGGCGCTCTGGTTTAAAGGCGAAGTCACTCGCGGGCAGAACGCTCTGCGCGCGCAAAGCGTCGCTTTCAATTCCAAGATGCCGGTAGGCATCATGATCGAAGTGCCCTCGGTGGCCTTTCAGTTGAAACGCCTCTGCGCGGAACTCGATTTCTTCAGTGTTGGCACCAACGATCTGAGCCAGTATTTCTACGCCGCCGATCGCGAAAATGCCAAACTGCTCGGGATCTCTAACGTGCGCGGCCCCGCGTTTCTCGCGCTGCTCAAGAACATTGTGAGCGAAATCCGTTCCAGCGGCAAATGGGTCGGCCTCTGTGGTGAAATGGGCGGCGACCCTCGCAACCTTCCGCTGCTGGCCGGCATCGGATTCGACGAAATCAGCGCTTCTGGTAACGTTATTCCGGCTCTCAAGCGCGCCACCGCGCGACTGAACGGCGTAACCTGCCGCGAACTCATCGAGCGCGCGATACAGTGCGGAACGGCTGCGGAAGTGGAGGCGCTGCTCCAGGCCGCCGTCCCCGCTGCCGTTGCCGAGCCGCTCTTCTCGACCAGCCTTGTGGCTCTGGACTCCGACAGCCAGAACAAAGACGAAGCCATTCGCGAACTGGTCGATACGCTGCACGCCGCGGGACGCATCGAAGACCGGCGGCCCATGGAAGAAGCCGTGTGGGCGCGCGAGGCGGTCTATTCGACGGGATTAGGCCACGGTTTCGCGATCCCGCATTGCAAGACGGATCTGGTACACGCCGATTCAATCGGCATTTTGAAGCTCAAACAACCCATCGAATGGGTATCTCTCGATGGCGCTCCAGTGAGCATGGTGATTCTGCTGGCATTGAGCGATTCCAACCCAAAGGGATCGCACATGAAGGTGTTCTCACGGTTGGCGCGCAAGCTGATGAACGAGGAGTTCCGCGGCCGCCTGATGGAAATCAACGACCCCGGCGAGTTGATCTCGCACGTGGGCCGGGAATTGGAAGATAGTATATGAAAATCAAAAAGAAGAAGAGAGCCGCCGCGAAGGTTGCCTGCGCGGGTTTGGCTGCTTGCGCTGCGCTCGGCATATCCGTGCGCGGCAATGCGCAAACCATGCAGGCGCCCGACATTACCAAAACGGAAACGCTCTACGTAGTGCCGTATGCGCACCTCGATACGCAGTGGCGTTGGGAGTTCCCGCAGGTCATCAGCGAATATTTGCTGAAGACCATGCGCGTAAATTTCGACCTGATCGAGAAGTATCCGCACTACGTCTTCAACTGGACCGGCGCCAACCGCTATCGCCTGATGAAGGAATACTTCCCGAGCGACTACGCGAAGATGAAGCAGTACGTGGCGCAGGGCCGCTGGTTCCCGGCCGGATCTTCGATGGAGGAAGGCGACGTCAACCTGCCCAACGCCGAAGGCATCATTCGCCAGATCCTCTACGGCAATACTTATTTCCGCAAGGAGTTCGGCAAGGCCAGCGAAGAGTACATGCTGCCCGATTGCTTCGGCTTCCCTGCCTCGCTGCCCAGCATCCTCGCTCACGCCGGAGTGAAGGGCTTCTCCACGCAGAAGCTTTCCGCCGCCTGGCAGCCCGCCCCGCGCGTCGGCGGCGCTGATTCGCCGGAGAAAACCCCCGAAGGCATTCCGTTCAACGTCGGCGTCTGGGAAGGCCCCGATGGCAAGACAATCATCGCGGCGCTGAACCCCGGGGGCTACGGCAGCACCGTCAACACCGACCTCAGCAAAGCGCCGCCACCCCCTCCTCCGCCCGATCCCAATGCGCCTGCTGGACGCGGACGCGGTGGACGCGGCCCGCAGGAGCAGGATTGGGTCTCCCGCATCAATCTCGATGGTCAGGTAACTGGCGTATACGCCGACTACCACTACGTCGGAACCGGTGACATCGGCGGCGCGGTCAACGAAGAGAGCGTCAAGTTGCTCGAAGCGACCGTGACTAAAGGCATGGCCTCACTGCCGACGTTTGGTGGACGTGGCGGTCGCGGTCGCGGCGGTCAGCCTGCCACTCCGCCTCCGCCTCCGAACCCTCCGGTTGCGATGGGCGAAGGGCCGGTGCACGTCGTAATCTCGGCTGCCGACCAGATGTTCAAAGACATCAAGCCCGAGATGACGGCCCGCATGCCGCGCTATAAGGGCGATCTGGAACTCATCAATCACTCGGCCGGTTCGCTCACATCGGAGGCGTATCACAAACGATGGAATCGCGAAAACGAAATCCTCGCCGATGCCGCCGAGAAAGCCTCCATCGCAGCCAACTGGATGGGCGGACGTCCGTATCCCCAAGAGCGTTTAAACAATGCGTGGACGCTGGTGATGGGCGGACAATTCCACGACACCGCAGCCGGAACTGCGACGCCTCGTTCCTACGAATTTGCGTGGAATGACGACGTGATCGCGCTCAATCAATTTTCCAACGTGCTCACCAGCGCGACCGAAGCAGTCGCGAGCGGACTAAACACGCAAACGCGCGGCACGGCTGTGGTCGTTTACAACCCGCTGAACATCGCGCGCGAAGATGTCGTAACGGCCTCGATGGATCTGCCCGCCGGGACCAAAGCAGTGAGAGTCACGGGTCCAGATGGCAAGGATGTTCCCGCGCAATACGAAAACGGCAAGGCAATCTTCGTGGCGAAGACGCCTTCGGTGGGCTATGCGGTATATGATGTGCAACCTGCCGCGTCTGCGCCTGCCTCGACATTAAAGGTCAGCAATACCTCGCTCGAAAATGCCCGCTATCGCGTGACGCTGAATGCCGACGGCGATGTCTCCAGCATCTTCGACAAGACGGTCAACAAGGAATTGCTCTCCGCACCCGTGCGCCTTGCCGTCAGCCACGACGCTCCGCGTCAATGGCCGGCCTGGAATATGGATTGGGATCAGGTGCACACGGCGCCTCGCGGTTATGTCGGCGGCCCCGCGCAGATCCGCATCGCTGAAAACGGACCTGCGCGCGTAGCGGTTGAAGTCTCGCGTGAGTTCGAAGGTTCGAAGTTCGTTTCGACGGTGCGCCTTGCCGCCGGCGACCCGGGCAATCGCGTAGAGTTCGCAAACTCCATCGATTGGAAGGGCTTGGCCTCCAACGTCAAAGCTACTTTCGCACTGACCGCGACCAACAAAGACGCCACTTACAACTGGGATATCGGAACGGTTCAGCGTCCGACCGAAGATGAACGCCAGTTTGAAGTAGCGTCGCACCAATGGATCGACCTCACGGATCAGAGCGGCTCTTATGGCGCGACAATCCTTACCGACGTCAAGAACGGTTCCGATAAGTTCGACGATCACACCATCCGGCTTACGCTGCTGCGCACTCCCGGCGGTACCAATTACACCGATCAGTTCAATCAGGATTGGGGACACCACGAGATCCTGTTCGGAATCGCCGGCCACACCGGCGACTGGCGCTCTGCCCAAACCGATTGGGAAGGCCAGCGTTTAAATGATCCGTTAGTCGCTTTCGAAGCGCCGAAGCATGCGGGATCGCTCGGCAAAGAATTTTCGCTTGTAAAGATCGACAATCCGCGCATCCGCGTCCTGGCGCTCAAGAAGGCCGAAATGAGCGACGAAGTTGTGCTGCGTATGGTTGAGCTCGATGGAAAGCCTGAAAGCAACGTCCACGTTCACTTCGCCGGACCGGTAACGGCGGCTCGCGAAGTAAACGGGCAGGAACTGCCGGTAGGCTCGGCAACGGTGGAAGGTGGAGCGCTGGTCACTAACTTCACCGCCTATCAACCGCGCACGTTTGCCCTGAAGCTGGGTGCGGCGCCGGCGAAGTTAGCAGCTGTTACGTCGAAGCCGGTAACTCTTCCTTACGACTTGGCAGTGGCCAGCAACGACGACACAAAGACTGTTGGCGGCTTTGACTCCAAAGGCGATGCGATACCCGCGGAAATGCTGCCTTCGACGATCGACTATGACGGCGTGCAGTTCCATCTGGCGCCCGCGGGAACCGGCAAGGTGGATGCGGTGGTAGCGAAAGGGCAGAAGATCGAGTTGCCCGCCGGACGTTACAACCGTGTATATGTTCTGGCGGCAGCCGATGGCGACCAGAATGTTGAATTCCATGCAGGCGACAAGGCTGCGAAGCTCGATGTCGAAGATTGGGGCGGATTCATCGGACAGTGGGATACGCGCCAGTGGAAACCGAAGCCTCTGGAAGTTCAGGGGCGCGGTGGAAACTTCAACAATCCGAATGGAACCCCGCCACCGCCGACTCCGCTTCGCCAGGACTGGGCGATTTCCGCAAACCACGCAACCTGGGACAACAGCAATCGCGGTTCGGCCGATTGGTCTCCGCGTTATCCCGAAGATTACCTCGGGTTAAAACCCGGATACATTAAGCGCGCCGATCTGGCGTGGTATGCTTCGCATCATCACACGTCTGACGGCCTGAACGAGCCTTATCAGTATTCGTACCTGTTCGCGTACGCAATCGATCTGCCGGCGAATGCCCGCACCCTAACCCTGCCCGATAACGCCAAAGTTCGCGTTCTGGCAGTCTCGGTGGCGGAAGAAAACCCGGAGATGAAGCCGGCTCAGCCGCTCTACGACGTGTTAGGGAGTAAATAGCTTTGGGAGTAGTAGCTTCAGTAAATAGTGGGAAAACAACAGGGGCTTTAGAAGTAAGAAATCGACAAAGGAGGTTAGACTACGTATGACTATCCGACGTACGCTCGCGTTAGCATGTCTGGTATCGGGCGTCATCTTTGCGCAGGAAAATGCCGCAACGTTGACTGGCGTCGTTACGGACCCTAGCGGCGCCGCAGTTCCGGGCGCTGGCGTCAAGGCGACGAATGCAGCGACCAACCAGGTTCGCGAAACCAAAACCAACGGGCAGGGACTTTACAGCATCCCCTATCTCGATCCGGGTGTTTACACCGTTGACGTAACGGCGCAGGGATTCTCTACCTTGCACCGCCAACAAATCACGCTGTCAGTTGCACAGAATCTGAATCTGCCGCTTCAATTACAGGTTGGACAGGCTACCACGGAGGTTACGGTCACCGGCCAGCAGCAGGTGATCGATACGGAAGACGCAGACCGCGGTTTGGTCTTCGATCCTCTGAAAACTCAGGATCTTCCGTTGAATGGCCGCCAAAGCTACATGCTGCTTGAACTAACCCCAGGGGTAATCTTCACGCAGCAGCAGTTCGGCGCCAGCGGTTATTCCGGAACACGCGCGTGGGACGTAAGCAACGCTTATAAGTTCAACGGCGCGCGCGCCGGCAACGGAAACAACTCGTTCTCGATGAACGGCACTATCATCAGCGATAACGGTAGCCAGTGGGACTTCGCTCCCAGCGTGGACGCAATTCAGGAATTCAAGGCCACCACGACCACTTACGACGCATCGCTCGGACACGAAGCGGGCGGAGCCGTAAACACGACCATCAAGTCCGGCACCAATAACTGGCATGGGACGCTGTACGATTATTTCCGTAACAGCGTTCTGGATGCGAACTACTTCCAGTCGAACGTCGCGGGACAGGCTCGCGGACGTCTGGAATTGAACCAGTTCGGCGGCACGATGGGCGGTCCGATCCGCAAGGATAAGGACTTCATGTTCTTGAGCTATGAGGGCTATCAGGAAGCGATTCCCTTCCCCGGCGCCGGTACCACCACGATTCCTAACGACCTTCGCGCCGGTCAGAACTGGGGCAACTATGGCATAACGGTCAACGATCCCCTGACGACCTTTGCCTGCACTCCGGGCACCACCGGCGCCACGCCTTGCAGCGGATCGAGCGGCTCCACTTATTTCCGCAATCCGTTTCCGGGCAATGTGATTCCTGCGAACCGGATCAGCCCGGTTGCACAGAAAATCCTGAGCTATGTTCCCGGCCCCAACGTGCAGGGAACAGGCGTCGGCAACCTGAACAACGACTTCTTCAACACCAACAACGAGGGCCGCTATTGGTACAACCAGCCCATCGGCCGATGGGACCACGTGATTGGGGATAAGGATAAGTTCAGCATCCTGGTGTCGCAGTTCCACGGCTTCGAATACCGTTCCACCAACGGTTTCGCGCCGCCGGTCGTCGGTAGCGGTAACATCGACAACAACCGTACCTTCACCGGCGTGAACCTGGAAGAGACCCACGTTATTTCGCCCAACCTCTTTTTGGACGTAAAGGCGAGCTACTTTCGCTTCACGCAGTTGACTCCTGGCTATACCGAAGAAGCGCAATCGATCACGCCGGCTTCCGTCGGTATGACCGGTATGATCCACGCTCCCACGGTTAGCACCTCGGTTATTCCGAACATCAACATCGGTGGCTTCGCCAGCCCCTTGTTCGGTTCGGGCAGCTTTAGCTGGTCGCCATATAACTCGTGGCAATTCCTGCCCAGCTTGAGCTGGCAGAAGGGCCGCCACTCACTGCGTTTCGGCTTCGAGGCTCACTACGAAGCTAGAGGCAACGTGGCTCCTGGAAACGCGTACGGTTCGCTCACGTTCGGCAGCGGTTTGACGCAGCAGGCTTCCGATCGCGCATCGACCACCAACAACGGCGCGGACACCTATCTTGGTCTCGCCTCGTTCCTGTTGGGCGTCCCCACCAGCGGCAGCATCGATAACAACGCCAGTTACTACATTTCCCGCCCATACTATGGGGGTTACGTGCAGGATACTTGGCGCGCGACTAACCACCTGACGGTAGACATCGGCTTGCGCTACGAAGTCCAAGTCCCGTACCTGGAACGCTACAATCGCCAGGCGGAACAGTTCAACATTAGCGCTGTCAATCCGGCCAGCCCGCAAATTTTGGCGAACTGGGCCGCTAATGCAGCCACCTACAACGCGACTAATCCGAAGTACCCGTATCCTACGCCCCCCCAGGCGATCTACGGCGTGTGGCAGTTTGCCGGAACCAACGGTCTGCCGAGCCGCACCCGCTACACTGACTTCACCAACGCTGCTCCCCGCATCGGCCTTGCCTACCGCCTCGGCGAAAAGACGGTAATCCGCGGCGGCGTCGGCGTGTTCTATCAGTCGGACACGAAGAACAACAATTCCCAGACCGGCTTTAGCGTGAGCACTCCGTACATCAGCACGTTCACGAATGGACAGTTCCCATCGGCCTGCGTGAATCCGCTGGTAACGGGCAACGCCTGCGCCAATGGCGTTCCTACCGGACCTTATTCGCTGGTGAATCCGTTCCCGACGGGTCTCGCACAGCCGACGGGGCCCGCTGCTGGCGCTCTCGCGAACCTTGGCAACAGCCCCAACGGCGACATGTTGCACTACAAGATTCCGCGGACCTACCAATACTCGCTCGGGTTCCAGCGTCAATTGCCTGGAAACATGGTGATCGACGTCTCCTTCGCCGGCAACTACAACATCTACACTGACTACGGACAGAACTATGGCAACCCGCAGGACGCGCTGGGTATTGCACTGCAACAGCAGGCGATCAACGACCCGACCATCCTGAGCCGCGGCGTACCGAACCCGTTCCTCGGAATCGTTCCGTCTAACTTCTCGCTTGGGTCCAGCCCCACGCTTCCGGCGGCGACTCTCTACAATAATTACCCGCTCTGGGACGGCGCCCAAAACCTGACCGGCGGCTTCACGCAAAACGACGTGGCGGGCGAAGTATTCCGCTCCGACGCGCTGCAGTTCCGGTTTGAAAAGCGCGCTTTTGGTAGCGCCAACAGCCGCGCCGGCGTGGCAACGTTCGTCTTCTCGTACACCTTCAGCAAAGAATACGCGCTGCTATGTTGCGTCGGCCAAAGCTGGCAAACGAACACGGCGGCTACTCTGCAGCTCAGCCCGAACGGCCAGACTGCAACTCTGGTTACGCATCCGCAGAATCCGAAACAGAAC
>DATAUH010000455.1:0-10216 GCA_036268375.1 Bryobacteraceae bacterium | reverse complement strand
TCGGCCGAGGCGCCGGAGTCCGCGGAGCCGATTCATGTGATGACGGACTGGACGGCGCAGCATGCCGTCTGATCAAAGGACTTGTTTGCATCGCGGATGCGGCCCTACCCCGGCTTTGCGCAATATGCTGCCGATGCGGCGGGCCAGCAATTCCTAATGATCGAACCTGACCCTTCGGCCGAGGCGCCGGAGTCCGCGGAGCCGATTCATGTGATGACGGACTGGACCGCGCAGCATGCCGTCTGATTAGTGGATTCCCACCTGCCCCTTCACGGATTCGATCAGCTTCGCTGGGTCATATCCCGCGCCATTCTTGAAAACCGTCTCCACGTTTTCGATATCTGAAATCTGCTCGTCTGGTTTGCCGCGCACTACGATCAAGTCGGCCTGCATGCCGGGCTTGAGAGTCCCGATCTTATCGGCAACGCCGAGGAAGCTCGCGCCGTTTGCCGTAGCGATGTGGATCGCTTCGAGTGGCGTGAAACCCGCTTGCACCAGCAACTCCACCTCTCGCTGGTCGCCGAAACCCGCGATCACGCCTCCGTAGCCGGTGGGGTCGAGCCCCGCGAGCAGCGTACCGCCCGCCTTCACAAACATGTGCTCGAACTCCTGCTCCTTTTTGAGTATCGCCAATCCTTGAGCGCCGCGTCCCGCTCCACCGCCGCGACCGGCTTCCGGGTTAGTGCCTTTCGCCGCCGCGCCAGATCGCCCGCGGCCCGAGTTCGCGGCAAGAAAGTCGAAACGCGCCTGCGGAGAAAGTGCGTCCAGTATGCGCGGCGCGGTCGAGCGGTTGGGTTCGAACACCGGCAAGGTAGACGTGAGGGCCACGTGCTTGGCAATGAGCGTGTGCATCATGTTTTGTACCGGCGCGCTCGCTAAATCGAGCGCGGCGATCACGGCGCCGGTCGGCGCGCTCATCCCGCCGGGACAGACATCGCGTTCTTTTCCCGGATCGAACTCCGTGTCCACCGGAAGGCCGTGTTCGAGATCGTCGATGCCGATATTCGCAGCTTCGGTGAACCCCACTGCGCAGAGATGGCCCGTAATCTTGAGTCCTCGCGCATGAGCCGCTTTCACGGCCGCCGCAAGCTCATCGTGCGTGATGTGCATGTATGCTTTGAAATCGTGAACGCCCTCGTCGGCCCAGAAGTTCACTGTGCGCGTTGCGTCTTCCGGCCCCGAGAGCCAATGCATCTGAGCCATTCCGTTGTTGCCGGCGCCCTCCAGGTACGGACCGGTTACGTACATCTCCGGCCCCGGCATGCGGCCGGCATCGATCGCCATCTTGAGCTGTAAGTCGGTATACGGCTCGAGCGTCCCCGTAGTGCGAATCGAAGTAACTCCATTCGCGAGATACAGGCGGGGAAAGCTGACATCCATCTCGTTGTAACTGGTAGGAGCGCCGGCGACGCGCCCGCCTTCACCATAAGGCGAGGGATAGAACATGTGATCGTGCATGCCTACAAGTCCCGGCATTACGGTGCGTCCATTGAGATCGATCGTTTGCGCGCCGGCCGGGATTTGCGCCGAGCTATCCGGTCCGATCGAACGGATCTTGCCTTCTGAGATCACGATGGCCTGATTCTCCAGCGCTGGCGCGCCCGTGCCGTCGATGACTCGCACGTTGCGTAACGCAATTGTAGGCGAGTTGACCTTGATGAAGGATTGAGTGGCGTTGGGCTGCTGAGGCGCGGCGAGCGCGGCCGCGAAAATCAGAAGCGCCAAAACCGGGAGGATGCGCCCACCTGTATTTCGGGGCTGGCGCGCCCACGATCCTAACGCTCGAATTAGGTTGTTAGAAAACATATTTCAGACCAAATTGCACAAGTCTCGGCGCCACGCTCATGGACGTGATTTGCCCAAACGAGCTGCTACTCACGGAAGTGCCCGGATTGTTGAAATTGGGATGGTTGAAGGCGTTGTAGAATTCGGCGCGAAACTGAACGTTGCTGATTTCGGTCGGCCCAGGCGCCTTGAAGTTCCGCCCCAGCGAGAAATCGGCAGCGCTTTCTGGCGGCCCGAGCACAATGCCGACTCCGCTGTTACCCCACCCATAACCATTGCCAATCGCTACGGGCGCGCAGTTCACGGCGCCGATATTGAAATAGTTATTCAGCTTGGAATCGACCGATCCAGGCTGCACGATGCTTCCGTACGTGGAGCCGGGACACATTTGCGCACGGGAGGTTCCGCCGTAAATGTTGGTGAATGTGCTATTGGAAAAAGTCAGCGGATTTCCTGATTGAACGGTAACCACGCCCGAAAGATTCCATCCGTTGAGCAAAGCGCCTTTGAAACCTTTTTCAACCGAAGGCGCCTGCCAGACAAAGTTACCCACGATGCGATGCGGCGTTTCAAAAGAGGCCGGTCCGTAGCCATTCAGCGGATACAGCGCGTCCCCGGAAGTGCCTCCCGTGCCGGGGAAGGTGCCGCTGCCAGTATCGTCCGTCAGGGTTTTGCTGAATGTGTAGGAAATCTGGGCTTGCAATCCGTGACTCATGCGACGCTGCAATACAGCCTGAAGGGCGTTGTAGTTGGAAATGAAAATCTCCTGCGCCAGGCTGATCGTGGAAAATCCCAAATACGACCGGCGAGCGTTGATGTTGGCCGCCGCCGTGGTTGGACCCGTAAACGTCGAAGCGATCGAGGAGCTCGGGTTGACCGTGAGCAGCGCCTGATTGATGTTTTGCGTGCCTTCCAGATGCGTACTCTTCGTACCGACATATCCAACTTGCAAGAGAGTGGAATGCGTGATTTCGTATTGCACATTCCCGCTGTATTGCTGCACCTTGGGCGGGATGAAGTTCGGGCCTGGAAGGTTCAGCGTCAATTGAGAATTCTGCGTGCGCGGCACAAAGACGGGATAATTCGAAGAGAGCGGCGGCGCCGAAGGCGTCCAGGGATTTTGGAACGTCGCGGCTGCTGCCAGGGTGGCCGAGTTAGATTGTGAAATCTCAAACGGCGGATCGCCCACAAACTGGTAAGCGTCGTTTGCCGAGGTGCGCCCGTAGTAAATGCCATATCCGCCCCGAATAACCAGTTTCGGCCGAGGGTTCCAACTGAGGCCCACCCGCGGGCCGACGTTGCGGTAAGACACCGGGTTCTGAGCGAAGGTATTGTTGCTGTTGACCGCAACGCCCGGGGGCGGCGGCCCGTAGTGGGAAACATAGTTTGCAGGCACAATGAAACCGGTGTAAAGGTTTCCACTGTCCGGGAAGGTATTGGTCGCCAGTTGCGGCCAAAACGCGGCAAACTTGCCCTTGTCGTCCGAGATCACGCCATACGCGTCCCACCGCACCCCGAGGTTCACAGTCAGATTGCGGCTAACGTGGATGTCATCCTGAAAATAGAAATCGAAGTCAGTGTCCTTGAACTCCTTCTCGGCATCTCCGCAAAGGCTGCGCGCGCTGGAAAGGTTACTATAGGCGCTGCCGTTCTGCGCGGCGCTGAGACCGAGAAGAAAATCGGGAAACGTGGAAAAGCCGATAGTGCCGCGCGTGGTTTCCGGATCTGCGAAAGGCAAGCTGGTAGCTTCGAGATCGCCGCCAATCTTGATGTTGTGCGCGCCATGAATCCAGGTGAGCTGATTGCCTATCTCGTAGCCTTTCGTATTGGCCCATTGGCCATCGTTGAAGGTGCCACCCATTGCGAACGTTCCCGTGACCGAGATGATAGGCGAGATCGATTGCGAACTGCACGATGGAGTCATGCCGAGTTGATCGTTGGTGACGGGATAGAGGCTTGATATCTGGCCAAAGATGCGATGATAACCGGCGCTCACCTGATCGATCATGCTCGGCGAGAAGATATAGCTGTACTTCAAAGCGACGTTTGTGTTCTCGTTCAGGTTAACTGCCGGAGCGCCGGGTAAGTCGCTAGTACTGAAGGAGGAGTAGGTATAGTCGCGCGCCCAGAAGTAGCGCTCGCTGAACTTCTGCTTTGGCGTGGGAGAAAAATCGATATTACCCAGCGCCTGATCTTCCCGGAACGTAGAGGGAATGGAAAACGAAGAGAACCCGCCGGTAGTTACGTTGCTGGGAGTAAGCACTACCTGCGGCGCCGGTATTAAATAAGACCCGTCCGGCAGCTTGGTATTGAGCAGCGTCAGCGCGACCGGATTGATATTCGACCCATCCGCCGCAATTTTCGTGCCACCCTGTTGGCCAGCTAAGCCGGCGAACTTTGCGCCCAGCGCTGCGGCCGTGCGTCCCGAAGCGTCTGCCGAAAGCAAAGGCATACGCACCGATTGCAGCGACGTGCTGCCCAGCCCGTTCGACTGGCGCGTGCCCTGGTAGGAAACGAAGAAGAAGAGCTTGTTCTTCAAGATGGGGCCGCCGAACGTACCGCCGAACTGATTCTGGCGGAGTATCGGCCCCGGTTGACCGGCAGAGTTACGGAAGAAATCGTTCGCATTCAGAGCGGTATTGCGCAGGAACTCGAAAATATCGCCGTGATACTTATTGGTTCCCGACTTAGTCACAACATCCACGTTGCCGCCCGCCGAGCGCCCGAATGTCGCATCGTAAGCGCCGGTCTGCACGCGGAACTCTTCGATGGCATCCGGATTCGGAATCGAAACTCCTGATTCCGCCAGGATTCCAGCCGACCCCTGGACTTGCAGGTTCAACGCATCCTCCCCATCGAGCTGATATCCGTTGTCGGAAACGCGGGCGCCGTTGACATTCACGTCCACCGTGCCTTTGCCAAGCGAGGCCGCATTGGGAAGATTGCTCGCGACGCCGGGGTTGAGTTGCAGGATCTCGGTAAAGTTGCGGCTGGTCAGCGGCAGGGAAGTGACGGTAGTCGTATCGGTTGTCTGACCTAACGCCGCGTTCTCGGTCTGGAGTATTTCCGAGTTAGATTCCACAGTTATTGTCTGCTCCGCCGTGCCTACCGTGAGCTGTAGGTTTACTGTGGTCGAAGTAGCGGCTGGAACAACCACTCCATTGGCCGCGCCCGATGCGAACCCTGGGGCCGAAGCCGCGAGTGAGTACGTCCCTGGGGGTAGCAATGGCGCGACGTAGTGGCCTACCCGGTCGGTAGCAACTGTACGTGTTTCGCCCGTCGCCGTATTCTTCGCGGTTACGTTTGCTTTCGGAATTGCCGCGCCGGAAGGATCGGTGATGTCACCCACTAACTGTCCGGTTGACGAGGTCTGGCCGATCGCGCTTGGAATTCCGCCGCAGAGCGCCGCTATCAAAGAAAGCACGCCCGCCGCCGCTCGAAGTCGCTGCATAAATCCTCCTGAGCCGTCGTGGTTCATGTATGTGAACGGTGGCACGATTTTAGTGAAGGTCCAAAAGCGTGTCAAGGACGGAGTCGGCTGGCGCGTTCTCGCCTGCCTACACCTGCGAACGGTGGTGGCTAGTGGAAGAAGCGAAGATCCGCGCCGTGCCGCCGCAGCGCTTCATCTTCGGCCGCGTAGTCGAAGGTCCCGGGCTGGAGTTCTCCGGGAGGGTTGGCGCGTTCCCACGCAATGGTGCGGCGTATGCCTTCGTCAACGGGAACCGGCTCGCGATATCCAAGCTCCGTTCGAATGCGGCTGGAATCGGCTTCCCAGTGCTGCGCGTAGTTGCCGGGAGCGATCAGGTGCGGCGGCACTTTATCTTTCGGCCAGACGACGAAATCGCCATCCCACTTCGCCGCCTCGGCGATCTTGCGCGCCCACTCGAGTTCCGAAAACGCCGGGGTTTCCGCCACGTTATACACACGGCCCGATGCCGCATCCGACACCGTGGCTAAGGCGATGGCTGCGGCTACATTCTCGACGTAACCGCGCGGCGAACGCCAGGCAGCCAGAGTCTCTTCGAAGAGAATGGCCGGCCGGCCGTCGTCGATCCGTTTGAGGATGGAATGAAAACGGCGCAGGTGATCGCCGGGTCCGTAGATCATGGGAAGGCGCAACACCGTACCCGGCAACTCACGATCATCAAGAATCGCGCGCTCGACGGGGATCTTGTCGTAGTTTTCATCGAGCCAGCCGAACTTCTCTTGCATCGCCCTGATCAGATCGGCGGGATAAGTCTGTAACTTAGTCCTAAGTCTCGACTCTTCCGTTAGCGGTACGGGCTCGAGCGAACCTTCCTCGCTTCCGTGGAGCACTCCGCACGCGCGGTAGACATCTATGCTGCTTGCCGCGATGACCCGACGCGCGATGCCGCGGAAGGACCGCATCAACCGCTCTGCCTGTGCGCCGGAGCTGAGAATCAAGTCGACTACAACATCCGCGCGCGGACGAAGCGACGTCAAATGTTCGCGATCGCCCAAAATGTGTTCAGCGGGCAAATTGGCCGTTGTGGCGCCACGGTGAAAAACCGTAACCTCATGACCCATCCCAGCCAATTCACGCACGAGGGGAACGCCGATGAATCCCGTGCCGCCGATAACGAGGATCTTCATAGTGCTTAGTAAGCGGATTGCAACGACTCGACGCGAAACTGCCTTTGATTATCCCGCGAAGCGTGACGCCGCTCCGCCAGCTTTTGAGTGAAGATGATGGCAGTCTAACACGGCCACCAGATGGAACAGGGGAGTGAATGAGTACTTGTACTTCGGCCAGTACTTCCCGATGTAACTTGCACCAGGATTTCCGCTCGGGAATGTCCGGAAGTAGACTTCAAAATCGCTTAATATCTATGTGTCCTCAGAAGGCTGCAGCAAGCGTCGCCGGCCGTGCGTCAAATGGCGGACGTGTGACTTGCAGTGAAGGACCTTTACCACGGTTCAATCGATGGCCATCAAAACGCGCTCAATAAAAGCCCCAAAAACACCGGGTGTGTCGACCACTCTGAACAATCAACGGCGGCTGGAGAGCAATTCGGTAGAATGTCCGGATCGAAGAAACGAAATGGAGAATCAGGACGCCTTGAACGCACTGGCGCATTCGGAGCAGACGGCTCTGGATGAGATGGTTACAAGGACATACGCAAAGATCAAACAGATTGCCGCGCGTATGCCAGGGGTTGCCCCTGGAACGTCGGTAAGTCCTACAGTAGTCGCGAACGAGACATACATGAAGTTCCTTCGATCCAAGAACTCCAAAGAATTGGCCCACCGGGAAGTAATTGGGATCTTCGTCCGGCTGATGGAGGAGATTTTGGTCGACCTTGCCCGGCGGCGGAATGCGCACAAGCGGGGCGGCGGCCAGCGGCCGGCAGCGCTCGACGAGAAGATCGCGGAGAACCTGGCGGATCCGAAAACGCGAAGAACGCGACACGACGATGTTCACGTCGTGAGGGACGCGATCCAGAAATTACGCATTAGTAATTGTAGATGGGCGGAAATTGTCGAAGGACGGTTTTATCTCGGACTGACCACACAAGAGTTGGCAAAGCTGCTGAAAATATCTGTAACAAGCGTGGAACGGGACTACAAGAGCGCAATCGGTTTTTTGAGCCAGATAATCGGCAAACAAAGCGCGTAAGGAGATGCCGTGGGTGGAATCGGCGAGCCGGACCCCTTGGATGAGAATCAGCCGGAAACTTCGATTTTTGACAGCGACGGCTTCGCCCTTGCAGAGGAACTGCTGGCGGACTTGGGCACTGAACGTTTTCGTCCGCAGGACTTCGATCACTACCATTTTCTAGCCGAGGAACCGCTGGGCCGGGGAAACGTCGGCGAGGTTTGGCTGGCGGAGGACACGTCGCTGAACCGGTTAGTAGCAATAAAGTTCCTGCTGAATAGTCCCGATCCTGATGTCTGGGCCAAACGGGAAACACATCTCCTCGCATCGCTCAACCACAGATACATTGCGCGGATCTATCGCTCCGAGAAACTCGAAGGCGGTACGCCATGGTTTTCCATGGAGTACGTGGAAGGCGAGCAGTTGGATGAACATCTTCGCAAGTCTTCCCAAACCGGCTTGGAGCGACTGAAGATCTTTCATTCCATATGTGAGGGGGTCCAATACGCCCACAGCCGCCGCGTCGTCCACGGCGACCTTAAACCATCGAACATTCGCGTTACCGCACAAGGGGAGCCGCGGCTGGTGGACTTCGGATTGGCGGATGTGATCCAGTCGGGACCGGCCTTAGGCTTTACTCCCGCTTACGCCGCGCCGGAACAGTTTTCAGGAACACCGGTCGGAATACCCAGAGACATTTATGCTCTGGGCGCGATCCTTTTTGAATTGCTGACGGGCGTCCTGCCGTTTGACGCCTCCACGCGAACTCTGGTGGAGATCCAGGATTTGAAGACAAGCGGCTTGCCGCCCGAACGGCCCTCAGCCGTGGCCCGCAGCAACGGAAGAAGTCAGCAATTTAGCAACGCTGAGTGGCAGGATTTGGACGCGATCTGCCTGCAGGCGATGGCGGCTGACGAGTCGGCGCGGTACCTGGACGTCGGACAGTTATTGCGCGACTTAGATCACTTCTGCGAGTGCCGTCCGCTCCAGGCCCGTCACCCTTACTCGGTAGGGTACCGGCTGGCCAAATTTCTAAAACGAAATCGCACGCCCGTCGTCGCAGCCGTACTCGTGTGTCTCATCATCGCCGGCCTGATCGCTTTTTTCACATTGCGGGTGACCGCGGAACGCGACCGTGCGCTGGCCGAAGCTCGGCGCACCCGGCAGGTGCAAGAATTCATGTTGGACTTATTGAGCAACGGCGATCCCGAGGCGGGTTTATCGAAGCAGGCTTCCATCGTGACGCTGCTCGACCGGCGCGCCGGTAGCCTGAAGGAATTGGCTTCCGATCCGGAGACACAAACCGAATATGATTCGCTAGTAGGTCAATTGTATGAGGCGCAGTTTGAATATCCGAAGGCGGAACGGTTCCTCCGCCTCGCGGTGGATAAGAGCCGCGCGTTGCCCTCGGGGAGCGCAGCGGCGATCAATGCCGCCGTGCAACTTGGGTTAATTCGTGGTGATCAGGCCGCCTTTCAAGAAGCGGAGACGATTGTGCGGGAAGCTCTCCGGCGAGCCCGCCAATACTTTTCACCCAATGCGATCGAGGTTGCGAACGCGGAGTCGGCGCTGGGCCGGGTGCTGGCAGAAAGTGGGCAATATGACAAAGCCATTGCGCTCCTCAATACGCTGGTGGACCGGAAGCTCGACGGCGACCGAGGGGGCGCCGTTCTCGCACAATCCCTGACCTCGCTCGGCTACGCGCTGCAGCAGTCTGGACATGCACAGGAGGCTGAGGCCGTCCAGCGGCGCGCGCTCGCATTCGACCGCAATCTGAGAGGCAACAGCCATCCGCGGGTTGCGGAGGATCTGGCGAACATTGCCACAGCGCTGTCCTCTAAAGGGCAACTTGCCGAAGCTGAAAAGCTCTACAGCCAAGCTGCCGATATCATGGCGGGCTGGTACGGCGAAGGAAATACCCAGACTCTGCAGTTGAAGACGTTTGCCGCACTGATGGCGCTCACGGAGGGAAGGCTCGCTGACGCTGAGGAACTGTCGCGCGACCTGGTTCCGCAACTGGAGCGCGGATACGGAACGGCGGTGCACCCGAACCTGGCAGTAGCTCACGATTTGCTCGGGAAATTGGCGCTGCGCAAAGGCGATCTGGCAGCCGCCGAGCCGGAACTCCGCGCAGCCCTTAATATCAACCGGAAGTTATTCCCGAAAAACGACCTTCGAACGACTGCGTCGGAGAGCGCCCTGGCCAATGTGCTGCTCAAAGAGGGAAAGTACCAGGCGGCCGAGGACACTGTCCGATCGACCGTCCAAGTTATGGCTGCTTCGCCGTTCGCGAAAAAGGATGAATCCGCCATCGTAGGGCTGATGTTGGGTGAAGCGATTCTCAAGCAACACCGCTACCGCGAAGCCCAACCGCTGCTCCTGGAATCCTACACTATCCTGAGCAAGAGCACTCGCAAGGGCTATGCGCCTTATGTTTCGAGAAGCCGTGAAGATCTAACCGAGCTTTACCGGGCGCTCCATCAAACGGACAAGATTGCGGCTCTTGAAAACGCTGCTGCTGCGCAAGCCCCGGGTAAGTAACTTACTCCGTTCCGTCCCTTCCCCAAACATCTCACTAACTTTTGGGGGATTATTCCCGCAGATTACGAATATCTGTTTAGACGAAGAAATCAGGCGCCGGGAACCGATCGACTGGATCGGTGGCCGAAAGTCCTAGCCTGCATTTCTCACACAGGTTCGTCGCGAGGCGCGTGAGAAGGCCGTGGATACGAGGCGCGCGAAGGTCAGCGCGCGGAGGCGTACTTGAACAGTACGTCGAGCACGCTGAACGAGCGCAACGAAGTAGGCACAGCC
>DATAUH010000454.1:0-3280 GCA_036268375.1 Bryobacteraceae bacterium | reverse complement strand
TGGGTTCAACGCGGTACGAGATTGTCGCCACGGTTCCAGCCGGCGCGACGCACGATGATGTCCCTTTGATGCTCCAGAAACTGATCATCGAACGCTTTGGCTTGACGTTCCATCGCGAGCAGAAAGAAATTCCGGGGTATGTTCTCCTGACCGGCAAGAGCGGTCCGAAACTCAAAGCTGCGATCGGTAGCCCGGCTTCCATCCCAAGTCGAAATGGTTTTCCGGAGCTCCCGGCGGGCGTTGCTGCGGGCGTTATAAAGGTCGATTCCGTTGGTTCGGTGCACAGGCTTACGGCGGGTGCGATGTCGATGGCGCAATTCGCAGACTATCTGGCCGGTCAAAGCGATTTCCCAGTTGTCGACCTCACAAACCTGCCCGGTAAATACGATATCGTGCTTTATTATTCTAAACCGGCCCGATTTGCAACAAACTCATCAGCACTACCGGCCGACAACGAACTTGATCTTCTATCGGCTATCCGTGACCAACTCCGTTTAGAATTGCAAACACGAAAACTCAAAGTCGATCTGCTGGTTGTTGATCATGTCGAGCAAACGCCCTCATTGAATTGAACTGACTGCACACTGTGTCGGCAGCTCCTCACTTCGTCCCCCAGAGCGTAATCAGGGCCGCTCTTCGCCCTCCTCCGGCTTCGTCAAAATGCGGACCTGCCGGCGCTTAGTGATGAATGCAATGCCCCACTGCAACAGAACAAAAAAGCGGTTCGCGAAGCCAATTAAAAAGTAGATATGGACAAGCGCCCACACCACCCATGCGGGAAGACCGGCAAACCGCACAAATCGTAAATCGGCAACGGCATAACTTCGGCCCACGATCGCGAGATCGCCCTTATCCCAATACGAAAAAGGCGCCGGTGGTTTCAGCCCCAGCACGCGGCGGCGAATCACCCGCGCGACGTATCGGCCTTCCTGAATCGCAGGCTGCGCAACGCCGGGCATCACCATTGGCTCTTTTTCCTTGACGCCTAACAGATTCCGCGCCTGGGCCACCACGTAGGCAGTATCGCCGATCGCAAATATTTCCGGATGACCGGGCACCGACAAATCGGAACCGACCTTAATTTTCCCGGACCTGTCGGTGGCTGCGCCCAACCAACGTCCCGCAGGCGACGCCGACACGCCAGCGCTCCACAGTACCGTGCTGGCATAGACCCGTTCGCCGCCGGCCACGATTCCTTCGGCATCGACGAGGGTGACGCGAGTGCCGGTGTAGACCTTTACGCCGAGCCCCTCCAGGTGGAGCTGTGCTTTGACCGAAAGAGCTTCCGGATAGGTGGGAAGCACGCGCGGCGCTGCCTCATACAACAGGATCTGCGCCGCGCGAGGATCAATGTGCCGGAAATCCCGCGCCAGCGCCATGCGCGACATCTCCGCGAGCGTGCTTGCCATTTCCACTCCGACGGTTCCGGCGCCAACCAGCACAAAGGTTAGTAGTTGCTGGATAGCCGCCGGCGCGGCATGGCCGAAAGCGGCCAGTTTCTCCGCGCGCTCGAAAGCCAGCAGCACCTTGCCGCGGATCTCGTCAGCATCTTTCAGCGACATCAGCCCGGGAGCGAACTGCTGCCACTCGTCGTGTCCAAAGTAGTTGTATTGGATGCCGGTCGCCAGAATCAGGTAGTCGTACGGCGGGTCAAACTGACGCAGCCGCACCCGCCGCGCCTGGGTATCGATGCCGATGACCTCATCGAGTAACACCTCAACATTGCGCTGTTTGAGGATGGACCGCAGCGGCCCGGAAATTTCGTCGGCGGACAGCAAACCCGTCGCTACTTGATACAACATCGGGCGAAAGAGATGGTAATTGTGCTTGTCGATGAGCGTGATGCGTACGGGAGCGCTGGCGAGGGCGCGCGCGGCGTAGAGTCCGCCGAAACCGCCGCCGACAATCACCACGCGGGGAAGATCTGCGGGCAAAGATTCCTCCAGGAGTCAGCACTGTCATAGGATCTGATCACCGCCGGCGATGCGAAAATGCCGGCCTCGACACGGTTCGTGATCTTTGTAATGGTTCGCCGTTGGGCCGTTACGCGGCGCCTCTACCCGTCTTGGCGATTGGTTTTGTAGATTGACTGAGCCAGTCTTCGAAGCGCGTCTTACCGAGTCGCGCGTCGTCGTTGGGAACCAGCGTTCGCTCGCTCACCTGAATACCGTAGTAGCGCGCCTGCGGATCAGAAATGACCTCACGCGGATCCATGCGTGCAGCCAAATCCCAACGGGCCAGTTCATCCAGCCGAAACTGTTCGGGACCGCCTATTTCCACCGTGCCATTCACCGGTGAACCCATTGCGATTCTCCCTAATGCGCTGGCAACATCCTCGGCGGCCATAGGCTGAATGAGCACCGGCGGTAAGCGCACCTTGTTAGCCTCGGTGGAGAGATCGGCGATTTTCTGAACGAATTCAAAAAACTGCGTCGCGCGCACGATTGAGTATGGAATCGAGGAGGCTTTGATCAAATTTTCCTGACTTAGTTTGGCGCGGAAGAAGCCGCTTTCCAACATACGTTCCGTTCCTACGACCGACAACGCCACGTGATGTCGCACGGATGCGGCAGCTTCATGGTCGAGCAGGTTACGGGTTGATGTTTCAAAGAAACGCAGCACGGCCGCATCCTCCCATGATGGGGAGTTTGTTACATCGACGACGGCGGAAGCGCCCTTCAGCGCATCTGCGAGTCCCTCGCCCGTGATGCTGTTGACGCCGGAAGCGGGCGACGCGGCGACGGCCTCTTGCCCCTGATCACGAAGCGCCTTTACAAGCTTCGATCCAATGAGCCCGGTACCGCCAATTACTACGATTTTCATGATTGTCCTTTCGTGTTAGCCGAGGCAATTCTAAATTGCCGGTTATTCGCCAGGGATCGGACAGCGGACTCAGGCGAATGCGCCAGTCGCGCTCAAATTCCGACCGACAGCAGACTAATGTGCCAGCCGAAGTTACGCCTCAATTATCAAATTCCGTTCAGCCGGATACAAGCGGGCAAATTCGTTTCGATGTGTGGCAAAGCACCTCGCACGTTAGATGGCGCACGTCGAACAACGGTGCCACATCGCGCGTGAAACAGGGCGAAGTTCTTCCCCTACGGATTGGCCGAATGGCTATTTTTGCTCGTTCCTTAGCTAAGTGCGGCGGCTGTCCTCGAATCCCAGGTGCGTCTTCCCGGTGGCGGGATTGGTCAGCAGCACGGGGCTAACGGCAAACGCGGCGCCCAGATATTCTTCCGTGAGCACGTCGTTAGTCAAGCCGTCGGCGAGTATGCGA
>DATAUH010000453.1:0-6883 GCA_036268375.1 Bryobacteraceae bacterium | reverse complement strand
CTTCGGCAAAAGTGGCGCTCGTGACGCCCGGCGCTTTGGTGGGCAAATACTGCGTATATTGCCACAACGCGAAGACGCTGACGGCTGGCGTGTCGCTCGAAGGTATCGATTTCTCGCGGGCGGACGCCAATGCGGCGATTCTCGAACGCGTGCTGCGCAAGGTGAGCAGCGGGGAGATGCCGCCGGCGGGGCTGCCGCGTCCTTCGGCGCAGGACGTCGCCTCTTTCACGAAGACTATCGCCGATTCGCTCGACCGCGCCGCTGCGGCGCATCCGAACCCCGGGCGTCCGGCGATCCATCGTCTCAATCGCGCAGAATATAGCAATGCGATTCGCGACATTCTGGCGATCGACGTTCAGCCCGGCAACGCATTGCCCGTCGACGATTCTGGCTATGGGTTCGACAACATTGGCGACGTGCTGACCACGTCGCCGGCGCTGCTCGAGAAATATATGTCGGAAGCGCGGCTCATCAGCCGGCTCGCGGTGGGCGATACCGCCATCAAGCCCGCAGCAGAGGATTTCACAATTCCAGTCGCTAACGGCCGGATCGATCGCGTCAGCGATGATCTCCCTTTCGACTCCCGCGGCGGCATTGCCATGCGCCACTACTTCCCGGTGGACGCAGAATATGTGATCCGCCTGAAGCTCAATCAGGGTGGGTCGCGCGAACTGCGCCAAGCTATTCCCGCGGGTTTGCATACCATTGGCGCCACATTCCTGCGCGAGTCCTATAAGGACGAAATCACCCCTGGCGGACGGCGCGGCGGGGCGCCGCCTCCTCCATCGAGCCAACCGGGCCGCGGCGCTGAGCCGCCAATGCAAGCCGAACTCGATCTGCGTTTGGATGCCGCCAGGCTGAAGCGCTTCGAAGCGCCGGAACAGGGCGGACGCCCGCAGATAACGGGTTTAACGATTGACGGTCCATATAACATCACCGGACCCGGCAACACGCCCAGCCGCGCGAAGCTTTTCGTTTGCCATCCCGATACGGAAAGGGACGAGGAGCCCTGCGCACGCACGATTCTTGCAACGATTGCGCGGCGCGCATTCCGCCATCCGGTGACAGACGCTGATATCAAGCCGCTGTTGGCGTTCTATCAGAGTGGCCGTCGCGAACGCGATTTCGATTTCGGCATCGAGAAATCGCTCCGGGCCCTCCTTGTCTCCCCCGACTTTCTGTACCGTGTGGAACACGACCCGGCCGGAGCCGCCCCAGGCGCCGTGTTCCGCATCAGCGATTACGAGTTGGCCTCGCGGCTTTCGTTCTTCCTGTGGAGCAGCATTCCCGACGATCGGTTGCTCGATTTGGCGGAGAGGGGCACGCTGCACGATCCGCCGGTTCTCCACCAGCAGGTCCGGCGTATGCTCGACGACACGCGCTCCGACGCGCTGATTTCGAATTTCGCTGGGCAATGGCTCTATACGCGCGCGCTGGCGCAGCAGCGGCCGGACCCTGACGCCTTCCCCGAATTTGACGAGCCCCTGCGCCGCGCTTTCGAGCAAGAGACCCAATTGCTGTTTCAGACGGTTCTGCGTGAAGACCGCAGCGTGATGGAACTGCTCGATGCCAAATACACGTTTCTCAACCAACGCCTTGCCGAGCATTACGGAATTTCGAATGTCTACGGCTCACAATTCCGCCGCGTAGAGTTGACGGACGCGAACCGCGGAGGCTTGTTGGGACAGGGAAGCATTCTCACCGTGACTTCATACCCCAACCGCACGTCCGTAGTGCAACGTGGCAAGTGGATTCTGGATAACCTGCTCGGTTCACCGCCGCCACCGCCGCCGGCCAATGTTCCCAGTCTGGAAGCGCATGCCAAGGACGGCCGTCCACTGACGATGCGCGAACAAATGGAAACACATCGCGCCGACCCGATTTGCGCGTCGTGCCATGCGCGCATGGATCCGATCGGTTTCGCGCTGGAGAATTTCGACGGCGTGGGAAGATGGCGCGACAAAGATGCCGGATCGGCGATCGACGCATCGGGCAAACTGCCTAGCGGACAGCGCTTCAGTGGGCCGGCGGGATTGAAAGAGTTACTCACAGAAACCCCCAGCTACCGCGATCAATTCGAGGCCACCGTTACCCGCAAGCTGCTGACATATGCGCTAGGCCGCGGATTGGAGTATTACGACGAGCCTGTCGTGCGCTCGATTCTGCGCGAAACCGGCCCTCGCGGCTATACGATGGATGAAATTATCACTGCTATTGTAGAAAGCAAGCCCTTTCAGATGAGGAGGACCGCCGAACCATGATCGTCACCCGGAAAGCTCTGCCTCGCCGCGCGTTTTTGCGCGGACTCGGCACAACATTGGCCCTGCCATTTCTTGATTCTATGGTTCCCGCGCTGGCGCGCGCCGGCACGATGAAGCCGGTGATCCGGCTTGGATTCGTCTACCACCCTGTAGGCATGATTCTCGACAAATGGATGCCCGCCACGGAAGGCGCAGGCTTTGAGTTCACGCCGACGATGAAGGCGTTGGAACCGTTCCGCGAGCAGATGTTGGTTCTGACCGGGTTGGCGCAGGTGCAGGGACGCGCGCTGGGCGATGGCGCCGGCGACCACGCGCGGGAAGGCGCCACGTGGCTGACGGGCGTTCACCCAAAGAAAACCGAGGGAACGGGAATTCGCGCTGGCATTTCCGCGGACCAGATTGCGTCGCGCGAGTTGGGCAAGAACACGCAACTGGCGTCGCTCGAGTTGGGCTTGGAAGGTCCGTCGCTCGCGGGCGGTTGCGATTCGGGGTATAGTTGCGCCTACACGAACACGGTTTGCTGGCGGAGCGAGACAATGCCGCTGCCCGTGGAAGTCAACCCCCGCGCGGTCTTCGAGCGGCTCTTCGGCGACGGCGAGAGCACCGACCCATCGGCGCGCCTGGCGATGCTCAACGAGCAGCGCAGTATTCTCGATTATGTCTCAGGCAGCGTCGATCGCCTCGAAACCAAGCTCGGCAATGGCGACCGCCGGAAGCTCAGCGAGTACTTGGATTCAGTTCGCGACATCGAGAGGCGCATCCAAAAGGCCGAGCAGCAAAACGCGCAATTACGGCTGCCCTTGATGGAGCGGCCGAGTTCGATTCCTGAAGAATTCGAGGATCACGCCAAACTAATGATGGATCTGCAGGTGATGGCCTTCCAGACCGACATGACGCGCGTGGTCACATTGATGCTCGGCAAGGCGGGCAGCAACCGGCCGTACCGTTCGATCAATATTTCCGACGGGCACCACTCGCTGACTCATCATCAGAACGATCCGGAAAAGATCGCTAAGGTCGCCAAGATCGATGAGCATCTGGTGAAGCAGTTTGCGTATCTCATCGGCAAGCTCAAGTCCACGCCCGACGGTGATGGTAATCTGCTCGACCACAGCCTTATTGTGTATGGCAGTGGCCTCGGCGACGCCAATGTGCATACGCATCACGAACTGCCGACAGCGGTATTGGGCAGCGGCGCGGGCCAACTCAAAGGCAACCGCCATCTGAACTACGCCAAGGACACGCCGATGAACAATCTTCTGCTGAGCGTACTCGATATGGGCGGCGTCCGCACCGACCACTTTGGCGATTCCACTGGCGAGTTGGAATATCTCAGCATCTAGGCGTGAAGTGAGATCGATGCTGCCGCGATTTTGGATTCGTTGCGTCTTGGCGGCCGGGCTGGCGCTTCGAGCGAGCGCGGCTGAGCCTGATCTTCGCGTCGCGGAAGCCGTGAAGCGGCGCGATGTTAAGATGGTCGCCGCGCTGCTCGCGCAGCACGCGGATGTGAATGCCGTTCAACCGGATGGCGCCACCGCGCTTTCCTGGGCGGCGTATCTGGATGACCGGCAATCTGTTGATCTGTTGCTTGCAGCGGGGGCCAAGGTCCAAACAGCGGACGAATACGGTGAAACGCCACTGACGTTGGCGGCGGCCAACGGCGATGCGGTCTTGGTCGAGCATTTGCTTAAGGCAAAGGCCGACCCGGGCGCCGCACGTTGGGATGGAGAGACCGCGCTTATGATCGCGGCCAACGCCGGCAGCGCCAAGACCGTGGAACTTCTGATTGCCGCGGGCGCAGATGTCAACGCCACGGAATCGCGCAAGGGACAAACGGCATTGATGTGGGCGGCGGCCGAGGGCCATTCCGATGTCGCGCAGGCGCTCATTAACCATAAGGCGGATGTCAATTCGCGCTCGAAAAGCGGCTTCAATGCGCTGGTCTTTGCGGCCCAAAAGAACGACGGTCAGTCCGTGAAGGAACTGATCGCGGGCGGGGCCGATCCGAATTACGAATTGCCGGGTGGCGCGAAGGCGCTCATGATCGCGGCCGCAAGCAAAGCGCCATTGGCGGGCGCTGCGCTGCTAGATGGTGGCGCGAATCCGAATGTGCCCGATCGCGCGGGGAATACTCCGCTGCACACGGCGGCGCAAAACGGTGATCTGGAATTCGTGAAGAAGTTGCTGGCAAAGGGCGCCGATCCGAATTCCAAGACGCAGAGAACGGCCGCCGGAAGCGGACGTGCAGGGGGCGGCGGCGGACCGCGACCGCTACCAGGAGAGACAACCCCAGTGATGCTTGCCGCAAGGGCCAATCATGAAGATGTGGTCCGCGCGCTGATTGCTGCAGGCGCCGACCCGAAATGGAAAGCGCAAGACGGAAGTACGCTGTTGATGGCCGCGGTGGGAAGCGGACACGTCGAGATGGTGAGATACATCTACAGCCTCGATTCCGATGTGAAGGCCGTGAGCAGCAACGGTGCGACGCTCATGCACGCCTCGGTAAGTGGGACGATGGCGAACTCCACGCAGCTTGAGATCTGCAAAGTGATCCAATTTCTTGCCGATAAGGGTGCGCCTCTCGATGAGCGCGACGCACGCGCCAAGACTCCCATCGATCTGGCCGATGTGCTGCCCATCGATAAAGCTGTGGAATTGCTAACGCAATTGATCGTCAAAAGCGGCGCGACACCGAAAGCGCCATCGGTTCGTTAGACGTCCGCTGTTGGGCGCGTTCGTGGTCCGATACTCCTTGATGATCAGAGCCGCATCTCCTGACCGTTGCGAGTCGCCGGCCTGGTGTACGTGATGGCCTCCGCACTATTGGTGAACGCAAGTTCTTGCTCTCGCACATCAGCTTGCCGAGCGTCTGAGCAACTGCGTTCGTCAAGTATGGAGCAAAACATTTCCGGACGGAATTGTTTATTAGAGAAACTTCAGGCGGTCAAGAACTAGGACTTTGGAACGACTCGATCGCTTCGAACAGACCGCCAAATCTAGCTTGCGCGAACTCCTGGGTAACGGGCGGTTTGGGTTTGATGGCTCGCCCACCGCCGCAACCGGCGCCGCTTTCAGCAATGTCGGCTTATGCCGCAACAGGCGCAGGGCCTCGCGCCGACGCGTGCGTATGTTCCTTTCAACGGGTGCGCCTGACGATCATGTCGAATGTCTGCCGTCACCGGTGGTTCCTGAACGATAGACCACGGCGGATATCGTTGAGAACTTCTATCGGGATGCTCGCCGCTTCATTCTCTTGCTCGATAGTGAAATTCGTCATTGTTAGCCGGCTCTCTAACCGAGATCAGCGGGCATCATAAAAGGTCCGGCGCAGTTGTTCCTGAATACTGAGCGATCATTAAGGCCTTGTTAAACGCAAAAAGGAAAAGCGCGCGACTGTGTCGACGTTTTCTTTGGAGCCGGCTTCACCAACTCCGGATTTGCGCGCGCATTTCGTGGACGCGGTCTTTTCAGCAGGCCGTTCGCGATGAAGATGTATTCGAGCTCTTTCTGCAACTCGGGGCAGCGACGGATATTCGTTCTGGGGCGCCGGGGGCGCAGGATGATCGAAAGGAAGCGATGTGACCGAAGTAGTCGCGTTTTCGGTCCCACACTCGTGCGCGATTCTCTTCCGTTTTCCGCCGAATCGCGCCCGCACGGCTTACGACCCGTTATAAGATGAGTTCGCACTCGAAAGAACTCCATGACAAGTTGGACACGTAGAGGTTTCTGGGGTCGCTGACAGAAGCGGCAGCCGCGACGTCACTGACGCTCAGCAAAAGCGCACAGGAAGTCCAAAGATCAGATCAAGGGATTTGCGCTGCGCGATTATTAGCCGCAACCCTGCAGTGCGCATTGTTACCGATCAAGGTGTTTCCGGCTACGGCCAAGCCGAATCGTACAAACCGTATTGAAGCCCATGGTCCTCTTCTATAAGGATTATGTTGGAGCGATTGATGATCCGAAACTGCCCGCCGGCGTCATTGACTTTGCGTTATGGTGACGTCTACCACCAGTTTTCGCAGCCTCAAAAGATGCTCCGAGGCATCCTAGGCGCGAAAGCGGACAGACGGATGGCGCTGATCGAGTATCGAGGCGAAGATCCAACGGTGCCCATCCGACCGGAACACAAAATGACCGTTGCTCAGGTCCGCAGCGAGGGATTCCGGTTCGTCAAATCCATTAAAACCCTTCCACGCCAACACATCATTGTTTCTGTGAAGAAGACGACCGATCTGGGATACCCTACGTTTGCGCTCGTGGCCTCGCCTTTTGTCTTCCATCCGCGACGGGCGCGGGCAGGCACGTTTCGTTGAACGCAATTGAGTCTTGACACTTCACTTCAGTAATCTACTCTCGAAGCGTCCGCCCCGGAGTTTGCGACAGAACCGTCACGTCGGTGAATCCACACCACGGCGCGCGCGAACTCCCGCTCGATAACATCGTCATCGCCGGTGTCCTCCTCGCGCCTACACTGAATTGAGGGCGTGACGTTCCGAACCGCCGACCGTCTCTAGTCAGATGAACGACCTCCGCTACTGCCTCCGGTCGCTCGCCCGTACTCCCGGCTTCACCGCCACCGTTATCCTTACGCTCGCTCTGGGCATCGGCGCCAACACCGCCAT
>DATAUH010000452.1:0-4859 GCA_036268375.1 Bryobacteraceae bacterium | reverse complement strand
GGTGCTCCCCGAGCGCGCATCCTGCAGTCGGAGGTCAACCATGGTCTCCGAACGCGGCGAGGGACTTCCGGTTCATGTGCTCGGCGCGGACCTGACGATCAAGATCTCGAGCCGCGATACGAACGGCGCATTCGCGGTTTTGAGGGACACACGCCGCCGCCCGAAGGACCGCCGCTCCATCGCCATAACGATCACGATGAATACTGGTTCATTGCCCGCGGCGAGTACCCGTTTGAAGTGGATGGCAGGGAGATCTATGCTTCGGCCGGAGCTACAGTGTTCGCGCCGCGCGGCAGCAGCCACACGTTCGAGAATATCGGGACAGAGCCAGACTGGTCGATCACCACGGTTGTGCCCGGCGGTGTCGATCTGTTCTTTGAAGAAGTGGCGGCCGCCTGCCCCCGTGGGACGCGGCCCGACCCGGCCAAACTCCTTCCCGTGTTTCAGAAATACAACCAGGAACTAATTGAGCCGTCCGTACGGGTGCGCTCGGAAGTTGCGATGGCCCTCACCCGCTGACCCAAGCCATGGTCGGCGCTATGACGTTGCAGAGAGCGCAGGCGACCACTGTCTCGGGTTCCTTTCACTGGACGGCATTTTCGTGAAACGAAGTTTTGGTTCGCGTCACGTTATTGCGAGCAAATCAGGCAATAAGCCGGACGAAAAGGAGCGCTATGAGCCAGGAATTCGACCACGCGCGAAATGTTTATATCGATCGGGACTCGAAACAATTTCCGCGGCAACTGATTCATACCCATGCGCCGGTGCGCATGGAGGCATCAAGCCCCAAGGCAGCCGCCGATGACTATCTGTACCGTTTTGGCGACGCGCTCGGTCTGACCTCCGAGCATCTCGGGCGTTTGAATTCGACTCCGGCAAACACCATCGAAGAGGCGCCCGTCGAGCTCCGGTTTTTCGAAGAGAAACGTCAGTTCGATACAGCGACCGTAGCGTATTCCCAAACGGCCCTGGGGCTTCCCATCTGGCAGGCCGGCGTTGCTGTCCAAATGAAGGTGGATCCCATTCGCATTTTGGTGACGCAATCGACCATACACCCCGATGTGAAAGTGAAGCATCCTTCGAAGAAGGCACTCCAAGCGGCGGAATCGATCAATGAAGAAGAGCTTGCCCGGCTGCTGGGGTTCAAGGAATACCGCGATTCGGAATGGGGTTGGGATCCAAGAACTCTGCGGATCGAACGGCGCGGGCTGGTCATTTACCGCTACGAAGCGGCGCGTCGTGCTCTGGCGCCACCGCCTGCCGGCCAACCCATATCAGATTCTCCAGCAGGGCGTCCGATGCTGCCCCTGCCTCCCGTTGCCGAACATATTCGCGAAGGGCAGCACTATGTCTGCGCCCGGATCGATTTCGCGCTCAGCAATGGATCGTACGTTCTGAATTGGGTGGCGCTCATTGAGGTGGAGTCGCTTTCGGTGCTTTACCTGGAGGCTTTCACGTCCGGCGTGAATGGCATGGTATTTGAGATCGATCCGATCACGACCAACGGAGGACCCTTACCCAATGCCAGCAGCGCAACGCTGAACGCAGTTCGAGTTTCGGTTGCGCTTCCGGGTCTGAACCCTCCATCGGGAGGCACGCAGTCGCTCATCGGTGAGAACGTGCAGCTTTCCGACGTTGAATCGCCGACGTTCACGGCGCCCACGGAGCCCACTGGAACCGATTTCAACTTCGATGCGCGAACGAACAACTTCGCCGCGGTGAACGCTTACTATCACTGCGACAAGTTCTTCCGGTTACTGGATGGCATGGGCTTTACTCGCGCCAGTTTTTTTGGAGCCACAACATTTCCGAGCCCCGTCGATCACCGGGGACTCGAAGATGACAATCCGGCGTCCAACACTTATTGCCCGGTGGGGGGATGCGTCAATGCGCATTGTCTGGGAAATTCCGGCGGATCCGGAATCAAACAGACAGCATTTGCGCTTGCCAATACCGCCGATACAACCAACCCCATAGGAATCGCGAATGACTATCGGGTGGTTCTGCATGAACTGGGCGGACACGGCGTTCTCTACAACCACGTAAGCTCGGCTAACTTTTTGTTCTCGCACAGCGCAGGAGACGGCGTGGCGGCCATCCTAAACGACGCGGGAAGCCAGGCTACCGACCGTTTTGTGACCTTCCCCTGGGTGAACATCGGCCGCCGGCATGATCGCACGCCAGCCGCGGGTTGGGGTTGGGAAGGCCAGATTGCCCTCAATCCGTTCAACATCACCTTGGATAATGGCGGCTACAACAACGAACAAATCCTCTCGACGACGCATTTCCGCATTTATCAATCGATTGGTGGAGATTCCGCTACGCTGGCCACCCAGCAGTTTTCCGCGCGTATAACGGTCTATCTGATCATGCGGGCAATTGGTTCACTTACGCCAGCAACCACACCGGCTAACGCTTCCGGTTGGGCAACGACGTTGATGAGCGCGGATCTGGGCGATTGGCTAACCGAGAACGTCACCGGCGGATGCTACAGCAAAGTAATCCGATGGTCGTTCGAAAAGCAGGGTCTCTACCAACCAGGCGGAACGCCGACGCCCAATAACAATGCGGGTTCACCGCCGGCGATCGACGTATACATGGACGACGGGCGGGGCGGTGAGTATCCCTATCAACCGAATTGGTGGACTTGCCAGAGCGTTTGGAACAGGCTCAATCCGGATGGCCTGACCGGACACCAGGATCCGGCGGGAACAACCAACTACTGCTACGTGAAGGTCAAAAACCGGGGAAGTTCCGTTGCGCACGGGGTGGTTGTGAAGGGCTACCACTGCAAACCGGGGGCGGGGTTAGTATGGCCGAACGATCTGCAGCCGATGACAACCGCCCAAATTACGGTGGGTACGCTTCAGCCGAATAACACCGAAGAGAAGATTGTCGGACCGTTTGAATGGACGCCTGTGACGAATGCTTTCGGTCAGGACACCATGCTGATGATCGTCTCCGCGACCGGCGACGCAAGCAACGTGGATAACTTCACGCCGGGCAGAACCGTCGAGAATTTTCGCATGACGCCGAACGACAACAATATCGGCCAGCGAAACGTAACTCTAGTCCGGCTGGCTACAGTGATTGCGGACTCTGGGAGCTTCGGGAACGTGTGCGCGGGCTCGTTTAAAGACGAGATGCTTATCCTGAGCAATAGCGGATTTAATCTGGTGACGATCGGCAATATCACGTCTTCTTCACCCGATTTCTTGGTCCCGAGCGTTTTGTCTTATCCGCTGACGATTGCGCCGGGAGACTCTCTGGAAGTGCCAATCCGGTTCGAGCCGACTAGCGTTGGCCCGAAGTCGGCAACGATCACAGTAATCAGCAACGATCCAACAGGTCCCAAGCTTGTCCATGTTTCAGGCAGTGCGTTGCCCGGAGTGCTGGTCGCGGTGGTCGCGGACTCCGGTAACTTCGGCAAGGTGTGCGTGGGATCTTTCGCGGATGAATCGATCACGTTGAACAACCGCGGACGCTGTACGCTCGCCATCACCGCCATCACTTCGTCCTCAGGCGAGTTCCTTGTTCCCCAGGTGCTTTCCTATCCACTGGAGGTAGGCGCCGGGGACTCGATTGAGGTTCCGATTCGATTCCAGCCGACGAGCTTCGGCGTCAAAACGGCCAATATCACGATCCTCAGCACCGATCCCGCTGGACCCAAAGTGATTGCGGTTTCAGGAACGGCGCCGGCTCCAGAACTGGGGCTGATGATCGCCAATGCGGGCAGTTTCGGGAATGTCTGCGTGGGCTCGATCGTGGACAAGCCTCTGACGCTGTTCAACAGCGGCCTCTGCAAACTTACCGTTACGAGCATCACTTCGTCATCGAGTGAGTTCGTTGTACCAACGGTTCTGAACTATCCGATTCGGATTGCGCCCGCAACCGGACTTGAGGCGCCGATTCGCTTCGAGCCGGCCAGCTTTGGCGCGAAATCCGCCACGATTACGGTGACCAGCGACGATCCGGCGGGGCCGAAGAGTATTCCGGTTTCGGGCCATGTTCCTTCCAGTAAGTTGGCGGTGACCGGGTCGACGTGCATCGGGGGCGTGAAGGCATGTTGCGTCGGCGAGCGCACGATTGCGATCTGCAACGTCGGCGATTGCAAGCTTCATGTGACCAGCGTTGCGTTCAAGCGCAAGAGCAAACACTGGAAGCTGATCAACAATCCGTTCCCGGCGACGCTACATCCCGGTTCGTGCCTAAGCTTGTTGATTCGTTATCACGCCACGGAGAAATGTCCAAGGTGCTGCGAGTTAATTATCAAGAGCGATGATCCGGACATGCCCGTGAAGTGTCTCGACGTGATGGCGTACACGGTCTGGGGCGGCTGCGGGTGCAAGAAGTGTTGCGACGATTGCCAAAAGGGCGGATGCGAGAAGCGCCACGATGAATGCTGCACCGCGCAGAGCATCGACGGGTGCTGCGATGAGGAGGGCAACGAACATGAGGACTGCGACGAGAGCTGAGTTTCGTTTCTCAGCGCGAGGAAGGCTGCGAACTGGACACCGTTCCGGCCATGGCCTTCCACGCCTCTTCGTCCCTGCCGATGCTTAACAGGTTTCCGGCGCGAACCAGGGGCAGGCGCAACAACTGCGGATCGAGTTCGACGCGCGCCAGAATGTCGGCGTCAGACATACGGAGATACTTGAGTCCGGCGTCGACATACGATTTGCCCTCGGTGTCCAGGAGAGCGCTCAGCCCGTAACGGTCGGCAAACCTGCGGATCTCGCCCGGGGACATCGGCCTCTGGTGCAGATCCACCATGTGGATCTCAACACGGCGCTCTTTGAAGAATCGCTCGGCCGCGCGTGTTTCGCTGGATTTCTTGATTCCGAAGATTTGCACGTTCA
>DATAUH010000451.1:0-2531 GCA_036268375.1 Bryobacteraceae bacterium | reverse complement strand
CCGCCGACTGGGTCACGTTGTACCGGAATGACTCAGCCGCGAGGTACGCGCCGGTCCAGAGCGCCGAATCGCCGCAACGCGTGTAACCAATGATGGTGGAACTCGATGACGACGCGTAGATCGGATCGAGAATCGTGCCGAAAGGCATGTGTCTCGATTGAATTACCGCATCAAGGGCAAGCGCATCGGCTTCCGAAGCGCGTAGCCCCGAAGGGCCAATCGCGGCCAGAGCGGCAACAAAGAGTGTGGCAAGGCAGGTTCGCATCGCAAGTACGGGTGCTGATGGCCTTGCAATCGATTCTCCAACCGCAGATTTCAAGCCAGCCATCTGGCGGCTTTAGCTCAGATATTCGGGCCGCTGGCCTCAAGCTGCGCCAGAAGCCAGGATCGCGCGAACTCCCATTCGCGTTTGACAGTAGCGACCGAGACATCCAGGATTCCGGCGATCTCCTGTTCTTCCAAACCGCCGAAGAAACGCATTTCGACCACGGATGCAGGCCGCGGATCGAGCTGCTCCAGACGCGTGAGCGCCTCATCCAGGTCGCTGATGCGGCCATCGACGACTACGGCGCGGTCGCGCGCTTCGTCGAGCGGAAGATGTACCCGATCGCCGCCGCGCTTCAGCCCTTTGCGCCGCCGGGCATGATCGACAATCAGCCGGCGCATCTGCCGCGCAGCCACGTGCAGAAAGTGCAGGCGATTCTCGCAACTGACCGCCGGCCGCGAGAGCATGCGCACGCATAGTTCATTTACCAGCGCTGTGGGCTGCAGCGTATAGGCATCGCCTTCCTTGCGCAAATAGGCAGCCGCAAGCCGGCGCAGTTCGTTATACACCGCGGAGACAAGCTGGCGGCCGGCATCTTCATCGCCCTCCTTCCATTCGGAAAGCAGAGCCGTGATTTGCGACGATTCGTCAGGCCCCATCGAGAGTCATTCTACTGCGCGCCAGCCCGCGCCATTCTGCCTCGCGCCAAGCATGGCGGACCAAATCCCAAACAGAACGGTCGCACAACATCTCCGCCGCTAAACCAGCGGCAAAAGAGCCCGGGCGATCGCGGTGGTCTTGTTATCCGGGTCCGGAATCGGCCCCGCCACTATACGAATTATGGTGTTGCCCTTCATCACGTTCAGACCGAGATTGGCGAAGCGTACGGCGCGATCCCCCAACCCCGGAATCTCCTCCGGCTTCGCGCCGGGGATCTGGCCGAAGAGGCTGCCCGCGATATTGAGCGCGGTCATCTGCGCCTTGCCGTCGCGATCGATCACGAATAGCAGCAGCGGTTTTTCGTCCCCGCTCTGCGCTCCCATGCCGTTGATGAGATTATTGAGACTCTCCGCAAGCTGCGCGTTGGACGGTTTATCGCGCTGGAGTTGCTGCATCCCCGTCGACATCCCATCCTTTCCAAGCTTCGCCGCCAGGCCCGGAGGTCCAAAGTATTGGCACGCGGCATCATCGGTCACCGTTCGCTCAACAGGCTCGCCTATGATGCGCGATACCTCATCCTTCGACATGTAGTCGCAAGGCTTGCGCGCCGGAGCGGAGGAAGACGATGATGCTGTGGATGAACCGGAGGCCGCAATCGATTTCAGATCGACGCCGTAGCTGTCGGCCTTCGCAATCACCGCCTGCTTCACCCGATGTCCGATGTACGCCACCGCGCCAATCGCGGCGATGCCGAGCACCGCGAAAAGGCCCAACACCACCATCACGATCTTCAGCCCGGATCCGCCCTTCGCCGCGACCGGCATAGGAGCCTGCGAAGCGCCCGCCGTGTATGGCGTCGCGTATGGAGCCGCGGACGGCGCGGCGTACTGCGGAGCGGCATAAGGGGGCGCCGCAGACGCCGGCGGCGGTGCAGCCGCGTGTTGAACTGGTTGCGCTGTCATACGCGTCCCGCATTTGGAGCAGAACGTATCGCTCGCGCCCAGTGGAAATCCACAGTTGGAACAGAAGCTGGCCATCTGAAAACCCTCCCCGGCATTCGCCGTCAAGAGGAATTGCGCAAGCCGCCGCGCAAATAGCTCAAAATTTTCCGGGATGCGTAAAAACGTCCAGTCCCTGCCGCAGTTCGTCGTGGAGACCGCCCTTGGCGTCAGCCGGAACCAGGGCCAAAGCCTCGCTCTCAGTAGCAGCCGCCTTCGCAGCTTCACCGGTCCGAAAGTAGGCCCAAGCCAACGTGTCCAGGAAGAACGGATTCTTGCGGCCGGTTGCCGCGACCGCATTTCGCGCCAGTTCGAGCGCCTTTTGGGGCTGCGTCAGGTCCGGGAAGCCGGCCTTCAGAAGAGCGTCGGCATATTCGTTCCACTCCACCGCGCCCGCCGTAGAGCGCGTCGCGGTCACGCTCAGCAGGCGTAGAGCTTCAGAAGCCGCGTCGTGCGCCGCCGATTGATTGCCCGCGGCAGCCAGGCGCCGCGAAAAAGCGAGCAGGGTCACCGCAAGTCGCAGCGGCGAATTGAGGTCGCTCGGATCGATTTCAAGCGCGACCTCCATCGAATGAACCGACTCGCGGAAGACAGCCAGGCTGCGTTCC
>DATAUH010000450.1:0-12005 GCA_036268375.1 Bryobacteraceae bacterium | reverse complement strand
CTCAAGTTGTCCGGCCTTAAAGCCTCCGCGATACGCGTGCATCGGAAACTCCGGCCGATCGGTGCTGAAGTGGCCCGCGAAGGCAAATCCGACGCCGATCTGCGCGGCTACACGCGCTCCGTAATCGCTCGAACCAAGCATGTAGAGCGGCGGCAGCGCTTTGTCGTCCGGCATGGCTCGAATTTTTCGAAACAGGCTGTCCGCGGGAAATTCGCCCTTGCCGCCCCACGCCAGCAGTTCTTCTAGTTGTAGCGGGAAATCGTCCACTTGCATGGCCTCGCGTGATCGGCGCAGCGCCAGCGCAGTCAAGCGGTCGGTGCCCGGGGCCCGTCCGATGCCCAAATCGATGCGCCCCGGATACATCGTCTCGAGCAGCTTGTATGTTTCGGCTACTTTCAGAGGCGAATGGTTAGGCAACATCACGCCGCCTGCGCCCAATCGAATGCGCTTGGTCAACGTACCGGCGCGGGCAATCAACACCTCCGGCGTAGTCGCGGCGATGCCGGGCATATTGTGGTGCTCCGCATACCACAACCGAGCGTATCCCAAGCGATCCAACGCTTGCGCCAGCGCCGCAGAATCCGCCAGCGCGCCCTCGCTTGTGCCGCCTTCGACCAGGGGAACCAAGTCGAGCGCCGAAAGCAACAATTCACTTCCGCCTACTGTTTTCATTCGAACACCAGGAACCCATTTTTACGCACGCGTGCAATCGCAGGGTCCGCTGTTCATTTAGATGACGCTCGACCGCGTCAGGACACAGGATAATGCGCGCCGCCCGAACGCAAAGACAGCGAACGGGCTGATTTAGCTTTCGATGCGTGGCTTCTCGCCTAGCTTGGCGCCGAGGTTTTGCAAATAAGCGTCGATGGTCGCCGTATGGCCCATGACGAACCGTGAGACGAACCGAAAGATTACGTTGTAGACTTCGCCGTCCTCGGTAACGCGCACATCGGAAGTAGTGGCGGACACCGGCAGCGTTTCAATCGTCCATGTGCCGCCGAACGGGAGCTTTTCGTCGGCGATTCGCGTCACATAGCGCGTCGGCGTATGCTCCAGCAGTTCGTACGTAATTTTCTGGCCTTGCGAATCCTGCTCCCACCAACGTTTGCGGCCGTTCGCATCCTGCAGCGCGCCGAACGCCTTCACGTCGGAACGCCAATCCGGCGGTCCCGAGATGACGGAATCGATTGCCTCCGCCGGCTTCTCAAAACGCGCTCTGCGTGTAGCCCGATGCTTCACCGGCAGCATCGCTCCGGCCACGGCAACCACCGCCACCACGAACGCGATAACCCCGAGTGCGATAAATACCCATTTCACGCGGCTGCTCCTTTCAAAATGCGTTGCAGGTCCCCGGATTCGATCAATTCGCGCGCCGCATCCGCCAAGAGCTCCAGGCCACGCAGCGCTTTTTTTCGCCGCTTGTCATCCAGCTTGCCTAGCATCGCCGAAATAAGCTCCGGCTCCAGCACCTTTTGCTGCCGTTTGATACGAACGCCCGCGGGCGTCAAACGAAGCTCCACCCGGCGCGCGTCCTGTTTGCTGCGCGCGCGCGTCACGTACCCGTCGCGCGCCAATCGATCGATGGTGAGCGACATTGTCGACGCGGTCACACCCATGTGTCGCGCCAGATCGAGCAGTGAAGTGCCGTCGACATCGTCCAGATGGTCCAGGATGCTGGCCTGGTGCGCGCTGATTACCCGCTCGGTTTTTTCGTCGCGGACGTGCCGCCGGTGACACGCGAAGTAAATCGCGGGATAGCACCGCAGGACTGTTTCGACTTCGGCGCGGGGCATGAAGACATCGTATGCTCGCCAATTTGATTTGTCAAATCAAACTACTTGGCGATTCGAAATCGGGGGCGACAGGTGGTCGCCGCAAAAACGTTTAGCGTTCGTAAATCGTCGTCATCTCGCGCAGACGGGCCGCGATTTCGGGCGTCAACGCATCCGGCTTCATACGCCAGCGCCAATTTCCGCTGGCAACCGCGGGCGTGTTCATGCGCGCTTCTTTGCCGAGGCCCAATATATCCTGCGCCGGGAATAATACTGTTTCGGCCACGGACGCGATCAGCGTGCGGATGAGCGTCCAGTTCAACTCGGAGCCATCTGTCGCCAGGTAGGCTCGCGCGTGTGCTTTCTCTTCGGCGATATCTTCGGCGCTGCGTGTGCTGTCGCCACCCTGGCTCCGCCACCAGCCCATCACGGTGTCGTTGTCGTGGGTGCCGCTATAGGCCACAAGGTTGTGAATATAGTTGTGCGGCTTGAAGCTGCGGGCCTGATCGTCTTTTCCGAAGGCAAATTGCAGGATAGCCATGCCAGGGAAATGAAATTCGTTGCGCAGCGCTTCTACTTCGGGCGTGATCACGCCGAGATTTTCAGCGACTACCGGCAAGGGGCCGAGAGCATCCTGAAGGGCGCGAAAGAGATCGGCGCCGGGGCCGGTGATCCACTGGCCGTGTTCCGCGGTGGGCTCTCCGGCCGGGACGGCCCAGAAGGCTTCGAAGCCGCGGAAGTGGTCGATGCGAATCACGTCGAACATGGAAAGCGACCCGCGTACGCGCTCGATCCACCAGCGATACCCGTCCCGCTTCATTTTGTCCCAGTGGTAGATCGGATTTCCCCAAAGCTGGCCGGTGGCGCTGAAATAGTCTGGCGGCACGCCCGCCACGGTAGTCATATCGAAAAGGTCCGGATGCTCCCAGACGTCGGCGCTGTCGCCCGCGATGTAGATGGGGAGATCTCCCATCATGCGGATGCCTAAACCGGCGCAATATTCTTTCAGCGCGCACCACTGGCGGAAGAATTCAAACTGCACGAACTCGTGATAGCGAAGCGCTTTCGGGTCTGGTTCGGAGAGGTTCTTCCAGCCGGTCCACATGCCGCCGCCGTTGGCTTCCTTTAACGCCATGAACTTCGCAAACGACGGCAGCCAAGTGGAGTGGCGCTGGATGAAATCGTCAAGCTCTTGGCGATCGGCCTCCATGCTTTTGGCTTCGAAGCGGTCGAAAGCCTTGTGGAGCAGTCCAGTTTTCCATGGGATCACGCGCTCGAAATCGACATTTTCGGCGCTGAACTCCGGGTGGTTTGCCATATCGGCTGGATCGAGCAGGCCGCGCTCGACCAGAATGTCGAGGCTGATCAGCATCGGGTTGCCCGCGAACGCCGAAAAAAGCTGATAGGGCGATTCGCCATATCCGACGGGGCCCAGCGGCAGCATCTGCCACAGCTTCTGACCGGCGGAGGCCAGCCAGTCTGCGAAGTGAAAGGCCTCGGGGCCCAAATCGCCGATGCCGTACAGGCCAGGGAGGGAGGTGGGGTGGAGGAGTATGCCTGCAGCGCGCGAGCTCACTATTTAATTTTGCGAAAAATCCCACAGTAAGCGCACTACTCCTCTAGAGAGATATGCGAGAGGTATCACTGTTTCACGCCGGGCGTGTCTGCGTCCGCGCATTAAGCCCATTTCTGCTCGTGGTTTGGCTGCTCACCTCGGCTTTGGGCCTAGTTAGCGCGCAACCGCTGACCCCGACCGCTGATCCCGCTTACGCATCCCTCGATGCAGCGTACAAGGCATTGAAAGCGAAGGACTACGATCAGGCGATCACGAATTTTCTGGCCGCGATCAAGGCTGCACCTGATCGCGCGGACGTCCGCAAAGACCTGGCTTACACGTATTTGAAGGTAGGCGAGAACATTGCGGCGCGCCAGCAGTTCAAAGAAGCCATGCGCATGGAGCCGACGGATACGCAGGTGGCGATGGAGTATGCGTTCCTCTGCTACGAGACCAAGGAACAGGCGGAGGCGCGACGGGTTTTCGACCGCGTGCGCAAGACCGGGAATGCGACGGCGGAGCAGGCTTTCCAAAACATTGATAAGCCGCTGGCGGCGGGGATCGAGCGTTGGAAGAGCGCGATTCAACTAGGCGGAGACAATTTCAGCGCGCATTTCGAGCTGGCGACGCTGGCGGAACAGCGCGATGAGCTGGCGCTCGCGGCGGAACACTACGAGAAAGCGTGGCGGATGCTGCCGGATCGGCGCTCGGTGCTGGTGGACCTGGGACGCGTGCTGAAGGCCGCCGGCGAAGAAGAGCGGGGGAATGCGGCGCTACTGGCAGCTTCGCGCGGTGGAGAAACGCGCGCGGAGGAAATGGCAAGGGAGCTTCTGCCGAATCGATATCCGTACGTGCCGGAGTTTCGCAAGGCGTTGGAGCTGGATCCGAAAAACGTAGAGCTGCGCCGGGAACTGGGCTTTTTGTTATTGGTGATGGACCGCAACGGCGAAGCGGAAGCGGAGTTTCGCGCGTTGGCAAATCCGGCGCCAGGCGATTTGATGGCAACGGCGCAGCTTGGATTCTTGCTGTATGGGCGCGGCGCGAAAACCGAGGCGATGCCGCTGCTGCAGCGGGTGATGGACGCGAACGATGAAGATCTTTCGAACCGCGTGCGCATGCTGCTGCATATGCCGGTGAAGCTGGTGGCGTCAACTGATGCTAAGCCGACGGAAGGTCAGGATCCGGTGAGCCAGGCAAAGGCAATGGCGGCGCGCAGCCTGCAGGCCGGGTACATGAAGGACGCGCTGAAATATCTGGAACAGGCGCACGAGGCTGACCCGGGCGATTATTCCGTGATGCTGCAACTGGGCTGGACGAATAACGTTTTGCACCACGATGCGCAGGCGTTCCGGTGGTTCGACCTGGCGCGGCGGAGTCCGGATCCGAAGATTGCGCAGGAAGCAGCGCACGCGCATGACAATCTGCGACCGGACATGGAACTGTTCCGTACGACGGCATGGTTTTATCCACTATTTTCTTCGCGCTGGCACGATCAATTCGGCTATGCGCAGGTGAAGACGGAGCTGCGAACGAAGTTGCCGTTTCGGCCTTACCTGAGCGTACGGTTTGTGGGTGACACGCGGCAGACGATCGGGAGCACGGCGGTGGGAGGCTCGCCGCAGCTGCTTTCGGAGAGCGCTTTTATCGTTGGCGGCGGCGTGCGCACGAACACCTGGAAGGGCGTGACCGGGTGGTTCGAGGCCGGGTCGTCGATGAGTTATTTGACTGGGCACATGCTGCCGGATTTTCGCGGCGGCATCAGCGCGGCGCGGGCGACGGGGAAATCGCTGATCGCGGAGACGGGCGGGGCATTTGCGGATACGACTCTCGATGCGATTTTCGTGAGCCGCTTTGGAAACGACTCGCTGCTGTATTCGCAGTCGCGGCTGGGTTGGACGCTCGGTCCAAAGGCGCTGCGGGTTCAGGCTTACATGAATGGCAACGTGACGGTGGATACGCAGCGGCAACCGTGGGCGAATTTTGTCGAGACGGGACCGGGCATACGGTTTCGCACGGCGAATATGCCGCAGAGCATGTATGTCACGGCGAATGCGCTGCGCGGCGCGTACCTGGTGAATCTTGGCAATCCTCGCGGGCCGAATTTTAACGATTTCAGAGTGGGAGTTTGGTATGCGTTTACGCGCTAAGTTGGGCTTGGCCGGATCGGCAATGCTCTTGGCGGCTGGGGCCGCTTCCGCCGCTGAGCTGCCGTACTACAACGTGCTGGCGCGGGATGCCGGGGCATGGCCGCAGATCATGGAGTCGGTGGGATTTGAAAAGGACGCGAGCGCGCATCTGGTGATCGCGCGGGCGGGAACGCCGGCGGCGGGGGACTGGTTGGCGCGAGTCGACAAGGGCACGATTCTGGTGCTCGAAGGCGAATCGCCGCTGGCGGAATCGTTCGGTTTCAAGCGCGGAAAGGGCACAGTGCGCACGACGGATTTGCGCGACGTGCATCGACCCGATTTACCGATCATCTGGCAGAAGCCGTTGGAACTGCCGCTGATGGATCTGCCGGCGGGCGCGCAGGTGTTCACGCGAGAGCGATGGACGAATGCGCCGATGACGGCGGGGCTTCGACGCGGCTCCGGCGCAGTTCTGTGGATTGCGACGGCTCCTGGCGAACGCGGCTACGAGCGCTTCCCTTATATTCTGGCGGCCCTGACGGATTTGGGCATGGAGGCGCCGTTTCGCGGTTCGCGGCTGTGGGCATTTTTCGATTCATCGTACCGGTCGCGCGTGGATCTGGATTACTTTGCGGCGCGGTGGCGCAAATCGGGAGTGGCTGCGCTGCATGTGGCGGCGTGGCACTTCTACGAGCGCGATCCGGAGCGCGACGAATATCTGCGCAAGCTGATTGAAGCGTGCCATCGCGAAGGCATTTTGGTTTACGCGTGGCTCGAGCTGCCGCATGTGAGCGAGAAGTTCTGGGACGAGCATCCGGAATGGCGCGAGAAGACGGCGGTGCAACAGGATGCGCAGCTGGATTGGCGCAAGCTGATGAACCTGACGAATCGCGACTGCTTCCGCGCGGTTTCGGCGGGCGTAAAGGATTTGATTTCGAACTTCGGGTGGGACGGCGTGAACCTGGCGGAACTGTACTTCGAATCGCTCGAGGGGATCGGCAACCCGTCACGCTTTACGCCGATGAATGCGGATGTGCGCGCCGAGTTTAAAGCTCGTGCAGGCTTCGATCCGATGGAGCTGTTTTCTTCGCGCAAGGACGATGCGGCGGCGCGCAAAGAGTTTTTGGACTATCGCGCGGACCTGGCGCGGCGCATGCAGCAGGAGTGGCTTGCGGAACTGGAAGGCCTGCGCGCGAAGAAGCCGGATCTGGATCTGGTGCTGACGCACGTCGACGACCGGTTTGATTCGGGTATGCGCGAGGCGATCGGCGCTGACGCGGCGCGCGTGCTGCCGATGCTGGACACGCACGCGTTCACATTCCTGATCGAAGATCCTGCGACCGTGTGGAATTTGGGTGCGCAGCGGTATCAGGCGATTGCGGAGAAGTATCGGCCGCTGACGACGCATCGCGAAAAGCTGGCGGTGGACATCAACATCGTCGACCGCTATCAGGATGTTTATCCGACGACGCAGCAGACGGGCGCGGAGCTGTTTGAGCTGGTCCACAGTGCCGCAGCGAATTTTTCACGCGTGGCGCTGTATTTCGAAAACTCGCTGCTGACGCCGGATCTGCCGTTGCTGCCCTCTTCTTCGGCGGCGGTTAAACACATCACACGTGCTGGTGGCAAGCTTTCGATCGAGACGGCATCCGGAGTTGGGCTGCCCTGGAAAGGCGCGGCCATGGTGGACGGGCGCCTGTGGCCGGCCAGTGACGACTCGACGGTTTGGCTGCCTGCGGGCAATCACACGGTGGAGGAGACCTCGAATGCGGCGCCTGCCCGCCTGCTGCAGTTGAATGGCGAGCTGAAAAATGCGCACGTTGCGGGGAGCGGGATCGAATTCACCTACACTAGCGCCGCACACGCGATCGCCACGTTTGACCGCGTGCCGCGCACGGCTTCGGTGGATGGCCACGCAATCGCATTAGAGCTCGCCGGGCCTGCGTCCCTTATGTTGCCTAGGGGCGAACATGTCGTGACAATCCGCTTCGACTGAGCTAGGATGGCGGATGTCTCATGACGGATGTGGCGTTACAGCCGGGCACGCCAGAAATCCCAGATAAGCTTTATTTCAAGATTGGTGAAGTAAGCGAACTGCTGGGCGTGGAGCCCTACGTCCTGCGGTATTGGGAGACGGAGTTTAACGCGCTGTCGCCCAAGAAATCCGGCACCGGGCATCGCCTTTATCGCCGCAAAGATGTGGAGCTGCTGCTGCGCATCAAGCACCTGCTCTACGACAAGAAGTTCACCATCGAAGGCGCGCGCCAGCGGCTGCATGAAGAGGCGCGGAATCCGAAAGCCAAGGCGCCGAAGCCGGCTCAGCGGGATCTTTTCGCCAGTGATCCGCTGCCGGAGATTCGCCGGGAGCTTGCGGGCATTCTCGAAATCCTTAAATAGCGGGGGTTCGGCGCAACGGCGTCGCTAAGGGAAAATCGCACCACGTTTAACGTCAGGGGCCGTGGTGTGCTTTCGGTGCGCGGGTGCTACAGACGAAAAAACGAACTGGCGTGCGGGGGGCGAGCGGTGCTTCGTTGCGGAGGAGCTTAGTGCCGCAAACGCGGCTGCCGCCGGATACGGGGTTTTCGGCGCGTCTGTTGCAGGGACCTCTGGCGGGTCGGCGTCGGCGAGACGAAAAAACGAACTGCGGATGCAAACTCGGCTACGAACGAGGCGCGGTTACTTGCGAATCGGGAACAGCGAGGACGGCTGTTGCGGGGGCTGCGCCACGGGCGTCGACATGCGCGGGGCCTGGTAGGGACCGAAATTGAGCTCAGTATCGGTGAAGGTAACCGGCCGATCGAGAATCATCTCGACGGTGCTGCCCTTGGCAAGAATCGCGTCCGGGCCGCGCGAAGCCAGAACGGCGATGATGCCTGCCGCTGCGCCTGCCCCCGCGCCGATGCCCAGGCCCATCCCGCCATGCTGTGCGATGGCGCCGGCAATTCCACCAATGGAGGCGCCGGTGGCCGTGGTCTCCGCGACTGTTGTTACGTCGCCCGCTTTGTTGCCCTCGCTCACGACTTTACCCTCCTGGCGATCCAGTTTTCCGCTGGAGGAGGCGTCCATTGTGCCCATGCGCGAGGTGAAATCACGCGTCACCCCGTTCGGAAGGGTGAGGGAATCGAAGCGGACGTAAAGCTCACCGCGACCCTTGATCCGACCAGGCTTCTTAATTTCAGTTACAGTGCCTGCAACGTAACTTCCGACGGGAATGACGATGCGTCCGCGCGACAGAACGGGAAAGGCGGTTTCCAGGTAGACGCGATCGCCCGGCTCCGAGTGCTTGGTACTGATGCTGTTGATGAGGCTGAGGGGAACCTTGGAACCAGCGGACACCGTGTACGAATCCGGCTGCGGCGCAGCAGGCTGTGCAGGCTCTTGCGCGGCTAAGAGCGAGACGCTCGCGATGGAGATAAGAAGATGACGGACGCGCATAAGTCCCCAGTTCCGACTAGTTTCAGTCTAAATGATTTAACGCGACACCGGGTCAAAAGGTTGCTTGGGATTCGGCCCTATCGTGACAGTTGAGACTGCTTAGGATTCGCTGGAATCGCGGACAATGGCGGCATAAATCCGGTCAAGGTCTTCGGACGAGTAGTAGTCTATCTCAATCCGGCCCTTCTGTTTGGCCTTCTCAACGATGCGGACCTTGGTTCCGAGTGCGCGCTCGAGCTCGCGAATGGCAGCTTTGACGTTGGGGTCGAGTTCAACCTCGTCAACCGATTTGGGCTTGCGCCCTTCAAGCATCTTCTGGGTGGTGCGCTCCGTTTCGCGGACCGACCAGCCTCGGGCTGCGGCGCGTTCGGCGACTTCGCGCTGCATTTCGGGCGTCGGCAGGGAAAGCAGACACCGCGCGTGCCCGGCGGAAAGGCGGCGCTCCGCGACTAACTGCTGCAGATCGGAGGGCAGTTGCAGGAGACGGATGGCATTGACTACGGTGCTGCGATCTTTGCCTGTCCGTGTTCCGATATCTTCGGCGGAGAGGGTAAGTTCGCTGGCCATGCGTTGGAAAGCGATTGCGGTTTCGATGGGGTTGAGGTCCTCGCGCTGGATGTTCTCGATCAGAGTGATCTCAAGCAGACGGTCGTCTGCGATCTCCTGGACAACTACAGGGACTTGCGTGAGTTCGGCGAGCTTGGCGGCCCGCCAGCGGCGTTCACCGGCTACGAGTTGATAACGTCCCTCGGCTTTCCGTACCACCAGAGGCTGGATGATTCCGTTGGCGCGGATGGACTGTGCGAGCTCGGCGAGTTTGTCGGCCTGAAAGATGCGACGAGGCTGGAGCGGATTAGCGTCGATAAGGTCGATAGCGACTACTGTGGCCGCTTCGCTTGGCGGCGGAGCCGGCGCGGCGGCGGGCGGGGACAACGGGGCCGTGGGCCGCGCCGGTAGAAGAGAGCCGAGTCCCTTACCGAGGACGCGGCGCGCGTTTTCTGGCTTGTTCACGATCCAGAATCTCCTTTGCCAATCGAATATAACTTTCCGCGCCTTTGGACCGAGGGTCGTAGGACAGAATGGACTTACCGAAGCTAGGCGCTTCGGCCAATTTTACGCTTCTGGGGATGATGGTTTTGAACACGTCGTCCTGGAAGAACTCGCGGAGATCGGCCGCAACTTGGCGGGTGAGATTGGTGCGGTCGTCATACATTGTGAGAAGTATGCCCTCGATCTCGAGCGGATGGTGGAAGGATGCGCGAATGCGATCGATGGTGTCCATGAGCTCGGAAACACCTTCCAGAGCGAAAAATTCGCACTGGATAGGTACGACGAGCGCGTCGGCGGCGATCAGGGCATTGAGAGTGAGGAGGTCAAGGGCGGGCGGACAATCGATGATCGTAAAATCGAACTGGTCCCGCACCGTTTTGAGGCGTTCGCGAAGGCGGTATTCGCGGTGGGGGACGTCTACGAGCTCCAAGTTCGCGCCGGCGAGGTTTTTGTCGGCTGGAATTATGGATAGGCCTTCAAAGGCGGTCGGGATAAACGGCTCTGTGGGAGCAGTTTCGGCTAAGAGGAAATCGTAGGTGCTAACCCGCTCGGGATCTTTTGCTATGCCGAGGCCGCTGGTCGCGTTGCCTTGTGGATCGTTGTCGATAACGAGCACTCGGAGCTCGCTGGCTGCAAGCGCGGCCGCTAAGTTGATGGCGGTGGTGGTTTTGCCGACGCCGCCTTTCTGATTTGTGGTCGCGAATACTCGGCTCAAGCGGCTATCCTAGCATTCTTCAGGAAGCCTGTCTTTGAGAGTTGTTTCACGTGGAACTTGACGAGCTGTTAGCAGGCAAAGCCGCTAAGCTCGCCAAGAAAAGCCACGACAAAGGCGACAGAATATCACCGGGCGTAGATTGCCCGCATGAGCCGTGTTCAGGTACAACCCCGTTTCACGTGAAACAAAGTTCGAGCGTCACTCTTCGGCGACTACACGAGTCCCGAGTCGCAGCCACCGTGACTTGCCCGGTGGTATCGGTAGCGTTTCCTGCCAAGCGAATCCCCATGCCGGGGGAGGTTCTTCATGTCCAGTAAGCAATGCAACTCCCCGACCCGCCAGCTTCGGCATCGAGGAGCCTAAATCTTGGTAACTAACGGCGCGGGAGATTACCCAATCGAATGCACCGGCAATGGCCTCGGCCCTTTGCGAAATTACCTTTACATTTGGGAGTGAGCGGCTTGCCTCGCGCAGGAAGACCGCTTTGCGCTGGTGAGACTCGATCAGGGTGATATGGCAGTCTGCGCGTAGGACCGCGACTGGAAAGCCAGGAAAGCCGGGACCGGAACCAACGTCGGCGATGGTTAACGGACCGGACGGCAGGTGAGTCCCGAGGAAAAGAGACTCCACATAATGCCTATCGACCACTTCGGCGAGATCTTTAATCGTCGTCAGGTTCAAGACCTTATTCCAGCGCACCATGAGGTCGTAGTGCGACTGAAGAGTAGCAACTTGGGAATCGGTGAGATCGGCGATGCCACGGGCTCGCTCCCGAAGGACGTCAGCGAACACGATCGACGCTCAGATAGACATCCAGAATCGCGACGGCTGCGGGAGTGACGCCGGGAATTCGGGCGGCTTGGCCGAGAGTAGTCGGACGAACTTGCGCCAGCTTAGCTTGAACCTCGCGGGAGAGCCCGGGAATTCCTTCGAAACCGAAATCGGCCGGAATCGGTCGGCGCTCGGAGGTTTTGAGCCGCTCGATTTGGCGGGATTGTTGACCGATGTAGCCGCTGTACTTCACTTCGGTCTCGACCGTAGTGGAGACACCTTGGACGGGCTATTCGCCAAGCGTCTCGCGCACCCAAGGCAGAATCTCAGTGATGGACGCCTCCGGACGCTTCAACCATTGACCGTACTTGTGGCGCTCGAGAGCGGCGGCGAGCTTTACCTTCTGCGCGGCCTTCCTTTCAAACACCTGCCATCGCTCGTCGGTGACCAAACCCGCCCGGCGGCCGATCGGCGTGAGGCGCTCATCGGCATTATCGATCCGCAGGTGGAGGCGAAATTCGGCACGCGAGGTGAACATGCGATATGGCTCGTCCGCGCCTTTGGTAATCAGGTCGTCGATG
>DATAUH010000449.1:0-11213 GCA_036268375.1 Bryobacteraceae bacterium | reverse complement strand
ACCAGCCATTCGCCCCAATCGAGCGCCGCTTCCCTGCGCGATCTGCTCTGCTGCCTGCCGCAGGTTGCGCTACCGCAGGGCATGGGATATCAGAACCTGTTCCGCGTAATCATCATGCAGTTCATCGACGCCCACATCTTCGACGTGCGCTCTGTGAAGAAGACCTGCGTCCACATCGCGCACCCCGACGGCCGCATCATTCCCTTTGATACCTATAACCTCTTCTATCGCGACGACCGGGAGCAGCGCATTCTCGGCCCGCTGCGCCGCGAGCGAGAGGCTGCCTTCACCTCTATGCCTGAACAAAATGACACCCGAGCCTAATCAGCCCGACACCAGCAGCTTCGCCCTGGGCTGTTTATTGGCTTTTGGCGCCACCATCGCGGCAGTCGTACTCGGCCTCATCGTCGTAAACGCTATCAACAGGGCGAGCACCGCCACACTGATCCCGTTTACTGCGTTCGGACTCATCCAACTTATCTATATTGTGCCGCTGGTAGTTTGGCTGCGCCGTCGTGGCGACATTAGAGCCGCCGCGGGCGTGATCACCTTTGCCGCAGTGGTGTTTCTCTTGAACGCCGCATGCTGGGGTTTCATGACATCCATGCGGCCCTGATCATCCCAAAATCGGCAGCAACTCGCGCGGCTCTTCCTGCTCCGCATCCAAAAAACGCGGATCCAGCAATCGCCCCGTATCCACATTCCCCATCGCCGAAAGCATGGTCTCTTTCAAGTGAGGATAATCCTGCTCCAACTCCGCAAAAATGTCCCGCAACGACCGCCGCACCGTGCCCGTCTTCTGCGAACACCCGCACGGAATCACCGGAATGCCCTTCGATTGCGCATACGCGGTCGTGATGTCTTCCGTCACAAACACCAGCGGCCGTATCAACCGGAAATCACCATTGCGAGACTTCGTCACCGGCGGCAGCGCGCTCAGCTTCCCCGTAAACATCGTGTTCCGCAGCAGCGCCTCGCAAAAATCGTCAGCTGTATGTCCGAACGCAATCACGTTCGTCCCCAGCCCCTTCGCGATCTCATACACCGCGCGCCGCCGGAAGCGGCTGCACACGTCGCAACCGTGGTCCGGCTGGTCCTCCAGCAGTTGCATCGAAGGCGTGTCGCGAAAGTAAGTCCACTCCACGCCGCGCTGCTTCAGATAATCGCCAATCGGTTCGATCGGCCGCAGAAACTTCCCCTGCTCCACCGTAAACGCGACCACCGAAAAATCGATCGGCGCGCGATCCCGCAACAACAGCAGCGCCTCGAGCAGCGTCACCGAATCTTTGCCGCCCGAAACGCCGACCGCCACGCGGTCGCCATCGCGAATCATCTGAAAGCGATGAATCGCCTCCCCAACCTTCCGCAGCAGTGTCTTTTCCAGTTCCACTTTGTTCATTATAAGCGGCGTACTCCGCAACCCGCCCCCCGCGCGCCCGAAGGAAAAGCGCCTGCGATAGAATTCGGAATACCCATGAAGCCGATTGTCGTTGCCCTAGCCGCCATCGTCGTTGCCCACGCGGCCGATTACAAACTCGAGCCCACGCCAACCACCGTCGCTTACGGATACTATTGGTCGGAAGCCAAGCCCGCGCTGCGCATCAAATCCGGCGACACCGTCACCGTCCACACCCTCACCACCTCAAGCCCCACCAGCCTCACCCGCGGCGGCGTCAAGCCCGAAGACGTCGAGCAGGAATTGAAAGACATCTACGCGCAAGTCACCGGTCCCAACAAAGGCCCCGGCGGCCACATCCTCACCGGTCCCATCTACATTGAAGGCGCAGAGCCCGGCGATACCCTCGAAATCCGCATTCAGAAGATCGACCTCGCGACCCCTTACGCCTCTAACGGCTTTAGTCCCCAGCGCGGCGTGCTACCCGCCACCGATTTTCAACACGGCGCCAGCAAGATCATCCCGCTCGACAAACAACGCATGGTCGCCAAATTCGCCGATAACATCGAGATCCCGCTACATCCGTTCTTCGGCAGCATGGGCGTCGCCCCCGCGCCCGCTAAAGGCCGCGTCAATAGCGGCCCGCCCGCCGAGTACGCTGGTAACCTCGACAACAAAGACCTCGTTGTAGGCACGAAGCTTTTCATCCCTGTCTTCGTCCCCGGTGCGCTCTTCGAAGTCGGCGACGGCCACGCAGGCCAAGGCAACGGTGAAGCCGATATCACCGCCATGGAAACCTCACTCGTCGGCACATTTCAATTCATCGTCCGCAAAGACATGCACTTGAAAGGACCGCGCGGCGAAACGCCCACCCACTGGATCGCCATGGGCCTCGATCCCGACCTCAACCTCGCCCTGGTCAACGCCGTCCGCGACGCCATCGATTTCCTCGTCACCGAAAAGCACATGACGCGCGAAGACGCCTACGCCCTCTGTAGCGTCGCCGTCGATTTCAACGTCACCCAGGCGGTCGACGGCACCAAAGGCGTTCACGGCATGATTCCCAAGAGCATCTTCAAGCAGTGAAGCTCACCGCGCTATTGCTGTTTTCGAGTGGCCTTGCCGCCGGCGCCACCCTGCATTATTGGGTGCAGCCCTGCGCCACGCCCTCCGAATCCGGTTGCCACGCAGGCGATCCCGAACTCGCCCGCTGGGCTCTTGAAGCCTGGCAAGCCGCATCCGGCGGCGCATTGCGTTTCGAGCCGTCAGCAAAAATGGCCCATGCGCAGATTCGGGTCTTCTGGGCCGATGGTAGCGGCGGTCTCTACGGCGAAGCCCGCCCCATTGACGTCGATGGCGTCCACGGCGCCGAAGTCTACGTGCTGCCCGAGCAGTCGCGCAGTTCCGATCCTCTGCTACGCGACGCCATCCTTTATCTCACCTGCGTCCACGAAACTGGCCATGCACTGGGCCTGCGTCACACCGCGGCCTTCGCCGACATTATGTACAGCTTTCAATTCGGCGGCGACATCGAAGAATACTTCGGCCGCTTTCGCCGCCTGATCAACACGCGCGCCGATATCCAGAAACACGCCGGCATGTCCGCCGCCGATAAAAGGCAGCTTCACGATCTCTGGAAGTAATCCCGCCCGCTATTCCACCGGCGCGTAATAGCCAGGTCGCCAGTACGCCTTAAGCGTCGGCAACCCAAGCCCTCGTGGCGGTACTACCTTCACCTGCACGTGATGATACTTGCCGTCGCGCGCCGTCACTGTCGGCGAATATCCAATTACATACCGATTGCGCAGCTCGATCCCAATCTTCGCCGCAATATCCGGCATCTCGTTGATATCCTCGACATCGAAATAGCGCCCGCCGGTGGCCTGCGCCAAGTCGCTCAGCAAAGCCGGCCCGTTGCTCTCTTCCGGTGACCGGTCCCGTCCTCCACCCGATTCGAAAATGCCGATCGAATACACCAGCACATCGCTCTCGCGCACGCGCGCCTTCAGTTCACCTTCCGTATAGCGGCTCGAATTATCCCCGCCATCCGAAATAATCAGCAGCGCCTTGCGCGTCTTGGTCGATTTCTTCATCTCATGCATCGCCAGAAAAATCGCATCCAGCAACGCCGTCCGCCCCTTCGATTCCGCGAACGTCAGTTGATTCTGAAGCTCGCCCGTGTCCTTGGTCAGCGGAACCACCAGCTTCGGCGCATCATTGAACTCCACCAGAAAGAATGCGTCTTCGGGATTTGCTGTCTTGAAAAAGTCCGCCGCCGCCATTCGCGACCGCCTCAACTTATTGCCCATGCTGCCACTGATGTCGAACACCAAACCGACGTCTACCGGTTCGTCATCCATCGCGAAATGCGTGATGGTCTGCTCCACCTTGTCGTCGAAAACCTTGAAGTGTTCCTTTTCAAGTCCCGTTACTGGTTTATTCATCGGGTCGCATACCGAGACCGGTACCAGTACAAGGTTCGAGTCCACACGCAAGGTTGTCCCGACCACCGGCACTTTAGCCGCCGTGCCTGCGGCCTTGGTTCGCGGAACGATCTTCACCGCTTCCGCCTGCTGTGCGCGCAAACCGAGTAGCGCCACGCAGCTCAGCGCCGCACACAGCCCCAACACCCTTCCCGTTCGACTCATGTGATTGCCTGCCTGTATTCTACGCCCCCACATCAGGTTACGTTTCGGTTCCTGGTTCATGAAAAAACGCAATCCCGCCCAAATGTGTTTACCACGCCCCAAAATCGGAATACAATAGGACTTTGGCGGGGGTGGGCCTTCTCGAGTAGACGCGCCGCAATCGCAAATTTCGGTTCTAACGTAGTACACGCAACGTCCTGCGCTCTTTTTTCCCTCCTCTACCCCTCCTCGTGTCGCCTCTGCGGGGAACGCCTTCGTGAGATCAGCCGTGTGCCGGTTTGCCAATCCTGTCTGCACAATTTGCAACCGTTAAATGCGGAATTCTTCTGCGTCTCCTGCCGCACTCCGTTTCAAAACCAATTTCCACTCGATGCCGATGGACGCTGCGCGCTCTGCCGCAGCGGGTTGCGCGCCTTCGATGCAGCCTATTCGTTCGGCGCGTACGAGGGCCCCCTTCGCCAGCTCATCCAGCTCTTCAAATACTCCAAAATTCCAACCCTGGCCCGCCCCCTCAGTGACTTGCTGGTTACGGCTCTGCCCCGCGACGAAAGGTTCGACGCCATCGCGCCCACTCCCATGCATTGGCTGAAGCGTTGGCGCCGCGGGTTCAATCAGTCGGAGCTGCTGGCGCGCGATCTCTCGCGTCGCACCGGTCTTCCCATGCTGCGCGCTCTGCGTCGTGTGAAGTCCGCGCCCGCGCAAGCCGGATTAAGCGGAGCCGCCCGCCGCCGCAACGTTTCCGCCGCCTTCCGCGCGCGCGAAGGCTCCGTTCAGGGCAAAAGAATCTTGCTGGTGGACGATGTCATGACCACCGGATCCACCGCAGCCGCCTGTGCCGCGGCTTTGAAACGCGCCGGCGCTTCCAGAGTTTCACTCTTGACCGTCGCGCGCGTAGACCGCCGAATCGATATTTCGCAATTGCAGGCGGCCCATGCCGCCACGAGGGAGAGCGATTGATGCCGAGCGAACGACTGCAAAAGCCCGTGCTCGTTCTGAATGCCAGTTACGAGCCAATTAATATCTGCGCCGCCCGGCGCGCCCTGGTGCTGGTCCTAAAGGGCGTCGCCTCCGCGGAAGAAGTGTCCCTGCACGCCGTGCATTCGGCCCGAGCCATCACGCGGCTGCCCTCCGTCATCCGCCTGCTCGAATACCGCCGCATTCCGCACCAAACCCGCGCGCTTTCCCGCAAAAACATCCTCATGCGCGACCGCTACACCTGCCAGTATTGCCACAAGATAATGCCCTCGGGCGAACTCACGCTTGACCACGTCATCCCGCGCTCACGCGCCGGTGAATCGTCCTGGGAAAATCTCGTGGCCTGCTGTCATCCCTGCAACAATCGCAAAGGCAGTCGCACTCCCGATGAAGCCGGCATGAAGCTCTCCCGCGCTCCGCGGCCCTTCAGCCTACACACCAGCCGTCACCTGATGCGTATGCTCGGCAAAGGCGACGCGCAGTGGCGCAAGTATCTCTTCTATTAGTATTCAGCCGGCGAAAACTGCGAATCCACTCTCAGAGCCTGAATAGGCGTTGGTGTTCTGTGCGAGCTTTGCGTCTTTCTATGAGAAGGCCGGTCTGTGTCAAGTAAATCGCGAGATATATTTAAAAGCCGACCTGACGCGTTGACATCTCGCCCGGCGCCCCCAAGCCAAAGAGCTCCCATTCCTCCCTATCAGTAGGTTTCGCTTTGCGGAGAGGCGGGCCCTGTCAAGACCGCACCGTTTTTTTGGCGCGCCGTAGGGCAGTCTTGACAGGGCCCGCCTCTCCGCGGACAATCGCGACAAGGGGGAATGGGAGCGGACTCACGCCGGAGCTGAACCGTTTCGGGATCCTTTGGTTGTTGCTCCTCGTCAGCCGCTGGTTGCCTGGCACGTCGTTTTTGCCTCTCGCCCCGCTTCTATCCGCACTTGTCCGAGCCCGCAGGCCCGCTGCCAGATGGGGTCCCTCGTTTTGGTGGGGCGCTGCTATCTCTGCGGCGATCTCGATTGGACCAAGACGCAAAACGCAGTCTGCCCCGTAGCGACGGTTGTGCTTTACTTCGATGCCAGTCAGCGCTCTCATTTCTCCCACGTCACAATTGCTGAACTTAAAAATCCTCCCCCTCGTTCGCTTCCGGCCGACTCTACGCCGCAATTGGCTGCTTACTATTCCGCAGCGGCTCGTAAACCTCGCCAGTGATCCACAACCGGTGTAACAGCACCGCTAACTTCCGCGCCACCGCGATCACCGCCCGCTTCTTGGCGTTCTTCCCACCGCGTTCGCAGATGCGCAGCCCAAAACGCCGCAGATCGCAGTCCCTCCCCTTCGGTCCCAGAATGTGATGCGCACAGTTCACCAGCGTTTTCCGCAGATACACGTCCCCGGCCTTGGTGATTCCCAACTGCGGCTTGCTCTCTCCCGATTCCTGTTGCTTTGGCCGCATTCCCAAAAAGCTACCCACCATGCGGCTCTTTTCAAATCGCTCCGGATCTCCGATCGTCAGCATGAACGACAGCGCCGTATGCACCCCGACTCCGTTCACTTGTTCCAATAACCAGTACTTCGGATACCGCTCGCGCGCAATGTGTTCTTCCATCTCGTCGTAGTAGCGGATCTGCTCGTTGAGATGATCGATCGTCTCCAACAGCGGCGCCACCGCCCCGCGGATCGCCTCCGGAATTTGGCCGCCGGCCAAGTTGTCCGTGAAGCTTGCCGTCGAACACTTCTCCAACCGCTGCGCGAATGCTTTGCTGATCCCGCGCACCGCATTGATCAACTGCGTGCGGCTCGTCACCAGCACTTCCCGCGCCCGTATCCAGCTCAGATCCGCTTGCGTTTCCCGGCTACGGTGCTGAATCGGATGCAGCAGCCGCGGCTTGAAATACAACAACTCCGCCAGCTTATAGGCATCCCCTGGATCGTCCTTGGCGTCGCTCTGGCAGATGTAAGGTACTTTTCGCGTGTTCGACACATAGACCTCGTGCCCGCACTTTTCGATCGCCTCCGCCACCCATCGCGATTGTCCGCCGGCTTCTACTGCCACCCGGCTGCGCGGAATACTGGCGAAATACTCCTGGAAGGCTTCCTCTTTCATCTGCAAGCGGAACTCCCTGCTCACTTCGCCGCTCTGATCCAAAACGCAAACGTCGCTGTTCTTGTCGCCCAAATCGATTCCGATGTAAAACGCGAAATCCTCTTTGCTTTTCTTCTGGCTCTTGTTCGCAATCTGCTTCCTGCTGGTATTCTTCTTCATAGCCGGTCTCCTTTTTGCACCTCGAGTGCGTGTCCAACTGGGAGCTTAACGCATCCCGCTGGGAGGCCGGCCTTCTCATCCCATCTTTGCGAGAGACCATTCTTAAAGCTTCCAATCGCCGAAAACCCCCACACCGATGCACCAACCCTCACGACCGACTTCCCTTTGCCTCTCGCCCTCTTTGCGTGAGATCATTAAGCCGCCCATGACCGAAAACTCCATAACCAAGGAGATAGTTGACGCCGCCTACCAGATCCACACAAGGCTCGGCCCTGGTTTACTCGAGTCAGTCTACGAAACAGTCATGGCGTATGAGTTATCCCGACGAGGTCTCCACACGCTACGCCAGCACGCCATCCCAATCGTCTATGAAGAAGTCCGCATCGACCCCGGCTTCCGTGCCGATCTGCTCGTCGAAGACAAAGTCATCGTCGAAATCAAGTCGGTCGAAACGCTAGCCCCGGTTCACAAGAAGCAGCTTCTCACTTACCTTCGTCTAGCCGGCAAGCGTCTTGGCGTGCTGATCAACTTCCATGTGCCGCTCATCAAAGACGGCATCACGCGAATTGTCAACGGTCTGGAAGACGGTTCTCAGGCGAAGTCGCCAAGCCCCGGAAATGCATAGGAGCCCGTACAATCCAGCGCTCCCTGCGTGATCCTAGTGTTTCAGCTGACCCTGCAGTCCCGAGCCCGCCGTATCGATCTCGACCCCGACGCTCACGCTGTTCCCATTGGCCGTCGCCGTCAGCGTCGCCGTTCCCACGGGCGTATTCGCAGGCACAAAGAAGTTGATCTGCGTGGACGAGCTGTACTGCACGCCTACCGGCGATCCATTCAGCGTTAACTGCAGATTGTTCGGAAACTGCCCGCCATTCGCCGGAAAGACCGACGCGAAGCTGCCCGGCGTGATCGCATTGCCCGTGCTGGCATTTACAATCGGTAACGCAATCGCCGGCAGCGCTGGATTCGAACCCTGAATTTGAAACGCGCCCTGTTGCGCAATCACCTGGAACGCCGCAACCACGCTTACTTCGGAGTTCCCAGTCGCTGCATTCGGCGCCACCGTCACATTCGCCAGCAACGTGGTCGGGCTAGTCACCCACACTTTACCTACCACAACATCGCTGCTTCCAAACCCAACGCTCGCCTGTCCCGCGACAAAATTCGCATTGCTTGCCGTAATCTGCACCAGCGAACTGACTCCCGCCGGCAGCGACTGCGGCGTAATATTCAGATTCGCGTTCTGCGAAAGCGAAGCGCTCGCAATGTTAGCCGGATACACATAAGTCTGCGGATTCGCCGCCTGCAGGAACATCGAATTCTGTCCGTCGCTGTTGAACACCGTCAGCGTCGCCACGTGTCCCGGAGCCGCCGTCGGCGGCGTCACCGTTAACGCGCCGTTGTTAAACGCGTTGTTCGCGGCCGGCGTCCCCGGCAGTCCATCGAAAAACACGCGGCTGTTCGACTGGAAATTCGACCCGTTCAGCGTGACCGTCCCATCCCCGTTCTGCGTCACAAACGAAATACTCGGCGGCGCCTGCGTCGTGAAGTTCACGCCGTCCGGCAGTACGTACATATCGTTGGCAACGTTATAAACCAGGTGCCTCGGCCCGGCCGTCTGTTGCGACTGCGGCACATTGAAGTACACAAACCACTGCTGCGGCGCCGGCGTCTGAATCCTGTTCGCGTTCCCGATGCCCAGCAGCCCTATCGAGGTCGGAGTCGGCGTCGACCCCGCATAATTCGGTTCCGTCTCGATCAAAAACGATCCCGAAGTAACATTCACAAATGCCGGAGTTACATACGGAAGCGTATTATTCGGTCCCAGATAGCTGTAAGTCAGCATGTCATACATCGGAACCGACGACTTACTCTGCACGTTGAAACTCGCTAAGGTCACTAGCCCCGGACTTACATTCAACGTACTCGCCGACTGCCAATTCTGCGTTCCCGGTATAAACTGCGCCGCGAATGCCCCGCCCGCCGGAAAGGACTTGCCGTTGAAATCTTGTGGCAGCACCAACCCAAGTCCGTTGTTCGGAACCGCGTCCGGCGGCAGTGGATGCACATAGAGTTGATACGAACCCGCCGGCACGCCCTGAATCTGAAACGACCCGTCCGGGTTAGTCAGCGCGCTGATGGCTGCTCCCGTGGCCGAAATCGCCACCACCGACGCCATGCTCACGCCGGCGTTGTTGCTGTTCACCGTCCCGACGATCGTCCCGTAATTCATGTTCCAGTTCGGCGATCCATACAACACCAGCAGCGCCGCTTCGTCGTCCACATCGATCGGCCGCGCCCGTGACGTGTTGCGGATCACATCCTGCGACATTGCCGAGCCCGTCCACGTATGCTGCAAACCCAGCGCATGCCCGATCTCATGCACCACCGTCGTGAAATAGCCTTCGAGGTAACTGGGAAACGGCTGATTCTCCGTGTTAGCCGTGTTGTTCGTCAAAATCACCGTCGACCGCGTAATCGGCACAAATGTGCCCGTCGGTCCGATCATCGTCTGTGGCGATGAAGGCAGGTTGGGCGTTCCCATGCCGAGCACGCCCGGCAGATCGTCGAACACCACATCCACACCCGGCGTGTTGGCCTGCGGTTGCGACGAAGATTCCAGGCCGCCGAACGCCAGCCGCAGGTTCGACCCGCTCACCGAATTCCATACATCCAGGGACTGCTTAATCTCCCCCAGCACCGAACCGAACGTGTCGTTCTGGTAATACGTATCAGGCCCCGAGTCGCTGACAAAAAAGGAAAGCGTGTTGTTGGGAAGAGCCGCGAGGTTGAACTGTGCACGTATGGGGCTGAATGGCGCGGTGCGGCCCTGGTAGTAAATGTAATGGTAATAAGCCTGAGCAGGCATTCCCAACAACGCAGCCAACGCTGCAAAAGCCAATACTCGGCCCAAGGCCCGAAAAACCATCTCTACTTGATCCCCTGCACGGCGAGCGTATTTGAAATCTGAGCCCTAAGCGCGCTTAAATTCATCGTGAGCGTCTGGTCTTGTACCTGGCGGCCCGTCGCGCGGTCCAGCACCATCTCATGCGATGCCGCGCGCTTCAGCGCCGGGTCTTTTGCCTTTACGTCCGACACTGCGAACAGCCCCTGGCTCAATCCGATCACCTGGGTCAGCCCCGACTTTCCGGTCCAGAGGAAGAAAACATACTCCTCGCCCGGATGCAATTGCGGAACTCCCGAAAATGCCTGCTGTACGCCGTCTGCCACGCCACCCGGCAATGCTAAATCCACCGTGGATTGCGCCGCCCCCTTATACCGCTCGCTCACTTGCAGTTGATAATGGGTATAAATCACCGGCCCCGTGCGCGCTATCGACTCCCTCACCACCTGAGCGCGCACAATCCCTGTGGCCTTTGCGATCATTTCCGAAAGGGAAAGCCGCTCCAGTGTGGCGCACTGGAGCGGCGCGATCACCAGACCAAACAAACACAGGATGGCGAAGTGGCGCTTCACAGGCTTGTGGAAAAGCAGTTGACGTACCAAGTCAAAACCATTGTAACAGAGAGATTTAACATTCTTTGCGCCCTTGCCGCCGAGGCGCTCTGACACACTCTTTGGGGCGCCATGCCCCAGTAATCCCCCTAGTCAACTCTACCTAACACAATCTACTGTTGTAGCAGCTTCGAGTTCGTTTTTTCGCCTCATCCAGTTCGTTTTTTCGGCCGGCAGTTCGTATTTTCCGCCGCCCGCCAGTTCGTTTTTTCGGCCGCCGCGCGCGGTATACTCCACCATGGTCCGGCTTCTCACGTTCGTCCTCTGTTGCTCCGCCGTGTTCGCGCAAGACTGGCCCTTTTACGGCGGCGATCAGGCCGGCTCCCGCTATTCCCCCCTCGATCAAATCACCCGCGCCAACGCCTCCAAGCTCAAAGTCGTCTGGGAATGGAAACCCGGCGAGGCGCCCATGCCCGAATTC